>CAYTXW010000057.1:0-8887 GCA_964441575.1 uncultured Oscillospiraceae bacterium
TGCTCTGTAGTCATCAAGAGGCTTAAGCAGCCTCCTGCATGTTATGCCTAAAGGACCATGTGGAGAAATGGACTGCTTTCCCGGTGGTTCAATTCCCGCTCCGAGCTATCCCTTTAATTCGCACACTTCGCCCTGACGCTTGTAAATGCGGTTGGCCGGGATGACGCCCCGGACGCTGGACAGAGGATAGACGCGGCTGCCCCGGCCGATGACGGTGCCGGGATTCAGCACACTGCCGCAGCCGATTTCCACGCCGTCGCCAATCATAGCGCCGACCTTTTTCAGGCCAGTCTCCATCTGCGCCGGACCGTCCTTGATTATCACCGGCTTCTTGTCGCTCTTTACGTTGGATGTAATGGCCCCTGCGCCCATGTGCACCCCATAGCCCAGAATGGAGTCGCCCACATAATTGTAGTGAGGCACCTGGACCTTGTCGAACAGAATCACGTTTTTCAGCTCTGTGGAGTTACCCACTACGGCACCGGCGCCCACCAGGGCGTTGCCGCGGATAAAGGCGCAGTGGCGGATTTCCGCCTGCGGCCCGATGATGCAAGGCCCGGTGATGCTAGCGGTGGGGGCCACCACGGCGCTTTTCGCGATCCATACCAACTCCGCCGGATGGTCATATTCCGCTTCCGGCAGAGCCGGACCTAAGGCACGGAGAAAGCCGCTGATCTCCGGAAGCGCCTCCCACGGGTATTGAAGATTCTCCAGCAGCGGCGCGGCCAGGGTGTGGTTGAGATCATACAGCGCTTGGATTGAGATCATATCGTTCTGCTCCTAGAATTTTAGATTTAGTTCCCCGCGATGGTAATGCCGTCAAAGGCGGCCCAGGGAATGACCATGGAACCGTCACAGACGGTCTCCTGGGAGATTCCCACCAGATGGTTCAGCATTTCTGCCAGATTGCCGCTAATCATAACCTCGCAGATGGGCTTCAGCTCGCCATGCTCGATGAGATAGCTGTTCTTTGCCACGCCGGAAAAATCACCGCTGCTGCTCGGCTGGCCGCCGGAAAAGTAGCCGGCCAGCAGACCGTGGTCAATGCCCCGGATTAAATCGCGCAGCGGCGTGGTCCCCGGCTCCATCACGAGGCTCATGTCATCGTTGGGAGCGCGGACACCGCCGGTTTTATTGGCGGCATACTGGCTCAGGGCCATCTGCTTCAAGATGCCATGCTCCACAATGTTATAGTTTTCAGACTTGTAGCCCTCGTCGCTGATTCGTGCGCCCATGGCAATGCGCGCATCCAGAGGATGGCTGCCGAAGGTAATGGCCGGATCGGCCACCTGCTGGCCCAGCTTGTCCTTCCAGGCGGAGGTGCCACGAATCATGCTTTCATCGCTGGCGAACTTCGCCACGGCGGAATAAAGCACATCGGGCAGAATATCCGGCGTGAAAACCACGGTTCCCTGGAATTTGCCGTGCATGGCCGGGGGATCAATGAGCCGCTCTGCGTTTTGGAGTGTCTGTGGCATGTTTCCCTGCTCCAGAATAGGCCGGTCCAGATCCAGCATCTCCACCTGGCAGTAGTTAAAAGAGGAGGTCTTGTCTCCCTGGTGGCCTGTCACCTCCAGAGAAAAGCTGTAATAACCGGACGTCAGCTCGTAGCATACGCCGTTTGTGTTGGCGTATGCCTCTCGATTGGCCGTGTGAGCGGCGATGACCTGGCTGGCAATCAGCAGCGGATGATCACGGGCAATGGTATCCAGCAGCTCCCGGGTCCGGAACAGCAGCTTGTCCAGGTCGCAGGTCCGGGAACCCCAGGCGATGCATTCGCCGCCCTCCGCCGCCAACTCCCAGCAGTCGTCCGGCTCGGCGGCTTTTGCGCCCTCCATGGCCTCCGCCGCAGCGGTGCGCAGAGAGGCTTCATCCAGCCGGTTGATGGAACTGGCACCCTTCCGGCCCCCGGCAATGCCGGTCAGCGCGGCACTCTGGTCAAAGAGAGTACGCAGCAGCGTCATGCCCTCGGTCTCTGCGGTCAATTCGTTGGTCTCCGTCTCGGAAATCACGCAGGAAGCCAGGGTTGCGCCCTGCTCCTGCAGGGCTTCAAGGGCTTTTTTCGCAATGTTCTGTAAATCCTTCATCATTACCGGCCTCCTATCTTCACCTGGCAGCGCAGGGCGGGGCCACCCAGGCCCACGGGAATAATCTGTTTTTTGCCGCAGAAACCGCTGCTTTCCCAGACTACGGTATCGGACACCATGTCCACGGTTTTCAGCATGTCAAAGGCAATGCCGGAGATGGTGGTGTCCAGAATGGCGCGGCCCAGCTTGCCGTGCTTGATCTCATAGCCCATGCAGACGCCGAACATAAATTCGCCTGTGGCATCGGCCTGACCGTTGTTGGTGTTCATCAGATAATAGCCGTCGTCCACCGAGGCAATCAAGTCCTCCAACTTGGAAGAGCCGGGATGAATGGCGGTGTTCCGCATCCGGATCAGCGGCTCATCGGAGAAGAGCCAGGCCCGGGCGTTGCCCTGGGGCTTCATGCCCAGCAGCTCAGCACTGGTACGAGAGTGCATGTAGCCGGTCAGAATGCCATTTTGAATGATTGGCGCGTCCTCGGCCTTAACGCCCTCGTCATCCACATAGACGGGCAGGGGCGCAGGCGCGCCGAAGGCGGTGTGGGCAAAATCCGTCAGGCTGACCAGCTCAGAGGCCACCTGCTTGCCCAGATTGCTGGCGGCCACGCTGCCTGCCAGCACCAGATCGGCCTCCACCGTGTGGCCCACGGCCTCATGGGCCAGCATTCCGGCCAGCGCTCCGGCCATGACCACCGTGTGGACGCCGGCCTCCGGGTGGACACCGTTGCGTTTGTCCATCAGCTGCCGGTGGCAGCGCTCCAGCTGCGGGGCCAGCAGAGCCGGGTCAGAAAACTGCTGGTCAAAGGTGCCGAAGCCGCCGAAGATTTCCGTAACCTCCACCGGCGTGCCGGAGGGAGTCTCCGCCGTCATGGTGACGTAGAGATAGCTCCGGGGTGTGACGCCGTGGAAATCCCATCCGTCGGAGACGGCCAGCACCTTTTCAACCGTGTCGGCGTAGGCCACGATCTGACGGCTTTTCAGGTCGGGGTAGGTGCGGACAATGTAGTTGTCCACCGCTTTGGCAAAATCAATATAGTCCCGCTGTGCCACATCCTTCCACGGCTGGCACGTCAGCTGCCGGCCTTGGGAGACAGGTGGCAACGGACCCTTGTTCTTCCCGGCGTGACTGCCCAAGAACGCCGCATTGCGTCCGGCGGCCTCCAGTACGGTCTTCACCGCTTCTTCCGAGCAGTCCGCAGCAGAGGAAAGACCGTATACGCCGTTTTGATAAACCCGGGCGGACACGCCGGATTCATCGGTGCGAGTGTTTGTCATCAGACTGCCGTTGACCAGAGCCACCCGGCGGCGGCTGTTGCACTGCACACGAAGCTCTGTGTGTTTCTCGGCGGGAAACAGGGCTTTTTGCCCTGTTACAATATCCTGCAGCATGGCAGATACCTCCAATCGTAATTCGCTATTAGAACGCCCAAGTGCCGTTTTGGAAGACCGGTACGGTTCTGCCGTCACGGCAGTGGGCCAGAATCTCCAGATCGGGAGTACCGATCATGAAATCCACATGAATCATGGAGTCGTTGACACCCAGGGCGTGTATTTCTTCCAGCGTCATATCCCGGCTGCCCTCGAGGGTACCCGGAAAACCCATGCCCAGGGCCAGATGGCAGCAGGCATTCTCATCAAACAGAGTTTCATAGAACAGTAGGCCGGTCTGATTGATGGGACTGTCATAGGGGACCAGCGCACATTCGCCCAGATACCGGGAACCCTCATCCATGTTGATCATTTTTTGCAGCACGGCGTCGTTTTTCTCCGCGTGGGCCTCCACCACCTTGCCGCCCGCAAAGCGGAACCAGAAGTCCTCAATTAGCTGTCCCTGGTAGCTCAGAGGCTTGGAGGCATGGACAACGCCCTCAGCCTGACCCTTCATGGGAGTGACAAAACACTCCTCCGTGGGCATATTGGGATTGAAGAACACGCCGGACTGGGTTTCTTCGCCGCCACCGCAGAATTTGGCCTGGGGAATCATGCCTACGGTCAGATTGGTGCCGTTGGAGGCGTGGTATTCCAGGCGCTCAATTCCAAGACTGTTGAGATAAGCACACCGGCTGTTCAGATCCCTGTTGTGGGCTTCCCAGGCGGCAATGGGATCGTCGGTGACACGGGCGGTGGAGAGAATGGCCTCCCACAGCTTTTCAATGGCTCGTCCTTTCGGTTCGCCGGGGAAGACTTTTTTGGCCCAGGCCGCGCCGGGGACCCCGGCGATGCACCACTGGTGCTTGTCCTCTATGGCATCGCGGTAGGGCTTGGTGATGGGATAGGTGCCCTGCTTGCCCTTGGCCATTTTCTCCACATTGACGCCCTTAAGCCCATCCGGGTCATCCGACGTCAGAAACAGACGGCAGGGGAACTTGTCGGCCATATATTGGAGCTTGGCTTCCTCAAACGGCTCCACGGTGGACAGGGCCTTGACACTCTGGTGACGCACATGAAGCTTCTGGAGAGGCTGGAAGCTGAATTCCACAAACACCTTCCGCGCACCGGCCTTGTACAGCTCGTCTGTCACCATAGCTACGAATTCCGGCTGATCCAGCCCGGCGAACAGAAACACGTCCTGTCCCTTCTGTACGTTGACGCCCACTCGGGCAATAAGCTTCGCGTAATTCCGAAGTCTAGTTTTCTGCATTTGTCTTTCCTCCTTTTTATAAATCCATGATAGCAAAGATTGGACAGAAATGCAAGACTGCGGCATGATGAAACCATCAAAAGGAACGGAGGCGCGCCCATGAAATTTCAGCATGCGGATTCAACAGCACAAGCGGCATTTTGCCGCGCAGCCAGCCTACAGAAGTCCCCGCAAGGTCAATAGACCTTGCGGGGAGAGGAGGAGAGCGGAGCGAATGAGCTTTCGGCTTTAGCCGGAAGCGAACGATACGAAGCTTGTAACGACGAGGGCAGTTCAAAGGGCTTGGAATGCTTCCCAACAAGCAAAAACCGGATGCTCTCCCAAAATGCCATGCTTGCGAAGGCTGTGCTGACTCCCTGGCGATATGCCGTTTTGCTTGCAGATATGCGGCCATCCTCGGAGATGCTCTCAGCTAAGTCATCACACTGCTTCACTCAACTGCAGAATCAAATCGTTCGCATCCCAGATTGCGGTTTTCAGGTTGCCGACGTGGGAGGCATCACCAAGCAAATGTACATTTCCTTTGTTTTCTCCCAACGAATTATCGCTAATATAGCCGATTGAGGTGATGACCGTATCCACCGGCAGTTCCACTTCGCCTTCTTTGGTTTCCAGCACAATGGAACCGTTTTTGATTGCTTTTGCGGAGGTCTCCAGATAAACGGGCACCTTATAATAGCGCATCAGATCCTTCAGCATGGAAGAATTAGCCATACAAACGCCCTTCACTTTTATAAGGTCATCTACCATTTCCACCAGAACAGGTTCCTTGCCTTGGAGTGCCAGCTCATAGGCAATTTCGCAGCCGGTGAGTCCGCCGCCGATCACGGCCACCCGCTGTCCCGCCTTGTTCTGATCCAGCAGATAGTCGATTGCGGAGATGGCCAGTTCGCCGCCGGGAATCTTCAGCTTCCGCGCAGTTGCGCCTGTGGCCACCACAATTTCATCCGCATCCAGATCATCAAGAGATTTGACTTCAGTATTCATATGCACATGGACACTGGAGTTTTCCAGTTGCCGGCGATACCAATTCAGCAAATCTTTGTCCTTCTCCTTGAAGGACAGTGCCGAGGCCGCAATGAAGACGCCGCCCAATTTATCGGTGCGTTCATACAAATCCACAGTATGTCCACGTTTCGCCGCCTGGAGAGCAAATTCCATTCCGGCTATTCCGCCGCCAATGACAGCAAAGCGCCTTTTTTCCTTTGCGATATGGGAAGTGTATTTCTTTTCCGCAAAGGTGCGGCAGTTCAAAGCGCACATTCTGGGGTCAGCATGATCCTTCATATCCATTTCGACGCCCACGCCTTTATAGGTTGCTGCGGGCAGACATCCACTGTGACAGGAGATACAAGGACGGATGTCCTCCATCCGGCCGGCTCTTGCTTTGGTCAGAAATTGCTCATCCGCCAAGAACTGCCGTCCAATCGTCACGCCGTCAATTTCTCCCTGGCTGATGGCATCCTCCGCATTCGCAAGCTGCATCCGTCCGGCACAATAGACCGGCGCGTCGGTGAACTTTTTGATATGCTTCACATCCTCCAAGTTGCAGTTCAGCGGCATATAGACCGGCGGGTGCGACCAATACCAGGCATCATAGGTGCCGTTATCGCAGTTAAACATATCCACCCCGGCTTCGCGGAGCAGCTTGATCGCCTTTTCCGATTCCTCCATGGTGCGCCCGGCCTCCACAAATTTCTCTCCCGGAACAGCGCCAACATTGAAGCCGATGGTCTTGCTGGTCACGCTGTAGCGCAGGGATACCGGGAAGTCCTTTCCGCAGGCTTTTTTGATGCCCCGGATCACTTCAGTGGCAAAGCGATAGCGGTTTTCAAAGCTGCCGCCATATTTGTCCGTTCTGTGGTTGCAATATGGCAAGGTGAACTGATCCATCAGATAACCCTCGTGGACAGCATGGACTTCTACGCCATCCACGCCGGCTTTCTTGCATAACACAGCGCACCGGATATAGGCGTCCACATACTGCTCAATCTCCTCGGTGGTTAGAGCGCGGCATTTGTATTCCGGGAAGAATACATCCGGTTCCCCTTCGTCACAGGCTACCAGATTTACTTTCATATTCATGACCGGTTTGGCAAGGAAGCCCAATACCTTGTTGTCCACCAGTTTGGTGGTCTGTGTGGGCATCACAAAGTTACGACCACAGAACACCCCCAATTGGAAGAACATTTTGGCACCGTACTGATGGATCTCTTTCACCAACGGAGCCACTTCGTCAAAGACCTTCGGAGATTTGTAGAGCCATTTGCTTCCGATCATGGAGCGGACGGGAACCATGCCGGGAATGATAAGACCCACACCGTCCTTTGCACGCTCAATGTAATAGTCGTGAACCTTGTCTGCTTTGGATTTACGGGTCACCAGCCAGTCAATCATCTCAGTGCCTTCCATGGGAGCAAGCAGGACACGGTTTTTGACTGTCAGCGAACCGATTTGAAGTGGGGTAAATACATGATCAAAGCTCATTTTTTTCCATTCCTTTCTCTTTTTAACTGGAAATTTCTGATGCCCATCAGAATTTACTCTGCTGCGGCGGGCATATGCTTTTACAGATATTTTTCTGAAAGTTCTTCACGGTATTCCAATACAAATCTGGTTCCTTCTGATATCAGAGGTATCGCAGGCAGGCTCTTGAACGCTGCGATTATTGGACCGCCACGGCCTCAATCTCCACCCGGGCGCCCTTGGGCAGAGAGAGTACCTGAAAAGCCGCTCGGGCCGGGTAAGGCGCGGTGAAGAAGGTGGAATAGACCTCATTCATGGCGGCTGGGGCGGTCTGGGTGCTGATTGCTTGATTTGACATGGAAATTTTCCCCTTTCCTGCGATTCCGGCGGTATTCCTATGACACGGAATACCGCCGGAATATGAAATGCCTATGCGTTGAAGACGTACCGATCCATTCGGTCAAAGGCCTCCTGAATGAGGCTCAGCGGAGAGGCCAGATTGATGCGGATGTGGCAGGGGCCATTGAAGAGGCGGCCATCCTGCCATGCAACGCCTACATCCCAACCGGCCTGTAGGACATTGTCAATGGTCTTGCCGTGGGCCTTGCACCAGTCTGTGCAGTCGACAAACAGCATATAGGTACCCTGGGGACGAGCGGCCTTGACCCCCTCGAAATGCTGCTCGATATAGTCGCAGGCGTATTGAGCGTTGCCGGCCAGCACTTGGCACAGCTCCTCCACCCACTCATATCCCTCCTGCCGGTAGGCGCCCAGCAGGGCGTGCATGGACAGGACATTCATGTTGTTGTAATGGGTCAGGGAAGCTTCGCGGTTGATCCGATCCCGTAAGGTGCGATTGTAAATAATGTGATAGCTGCCCACCAGGCCTGCCAGATTGAAGGTCTTGGAGGGGGCATATGTAGCAACGGTCCGCATCTTCGCGTCCTCGCTTATTGACTGGGTGGGGATGTGCTGATAGCCGGGGAAGACCAAGTCGGACCAGATCTCGTCGGAGATCACATACACATCGTACTTTTGGCATAGGGCCATAAACTGCTCGATTTCCCACCGCTCCCAAACGCGTCCGAGGGGGTTATGGGGAGAGCAGAAAACAGCGGTATGAATGTGGTTGCGTGCGATTTTCTGTTCCATATCCTCGAAATCCATTCGCCAAATCCCGTTCTCGTCCTGGAACATGGGCGAGAAGACGCCGTTATATCCCAAGTCCTTCAGGTTGCGGATAAAGCTGTTGTAAGCCGGCGTGTTGAGCAGGACCTTGTCGCCGGGGGAGCAGAGAACCCGCAGAGCAGTGACGTTTCCGCCGTGTACCCCGTTTTCATAGCCGATGTGTTCAGGCCGCAGCCCGGTGACCTTGTTGTGGACTTCTTGCCAGCGAATGATGGCTTCATAGTAGTTGGGATAGGGATAGAAATAGCCGAAGAGAGGATGCTTGATCCGCTCCTCAATGGCCTCGACAACACTGGGGCATGTGGCAAAGTTCATATCGGCCACCCACATGGAGATAGCGCTGAAGCCCTCCTTCGGGGCGCCCGGTCCAAAGCCGGGGGCAAGGCCCAAGGTATCTACTGCAGCCGCGTCTTTTCCGTGCCTTTCCCAAACGGTCGTAAAATCATATTTCATTGTGATATACCAGCCTTTCCTTTTTACTCGGTGTAAATTTCTCTGGATGCAAT
>CAYTXW010000058.1:0-8730 GCA_964441575.1 uncultured Oscillospiraceae bacterium
TTTTATACATATTCGGGATCATCAGGAGCAGACCCTGAGAAGCGGTATAGGTCGTGGTCAGAGCACCAGCCGCCAGAGAGCCATGGACAGTACCGGAAGCGCCGGCCTCAGACTGCATTTCGCAGACTTTGACAGTTGTACCGAAGATGTTTTTCCGACCCTGGGCAGCCCACTGATCGACATAGTCAGCCATGGGGCTGGAGGGGGTGATGGGATAGATGCCCGCCACTTCGGTAAACGCATAAGATACATGCGCTGCAGCGTTGTTACCGTCCATTGTGATGAATTTTCTGGACAAGTTATTTGACCTCCTATTATGTACTCTGTAAATGAACCTACAGAGTATCAGATTTTTACACCTTATTTTAACATAATCTTCGCCAAGTGTAAATGAATAATGAGAAAAATCTTGCTTTTTTCTGTAAAAAAAACCGAGTCAAGTTTTACGCAATCCCACTTTTGGAAAATGTTGAGTTTTGAACCGGAATGTAGTATGATACAATATGATAAGAGATAAGAGAAGAGAGGCGGTCTTTTCATGCTGAGTCATGTCAGTTCTCTGGGACTTCGTGGAATCGAGGGCTATGAGGTGTCGGTGGAGTGCTATATCACCAATGGGCTGCCCAACTTTGACGTGGTGGGCCTGCCGGACACGGCAGTCAAAGAGGCGCGGGAACGGGTTCGTGCCGCCGTGAAAAACTGCGGTTTCAAGTTTCCGGTCAGCCGCATTACGCTGAATTTGGCCCCGGCTGGGACAAAAAAGTCCGGAACGCTCTATGATCTTCCAATTTTGCTTGGTATTTTGTCGGCCAACGGTTCATTGCGTCTGCCAAAGGAGCGCAGCGCCTTCATTGGGGAGCTGAGCCTGGAGGGGAAGCTCCGGGGCGTTCCCGGCGTTCTTCCCATGGCCCTTGCCGCCCGGGAGGAAGGCTTTGAGGCCTTGTACGTTCCGGAAGAAAACGCTCTGGAGGCGTCCTTGGCGGAGGGACTTCGGGTCTACGGCGTTTCGGATGTGCAAAGTCTGACCGCGCACCTGCGAGGGGAGAGACTGCTGGAGCCGTCTCCGGTTTGGCAGCCTGCGGACGCTGCGATAGAGCCGCTGGATTTTGCCGACGTCAAGGGGCAGGAAAATGCCAAGCGCGCTCTGGAGATTGCGGCTGCCGGCGGACATAATGTGCTGCTGGTGGGGCCGCCGGGATCCGGTAAGAGTATGCTGGCCAAGCGTCTGCCTTCCATATTGCCGGAGCTTTCTAAGGAGGAGGCTCTGGAGGTGACGAAAATTCATTCGGTCATGGGACTTCTTTCTCCCAAAAATCCGCTGGTACAGAATAGCCCCTTCCGAAGCCCGCATCATACCATTTCTGCGCCCGGCCTTGTGGGCGGCGGCTCCAATCCCAGACCGGGTGAGATTTCTCTGGCGCATCATGGCGTCCTGTTTCTGGATGAGCTGCCGGAATTCCGGCGGGATACGCTGGAGGTTCTCCGCCAGCCGCTGGAGGATGGCTATGTATCCATTTCTCGTGTGGCCGGGTCTGTAACCTATCCCAGCCGGTTTATGCTGGTCTGCGCCATGAACCCTTGTAAATGCGGCTGGCATGGCGATCCCTCCGGTAAATGCCACTGCAGCGAGGCGTCGGTAGCCCAGTATCTGGGCCGGATCAGCGGGCCGCTGCTGGACCGGATTGACCTGATTGTGGAGGTCCCGGCGCTGGCCTTTGGAGAGCTGAACCGCCGGACCCCTGCGGAGCCGTCCTCGGAAATCCGCGCCAGAGTCAGCGCGGCCCGAGCACTCCAGCGGGTGCGATATGAGGACACGTCTACCCGCAGCAACGCCTATATGACGCCGGCCCAGATGCGTACTCACTGCGCCTTGAATGAAGACTGCGCCAATCTGATGAAAGCCGCCTTTGCCAAAATGAATATGACTGCCAGAAGCTATGACCGGGTCCTGCGGGTGGCCAGAACCATTGCGGACCTGGAGGGCAGCCGGGACATTGGCCCGATGCACATTGCCGAAGCAGTCCAGTACCGAACCTTCCGTTTTGACGGAAAATAAGAATACAGGATGGAAGAAACTATGAATGAAATATTTTTGCTGAAGCTGGGAGAGATTGTTTTAAAGGGTCAAAACCGCTATGCCTTTGAAAACTGCTTGAAGGGAAATATCCGCCGCCGGATGAAATATTTTGGCGACTTTAAGGTCTATATCAAGCAGTCCACGGTCTATGTGGAACCAATAGGGGAGGACTGTGATCTGGACGGCGCTTGGGAGGATTGTGGCACGATTTTTGGCATTGCCTCTATCTGCCGCTGCCGCCCTTGTGAGAAGAATCTGGACGCCATTTTCAACGGCATTGTGGAGTACCTTGGGGAGGAACTGGCCCGGCAAAAGAGCTTTAAAGTGGAGTCCAAACGCTCTGATAAATCTTTCCCTATGAATTCCATTGCCATTTCCCAGGAAATCGGAGGCCGTCTGGCTGAGGCATTTCCTCAGGTTCAGGTGGATGTCCATCACCCTGATTACATTGTCCATGTGGAGGTCCGGGATTATGCGGCCTATGTCCACGGTCCGGCCCAGCCAGGCGCGGGTGGTCTGCCAACCGGCATGGGCGGACGGGCGGCGGTACTGCTGTCCGGCGGCATCGATTCGCCGGTGGCGGGGTATATGCTGGCCAAGCGCGGCGTGGAATTGGAGTGCATTCACTTCTTCTCTTATCCCTATACCTCTGAGCGGGCCAAGGATAAGGTTCTGGAGCTTGCCCGCCTGATGACCCGCTATTGCGGGCGGATGACCGTGGATATTGTGGGCTTTACAGAGATTCAAGAGGCCATCCGCGACAACTGCCCCGAGGAATTTTTTACGCTGATTATGCGCCGGTTCATGATGCAGATATCCCAGCGCATTGCGGAGGAACACGGCTGCCGCGCCCTGATTACCGGTGAAAATTTGGGCCAGGTGGCCTCCCAGACCATGGAGGCCATGGCTGTCACCAGCGCAGTGGTGTCCATGCCCATTTTCCATCCCTTGATCGGCATGGACAAGGAGGAAATTGTCACCATTGCCCGGCGAATCGGCACCATGGAGACTTCTATCCTGCCCTATGAGGACTGCTGCACTGTGTTTACCCCCAAGCATCCCAAGACCAAGCCTACGCTGGCCCAGGTGGAGAATGCCGAGCGCAAGCTGGATGTGGAGGCCCTGATTGCGCGGGCCTTGGCCAATACGGAAAAGGTGGCGGTCAAATACTATGAGGACTGAGGAATTGGCCCGAGAGGTGATCTCGGCGCTGCTGGACCGGGGTTTGACCCTGGCCACGGCAGAATCCTGCACCGGCGGCGGAATCGGCCATGCTCTGACGGCGGTTCCCGGCAGCTCCGGGGCCTACCTGGGCGGCGTGATTTCCTATACCAATGGCGTCAAGGAAAAACTCTTGGACGTTCCCCATGACATGCTGGAAACCCGGGGTGCAGTTTCACCGGAGACGGCTCGGGCCATGGCCCAGGGCGTCCGGGCCGCCATTGGCGCGGATCTCGCCGCCAGCGCGACAGGCTTGGCCGGCCCAGACGGAGACGGCAGCGGCAAGCCTGTGGGGCTGGTCTATATCGGCTGCGCCAACGCAGCGGATACTCTGGTCCGGGAATTCCATTTCCTCGGCAGCCGCCGACAGGTTCGTGAACAGGCTGTCTGCGCAGCCTTGGAATTGTTGATAGAGCGCTTAAGGTGTGAATAAACGTTTGAATGGCGGCGTTGCAGGGCGTGCTGCCATGCAATTCTCGAACCCATGATTTGCGCGGTATGATGCAGCCATTTGGAAAGAAATTGTAATAGTCAATTTCAGAGAGATCGCTGAGAATAATTTTGAAGCGATTATCAGGATGAAGCACCCGGAGAGGGGAAGATTTGTTGCATCCAACGCCGTATCAATGGCATAGACTTGGCTCTGCCGGGAGGATAGCGATAATAGGGATGAAATTGGCGGTTTCCTGAATAACAAACAAGGCGGCCTGGCGAAAGCGCTAAGCCGTCTTGTTCTTTCAGAAGTGATATTAAGTTTTTTCCGTTTCACCGTCTTCTTCTTCGGGTTCCGGTTCCGGAGGCTCATAATTGGGGTTATAATTCACAATAATGCTGTGATCCTGTAAGGCCGCCACATCCTCCTCGGACACAGGGTTATCCCAAACATTGACCTGAATCAGATTGAAGTTTTTCTCCAGAGGTGCCAGGCTGGTGATCTGATTATAGTCGGCGTTGACATAGTTCAGATACCTAAGGCCTTCCAATCCTGAGATGTCGCTGATTTGGTTATTGTCCACACTGAACATTTGCAGCGGCGAGGTATCCTCGTCAAAATCGGGAACAGCTGTAATTTGATTATTGTCGCCATCGAACTGTGTCAGCGCCGGGAGGTCCGCCAGAACGGAAATATCAACAATCCGGTTGGCCACCACGTTGAGAATGGAGAGGCTGCGGCAGTCTTCCAAATCCGAAAGATCGGAAATCTGATTGTTGCTGGCCAGAAGCGTTTCCAGCTCTGCTTTTCCGGAGAGACCGCCCAGGGAAGAAACACTGCAGCTGGAAATATCCACACTTTTCAAGTGGCTGCAAGTGGAAAGACCCGCAATGGAAGTAATGGGATTGTTGGAAAGGGAAACAGTCTCCAACGCCAGCATCAGCGAAAGAACGCCGATGTCGGTGATGGAATTATTGGAAAGGTCCAATTCTGTCAGATTTGTCAGCTGTGAGAAGGAACTGATATCCGTCAAAGCGCAGGTGTCCAGTACCAGACTCCGAAGCTCCGTCAGAGAGCCGATGGCACTGAGGGAATTGGAGGAAATTGTGCAGCCGGACAGGTCCAGATGCTCCAGACCGGGAAGCTGGCTGAGAACAGTGAAATCCATGCCGGAGATATTATGAATGGTCAGGGAACGAAGGCCGGTAAAAAAACTTAAATCAGCTAGATTTTCCACGGTTTCCGGCAGCTGAAGCGTTGTAATGCTCCAAAGATCATCTGTCATCAAAGGGGCGGTCATCGTCAGTCCCAGCTGTTCCCGAACCGTGGCGTCAATTGCGTCATCGGAAAGGAAAACTTCCTCCACGACACCTCCGATGGTATAGCCACTCCGCGCAACGGGACTGACTAATCCAGACTCATTTACGGCGATGGCCAAAACGGTGGTTTCGCCGCCACCTAAAGTCAGCGGGCCGGTATAGAGGTCGCACGACATGGAGGGATAATCACCGTTGGTGCTGACATATACTTGCCCTTCGGCGGTCTCCACAGTGACGTCTATGTATTCGCTGTAGTAGCCGTTTTCCGGAGAGATGACAGGCGCTTCCGGACGCATCGCGTCCAAAGCGGCCCGTACATCCTCGTCTGTGATGACGTCCAGCATTTTTACGGCGTCCAGCAGCTTGTCCTGCTCAACGTAGGTTTTACAGAGCGCAGCATAAAGCTCTGCTTGCTTTGGCTCTGCGCCGATGGCTTGTACCAGGGTATATTCTGCTTTCGTATAGTTGCCGGCGAGAACGTAAGTGTCGGCCAAAATGATGGGAAGCTGCGTACTATCCGGTTCCAGCTTCCAGGCCCAGCTGTAGTAGCGAATTGACCGTTCATACCGGCCCCGGGAAGCCATACGGGAGGCGCGAGTCTGCAAAAAACCGGATGTCAGATCAGGACGGGCAAAAAAGAAAAACCAGCAGGCTGTGGCCAACAGAGCAAGGACCAAAACCAGCGGAATGATGATCTTAAGCGCTTTTTTCATGGGAAAGCTCCAATCTAATCAGATAGTAATATTATAATACTTGGATAGAAAAGTGTCAACTTTGAAACGGTTTTCTCGCAATTTGTTTACAATTTGTCCGATGGTATGAACCTGTGCTGATCCGCATAAGCTGGGAGGGAGGATAGGAGGACGCAAGATGAAGCAATCGATCTTCGCAGGTATTTCCGCGCTTCTGATGGCTGTACTGATGCCTTTGCTGTTGCTTTCACCGGCAGAGGCGGGGGCGGCGGAAGACATGTTCCTGATTATTTCGGACACGCAGCAGCTGCGCACGGATGTCATCGAAACCGCGATGGAAGCGGCGGACGACGCAGCGCCGGAACCGGAACCGCAAACGGCTGTAGACAAGTTTGACACAGTTTATACAATTCATCTGAAAACCGCCAGCGGCTCAGAAACGCTCTCCATGGATGCTTATTTAACAGGGGTTGTTCTGGCGGAAATGCCCGCATCCTTTGAACCGGAAGCATTGAAAGCGCAGGCAGTCGCGGCCAGAACCTTTACACTACGGCAGATCCGGTCGGGAAAGCATGCGGATTGCGATGTGTGCAGCGACAGCGCATGCTGCCAGGCGTGGATCGATGAGGCATCTTTGCAGCAAAAGCTGGGAAGCGCCTGGAGTCAATATTGGGGGAAAGCGGCCCGGGCAGTATCAGAGACGGATGGAGAAGTGCTGACCTACGACGGCGCATTGATCGATGCCGTGTACTTTTCCTGCTCCGGCGGCAGAACGGAGGGCGCGGTGGCGGTATGGGGCAGCGAAATTCCGTATCTTCAGTCTGTGGACAGCGCTGGAGAAGAATACGCTTCCAAGTATCAAAGCGAGGTTTCGGTTCCGCTGGACCGCTTTCAAGCGCTGATTGCCCAGCAGAATGAGCAGGCAGATCTGACCGGTACGCCGGCCGGCTGGTTTGGCCCAGTCACAACCAGTGAAGGCGGCGGCGTCTATGCCATGGAGATCGGGGGACAAACCTTTTACGGCACAGATCTGCGGAGCCTGTTTGGCCTTAATTCCACATTGTTTACCGTTGCAGTGGAGCAAGATGCGATCGTATTTGAAGTGCTAGGGTATGGACACCGGGTTGGTATGAGTCAGTATGGAGCCAATGCCATGGCGGCGGAGGGAAAGAGCTATGATGAAATTCTTCTTCACTACTATTCGGGCGTCGCGTTGTCGCAGGCCTCTGATATTGGAACGTAACGAAACCCCTCCATAAGGCAGGGCGGGCCGGCACAATGCCGGTGCGCGTCCGCACACGGGATTTCTCAACGAAAGCATGACAGGATCAAAGCCAAGCATTATAGACAAAGCGCCCCGACAATCAGTCGGAGCGCTTGTAAGGACTAAATTAAAACAGATTCAGCACAAATGTCAGGACCAGGAACACTGCGGCAATCCACTTGGTTGCTCTTGCCAGCTTGGCGTCCAGGGTAGAAGCCTTGTTCTTGGACATAAAGCCTTCCGAAGAACCGGCGATGGCACTGGACAGGCCTGCGCTCTTACCAGACTGAAACATGACAATAGCGGTCAGGATCACGGCGGCGATCACCTGAATGATGGTGAGAATCATGTGCAGAACGTTCATATTTCCTCCAAAGCGTCATTTGACGACCGTTATTCCGGCGAACGGCGGGCCGAGATGAAGTCCGTAACGGACGCAATATCAAATAGCGTGATTTATCATACCACACAAAACCCAGTAATGCAACTAAAATTTAAAAAAATCATGATTTTGTTGCCCACTGACCTGTGGCGCAACAATTCAGATAGGCGTTAATAAAGCCGTCTAATTCTCCATCCATGACCGCATTGATGTTGGTCATTTCATAGCCGGTCCGCGTATCCTTGGCCAGGGTATAGGGCATGAATACATAGCTCCGAATCTGGCTGCCCCATTCGATCTTCTGCTGAACGCCCTTAATATCGGAAATCTTCTCCAGATGTTCACGCTCTTTGATTTCCATCAGCTTAGACCGCAGCATTCGCATACAGGTTTCCTTGTTCTGAAACTGGTCCCGCTGGGTCTGGCAGGAGACTACAATGCCGGTTGGCTTGTGAATCAAGCGAACGGCAGACGAGGTCTTGTTAATGTGCTGGCCGCCTGCACCGGAGGAGCGGTAAACCTGCATTTCTATGTCCTCCGGACGGATTTCCACCTCTACATCATCAGTGATTTCCGGAATGACCTCTACGGCGGAGAAAGAGGTGTGCCGCCGCCCAGCTGCGTCAAAGGGAGAAATACGAACAAGGCGATGGACGCCGGATTCGCTCTTCAGAAAACCGTAGGCATTGGTTCCTTCAATCATAATGCTGGCAGATTTCAGTCCGGCTTCATCGCCGTCCAAATAGTCCAGAATCTTATAGGTGAAGCCATGCCGTTCCGCCCAGCGGGTGTACATCCGGTAGAGCATCTGACACCAGTCCTGCGCTTCCGTGCCGCCCGCTCCCGCCTGGAAAGATACCAGGGCATTGTTGCCGTCATATTCGCCGGTCAGCAGAGTCTCCAGCCGGGCATCTTCCATCTTGCCCTCCAGTTCCGCATAGTCGGCAGTTAATTCTTCAAGCATGGAATCGTCGTTCTCTTCTATAGCCATTTCGCAGATGGTCATGAGATCATCCCACTGAGAGAGCATCTTTTCATAGCGCTCAATCTTGGCTTCCAGCTGCCGCGCCCGCTTCATAACCCTCTGAGATACCTCCTGGTTGTCCCAGAAGCCGCCGGAATCAATCTGCGCATGCAGCCGCTCCAGCTCTTCCCGGCAGGCTCCCAGATTCAGGGAATCCGAAAGGCTTTCCAGCTTTGGACGCAGACCGGTCAGCTTCACTTTGTATTCGTCAAATTCAATCATACTCATTGTGATAACCACACTCTATTCAAAATTCGCCTTAACATTATACATAAAAAATCCCCAGCTGTAAAGGGAAAATACGCTGCCTTGTGTGTG
>CAYTXW010000059.1:0-8604 GCA_964441575.1 uncultured Oscillospiraceae bacterium
CGTACCGTTCTGTCGTCCAACAACCCCCAGCCTCCGCTTCGCTCCGGCAGCCCCCCAAGAGGGGGCACGAGCGAGTGCGGTTAGCCCTTGTGCCCCCTTTTAGGGGGCTGGACGCCCGCAGGGCGGCCTTGAGGCAGCCGTTGGCAGCTTGCTGCCTTACGGATGCCCATGCACAGCAGGGGGTTGTACCGATAACAGATTTTCCCGATCAAACGTACCGCTCTGTCAACCAACAACCCCCCGCCACTGCGCGGCAGCCCCCTAAGAGGGGGCACGAGGGGTGCGGTGCGGAATTTCAAATCCGTCCGGCGAAGCCGGACACCTTCATTGTCAATTATCCATTATCCATTGTCAAATTTCAGGAGGTCCCTATGACAGATCAATCGAAGCTCCGCAACTTCTCCATTGTGGCCCATATCGACCACGGCAAATCGACCCTGGCGGACCGGCTGCTGGAGGAATGCAACACCGTGGACAAGCGGGAGATGGAAGACCAGATTCTGGACAATATGGAGCTGGAGCGGGAGCGGGGAATCACCATTAAGGCCCGGGCCGTGCGGCTCAACTATCACGCCGACGATGGGGAGGACTATGTCCTGAACCTGATCGACACGCCGGGCCATGTGGACTTTAACTATGAGGTCTCCCGCAGCCTGACCGCCTGCGAGGGCGCGGTGCTGGTGGTGGACGCCTCGCAGGGCATCGAAGCCCAGACCCTGGCCAACACCTATCTTGCCATCGATGCGGGACTGGAAGTCCTGCCGGTCATCAACAAGATCGACCTTCCCGCTGCCCGTCCTAAGGAGGTCAAGCAGGAAGTGGAGGACGTCATCGGCCTCCCCGCCATGGACGCGCCGGAGATTTCCGCCAAGAACGGCGTCAACATCCACGCGGTGCTGGAAATGGTGGTCCGGGATGTGCCGCCTCCCAAGGGGGACCGCAACGCGCCGCTCCGCGCCCTGATCTTTGACAGTCAATACGATTCCTACCGTGGGGTCATCGTCTATCTCCGGGTCATGGAGGGAACCGTCACGCCGGGGATGGATATCCGGATGATGGCCACCGGCGCGGAATACAAGGTGGTGGAATGCGGCTATCTCCATCCCAAGGACATGGTCCCCTGCGACGGTCTGGGGGCCGGCGAGGTGGGGTATCTGACCGCCTCCATCAAAACCGTCTCCGATACCCGGGTTGGCGACACCGTCACCGGCGCAGCCCGGCCCGCCGCTGAAGCCCTGCCGGGCTACAAGGTGGTCCAGCCCATGGTTTTCTCCGGCGTCTACCCCGCCGACGGCAGCAAATACGGTGATCTGCGGGACGCCCTGGAAAAATTAAAGCTCAACGACGCCTCCATGTCCTTCGTCCAGGAGAACTCCATCGCCCTGGGCTTCGGCTTCCGCTGCGGCTTTTTGGGCCTGCTGCACATGGAGATCATTCTGGAACGGCTGGAGCGGGAATATAACCTGGATCTGATTACCACGGCCCCCAACGTGGTCTACCGCGTCACCAAAACCGACGGAACGGAGCTGGAGGTCTATACGCCCCTGAACTACCCCGACCCGGCAGAGATCGCCGAGGCCCGGGAGCCATTTGTCAAGGCCAGCATCATCAGCCCCCAGGAATATGTGGGCAATATCATGGAGCTGTGCCAGCAGCGCCGGGGCGAATATAAGGACATGACTTACCTGGACACGACCCGGGTAGAGCTGCATTATGAAATGCCCCTCAATGAAATTATCTATGACTTCTTCGACGCCCTGAAATCCCGCACCCGGGGTTATGCCTCTCTGGACTATGAGCTTTGCGGCTACCGGCCCAGCAAGCTGGTAAAGCTGGATATTCTCCTGAACGGCGAAGCGGTGGACGCGCTGAGCTTCATCATTTTTGCCGACAACGCCTACGCCCGCGCGCGGAAAATCTGCCAGAAGCTCAAGGACAATATTCCCCGCCAGATGTTTGAAATCCCGGTCCAGGCAGCCATCGGCGGCAAGGTTATCGCCCGGGAGACCATCAAGGCTTTCCGCAAGGACGTGCTGGCCAAGTGCTACGGCGGCGACATCACACGAAAGAAGAAGCTGCTGGAAAAGCAGAAGGAAGGCAAAAAACGTATGCGCAGCTTCGGCTCCGTCTCAATCCCCAGCGAAGCGTTCATGGCGGTGCTGAAGCTGGATGACGAATAATCCGTTCCTCCGCAAAACGCTTGATTTTACGGAAGCGGCGGTTCTGTGCCAAACGGTGCAGAACCCGCCTCATACAATCTCCGGCGCGAAAAAACGCTTCAGGTCTTTGACGGAGATTGGGATAACTGCCGGAAAGGCCAATCCGTCACGCCCTGCGTGACACCTCCCCAAAAAGGGGAGGCATCGTACCATTCACAATTCTCCATAGCTCGGAGGTGCCTATGCAGCTGAAAAAACAACCAAAAACCCCGGCGGCGACCAAGCCCCTGGGAATCTATATCCATGTACCCTTCTGCCGCAGTAAGTGCGAATACTGCGACTTCTATTCCCTGGGCGGCGGTTTGAACAAAGAATCCATGGACCTGTACCTCCAGGCCATCCTGGCCCATATCAAGGAGACCGCCCAGCGGGTGGTGGGCTACAGCGTGGACACGGTGTACTTCGGCGGCGGCACGCCCAGCTTTTTTGGCGCCCGGGGCCTGTGCCGGATTCTGACGGAGATCGACCGGCGGTTCCATCTGGAAAAGGACGCGGAAATCACCCTGGAGGCCAACCCGGATTCTGTTTCGGCGCCCTCTCTGGAAAAGCTGCGCCGTGCGGGCTTCAACCGCATCTCCATCGGCGTCCAGACGGACCTGGATGAGCAGCTCAAGGCTCTGGGCCGCCCCCACACCTATAAACAGGCCCAGATGGCCGTATCCCAGGCCCGCCGGGCCGGGTTTCAGAACATCTCCGTGGACCTGATGTTCGGCCTGCCCAGCCAGAGCCGGGAGCAGTGGATGTCCACTCTGCGGAACGTGCTGGATTTAAAGCCGGACCACATCTCCTGCTATGGCCTAAAGGTGGAGCCGGGGACACGGCTGTGGGACTACAAGGACTGCGCCAATCTGCCCGATGACGACGCCCAGGCGGATATGTACTTCTACGCCGTTGAGACGCTGGAGTCCTTCGGCTATCACCAATATGAGATTTCCAACTTCTGTAAGCCCGGCATGGAATGCCGCCACAATCTGAAATACTGGACCGGGGAGGAATACCTGGGCTTCGGTCCGGCGGCGGCCTCGGACTTCGCGGGCAAGCGGTTCACGGCGGCTGCCAATCTGGATCAGTATATTGCCGGTATTCTGGAGCAGGGTGTGATCCTCTCGGAATGTGATGCCGTTCCCATCCGGGAGCGGGCGGGTGAATATCTGATGCTCCGCCTGCGGACCAGTCTGGGCATTGAGGAAAACGAATATATGCAGACCTATCTCTTGCCCTTCGAGCCGCTGGAGAAGCTGCTGACCACCTACGAAAAGCGGGACCTGGCCAAAAAAGAAGAAAACGGCCGCTGGCGGCTGACTCCCAAGGGCTTCATGGTGTCCAACGCCATCCTGGTGGAGCTTTTGGAAGTCCAGCAGCAGAGCAAGCCGCTGGCAAAGGTGCGGTAGCGCATATGAATCCCTCGTACCCACTTATATAAATCTCTGTAAGCGCCGATATGCTTCTGAAACAGCGTCTGCGATGGCGGCTTGGTATTTGTAGTCGTCCATTCTGCATTGGGACCGCAGAAGGCGGGGCTGCAATCCGCCGGACGGATCACAGCCCGCTCTGCGCCAGAAAACCCGCCCCAGCCGATTTGACAGCTGGAGCGGGTTTGCAATTCCGCGTTTTTCTGGTCCTGTTTTTCCGCAAAAGGAAGCGTTTTACGGAAAAACGGAATTACTTGCTGATATCAATCCCGGCCTTTTCCAGGATGATGGGGACGTTCTTTTCCGCGCCGATGGCCATGATGTGGATGCCGTCGCACAGATGCTGGTCGCGGATCTGCGTGATCATTTCCGCAGCCATTTCGATACCCAGCTTGGCGGGCAGGCCCTTGACGCCTTTTTCCTTGCCCTCGGCGGCAGCGGCGGCCAGGCGGTCAATCATATCCTGAGGTACGGCGATTCCGGGGACGTTCTCGTTCATGTACCTGGCCATTCCGGCGGCCTTCAGGGGGATGATACCGGCCATGATGTGGGTCTTGATTCCGGCCTTGTCCACCTCGTCCAAGAAGCGCTTGAACTGCTCCAGGTCGAAAATGCCCTGGGTCTGGATGTACTTGGCGCCGGCCTCTACTTTCTGGCGGAGCTTGTTGATCTGCAAAAACAGAGGCTCATAGACGGGCGTGACCGCCGCGCCCTTATAGAACCTGGGCGTCTGGTTCAGGTCATTGCCGCCGCAGTCCTTGCCGGTGGCCTCCATGGCGGAGAGCATGTTCAGAATACCCACGGAATCCAGGTCGTAGACCGGCTTGGACTGAGGCACATCGCCCACGGTGGGGTGGTCGCCGGTCAGGGCCAGCATGGTGTCAATGCCAAAGGCGGCGGCGGACAGCATATCGCCCATGATGGCCATGCGGCTGCGGTCGCGCCCCGTCATCTGGATGATCGGCTCACAGCCTGCTTCCTTCAGCTTGATGCACAGGCCCAGGGAGGTGGCCTTCAGGCTGGCGGACTGCATGTCTGTGACGTTGATTCCGTGGACCTTGCCGTTCAGCAGCGCGGCGGATTCCATCTGCTCGGAGAAGTCATAGCCCTTGGGGGGCGCCATTTCCGCGGTGACGCCAAATTTGCCGCTTTCCAGTGCTTTTTCTAACAGGCTCATGATTTCTTCCCCCTAATGTTGATGGTTCTCGGATAGGACACGTCGGCGTAGCCCTTGTCGGGGCGGGTCTCGGATAGCTTCTCCAGCTGATTGGTCTCCTTCAGGCGGTTGTAGATCAACACCCAGGCGCAGTCGTTCTCGGGATTGACCTCACACTTGCCGTTCCGTGCGCCGCCGCAAGGCCCGTTAATCAGGCTCTTGGCGCAGTTGGAGATGGGACAGATGCCGCCGGTGGTGCCAAGAACGCAGTTGCCGCACATATGGCAGGCTTCCTTGAACATGCCGAACCGCATGACCTCGCCCAGGAACATGGTGTTATTGGATGGGTAGACGGGAACCTTAATGTTGCCGGCCACCGTCTGCACACCGTCGCCGCAGGCCATGCAGACCACGGCGTCCAGATCCTCCTTCTGGAAGGGCTTCAGCGTGAGCTTGACGCCCAGATTCATGCAGCAGGAATCCGCCATAGCGGTGACGGGGACCTCTTTTCCCTGGGATTCCAGAAATTCCTTCATCTCCTGAACCTCTTTTTCGCCGCCGGTGGAGCAGGTGGCGGCGCAGAGACTGCACCCGATGATGCCGATTTTCCGGGCGTCGCCCAGCATACCCATCAGCTCTTCAATGGGTTTTTTCTGCGTAATAATCATAATGTGTTCTCCTTTTCGAGGAAGCCTCCGGAAACCGGAAGCCCCGCCAAACAGATACTTTTTTACTGTTTAAAATATAATACAAATCTCCCTGTAAATCAACCCGTTTCCAAAGGTTTTTTAACTTCCCGGCGGGTTGTTCACAAAATATTCAAGGGGTTTCGATTGAAAAACGTCCGCACCTGTGATAGGATAGAGAGACGCAGGATCTGCATGAGTCGGCGCAGTGTGCGTAGCGTATGGATTTCTTAATGAGAAATCCATTTGAAAAGTGGTTTTATTCCCGAAGAAAGTGAGTGCAGCCAATGAAAAAGTGCAACAAGTGTCAGGCAGAAATGCCGGACGAGGCCGCCTTCTGCCCCAACTGCGGCGCTGAACAGAACGCCGAAACAGCGGAAGCGGCGGAAACCGTAGAAACAGCGGAGGCCGCACCGGCGGAACAGCCGGAGACCAAGGCCGCCGCGCCGGAGGCAGAACCGCCCAAGAAAAAGTCCTATACCCGCGTCATTGTGGCCGCCGTCGCCTGCGTTTTGGTGATCGGCATTCTGCTGGCCGCTTTGCTTCTGCCCAAGAAATCCGCAAAGGACAACCAAAATCAGGCATCACAGACCTCTGTGGATACGACCCCGGAAGATGCGTCCCAGGAGGATGCGTCCCTGGAGGATGCGTCCCAGGAGGATGTGGAGGAAACTCCGTCTGTGGAAATCAGCGCAGACAACGCCCATCACATCAACGCCTATGGCTATCCCTCCTACTCCGTCCACTTTGCAGCGGCGGAGGACGGAAGCTATACATTCAGCTATCTGGATGAAACCGGCGCGTCCATCTCAGTGGACGAGGCGGATGTTCTGGCCGCAGCGGATCAGGTCGTGGCAACCTGCGGCGGGATGGAGCTGACCAACCGGGACCTGATGTATTACTATGACCAGCAGTTCTATACCTTCTACAGCTACTACTACTATTATATCAGTTATTTCATGAACATGTCCATGTGCCTGGATGAGCAGCTCAGCCTGGACGGAGAGCAGACCTGGCAGGGGGCTTTCCTGATCATGTCGCTGGAGTCCTTCCAGCAGACGGCGGCTTTGTACCTGGATGCAATGGCCAACGGCTTTACGCTGGATGAAGAAACCCAGGCCACCCTGGACAATCTGGAGGCCGATCTGACGGAGTTTGCCATGCAGTACGGCTTTGCCGACGCGCAGGACTACCTGGAGGACTATTTTGGACCGACGGCTACGGTGGAGAGCTATCTGGAATATATCCGCGTAGGCCAGATTGCCTCCTCCTATGCCGAGGCGCTGGAAGATTTGCTGGAAGTCAGCGAAGAGGATCTCTCCGATTACTATGATGAAAACGAGGAGACCATTACTTCCACCTATCATGCCTACAAGATTGACAAAAATGTTGTCAACGTCCGCCACATTCTCATTGTGCCCGAGGACACGGAGAGCGAAGACAGCTGGGCTGAGGCTGAGGCCGAGGCGCAGCGGATCTATGAAGAATGGCAGGCCGGCGAGGCCACGGAGGACAGCTTCGCGGAACTGGCCAACACCTATTCCGCAGACACCGGCTCCAACACCAACGGCGGTCTCTATGAGGACGTCTATCCCGGTCAGATGGTGGATGCCTTCAACGACTGGTGCTTTGAGGACGGCCGCGCCGTCGGCGACACGGGCATTGTAAAGACGGACTACGGCTATCATATCATGTTCTTCTCCGGCGAGGGCGACTATATCTTCTGGCGGGATCTGGCTGATAGCATGGTCCGCAGCGAGCTGTCCGCTCAGCAGCGGAGCGACATTGCCGCTCAGTATGAGGCGGCCTCCGATCTGAGCTGCGTTCTCCTGATGGACAGCCTGGCCCCCTCCGCCCCGACGTCAGAGGATGACTCGGAAGAAGCCGAACTGCCCGTGGAGCCGATCGAAACCGTGAAAAGCTAAGCAGCATCACGCTCATGCCGCCCGCCACGACCGGCGCTCCGTTCCCTATTCTTCCTTCCCTTTCATCTCTTACTCATAGGAGCAGCCTCATATGAATCAAAAATTGTTGTTTTTTGTCAACCCCAAGGCCGGACATCTGGAACTGCGGAACAGTCTGATGGACATTCTCCAGGTGTTCACCGCGGGAGGCTATGACGTGACGGTTCATCCCACCCAGGGTCCAAAGGACCTGACCGGCTGGATTGTCCGGCACGGTGCGGAATATGATCGGATCGTCTGCGCCGGCGGCGACGGGACTCTGAATGAGGCCATATCCGGCCTGATGCAGCTGGAGCAGCGGCCTCCGCTGGGCTATATCCCCGGCGGCACCGTCAACGACGTGGCCGCCACCCTGGATCTGAGCCGCAGCCCTGTGGAGGCGGCCCGGGATATCGTTCACGGCAAGCCCTACGCCATCGATATCGGCAGCTTTGGGGAAAACCAGTGGTTTGCTTATGTGGCAGGCTTCGGCGCGTTTACCGACGTGGCCTACGATACGCCGCAGCAAGGCAAGCGGCTTTTGGGCCGCATGGCCTACCTGATCAACGGCGTCAAGAGTCTGGGCGAGATTCGGCCCATTCCCGTCCGCATGGAGGTCAACGACCAGGTGATTGAAGACAACGTCCTGCTGGGCCTGGTCTGTTCCACCACCAGCGTCGGCGGATTCCGGGCCAAGACGGGCAGGGGCATTCACCTGGACGATGGCCTGTCCGAGGTGGTGGTGGCTAAGAATATCACCACCCTGGCGGATCTGAACGCCCTGGGGACCCTTCTGTTCCAGCGGGAGTTTGATCCTCATTTCTTCTACACCTTCCAGACCAGTCAGATCCGCTTTTCCTTCCCCTCCCCGGTCAAATGGACCCTGGACGGCGAATACGGCGGCAGCGTCAGCGAAGTGGAAGTTCACAACAACAACAAAGCGGTGGAAATCATTGTGCCGTAAAAGCGTGTCCTTGTAAGCCAATGCACACACGGCTGCGCGCCAAGATCCTCGCTGCACTCGGCTGCGCCCCGCATGGCCTGCAAGCGTCATGGCGTGGCAATCCCCCGTATGTCATTGCGAGCCGGTGACCGACGTCACCGGCTCGCAATCCGTCCCCCTGTGCAGGCAGTGGCTTCCAATCTTCCACTGTCATTGCGAGCCAGTGACCGACGTCACTGGCGTGG
>CAYTXW010000060.1:0-1650 GCA_964441575.1 uncultured Oscillospiraceae bacterium
CACGTCAAACATCCGCACATCGCCGGTCAGCTTGGTATAGGTCAAGGTGCCGTCCTGATGGGGATGCTTCCAGGCCCAGAGACCTGTGCGGGCTTCGGATTCGGTCAGCGTCCCGTCGGGGGCCTCCACCGCGTTGACCAGGGTGACATAGCCGTGATCCTCCTCCGGCTCCTCATCCAGCAGATTGAAAATGCGCTCTGCGCCGGCCAGGGCCATGATGATGGAGTTCATCTGCTGGGAGACCTGGGAAATGGGCCGGGTGAAGTTCTTGCTGAGCTGCAAAAACAGCATGATGCCGCCCAGAGTAATCAGGCTTTCGTGGGAGAACACGGCCATAGCGCCGCCCAGAATGGCGATCAGCACATATTGAAGATTTCCCAGGTTCATCATCACGGGCATGAAGATATTGGCGAAGGTGTTGGCGCTGGTGGCGCTGTGCTGCAGATCCCGGTTGCGGCGGTCAAATTCCTCTTTGATCTGCGGCTCATGGCAGAAGACCTTGATGACCTTCTGGCCGCTGATCATCTCCTCAATATAGCCGTTGAGGGAGCCGAGGGATTTCTGGTGGGCCACAAAATACTTAGCGGAGTTTCCGCCCAGCCGCTTGGTGACCTGGAGCATTCCCAGCAGGCTGACAATGACGAACAGCGTCAGCAGGGGACTGGTGAAGAGCATGGCAAAGAACACGGCCACGATGGTCACGGCGGAGGACAAGGTCTGGGGGATGCTCTGGGAGAGCATCTGCCGCAGGGTATCCACGTCGTTGGTGTAGTAGCTCATGACGTCGCCGAAGGTGTGGGTGTCAAAGTAACGGATGGGCAGCGTCTGCATATGGGAGAACATATCGTCGCGAATTTCCTTCTGTACGCCCTGGGCTACCCGCGCCATCAGAATGCCCTGAACCAGGGAGGCCACAATGGCCACCGCGTACACTGAGGCCATTTGCAGGATGACGCCCAGCAGCCCGGAAAAGTCCGGGTCCGGCTCCAGCAGCAGAGGCGTGATGTAGTCGTCGATGATGGTCTCCAGGAAGGTCATGCCGATGACGGAAGCCATGGCGGAGAGAATGATACAGATCATGACGATGGTAAAGGGCAGCTTATAGTCCTTCAGATAGGACATGAGCCGTTTGACGGTACCCTTGTGAAAGGAACTCTGTTTGGCTTGTTTGGGAGCAGACATCAGCGGTCCTCCTTTCTGGTCTGGGACTCGTAGACTTCCCGGTAAATCGTGTTGGATTGCAGCAGCTCCTCATGGGTGCCGAAACCGTCAATTCTGCCGTCGTTCAGGACGATGATCTTGTCGGCGTCCTGGACGGAGCTGACGCGCTGCGCGATGATGAGTTTGGTAGTGTTGGGAATCTCCTCGGCAAATGCTTTGCGGATCAGCGCGTCGGTGTGGGTGTCCACGGCGGAGGTGGAATCGTCCAAAATCAGAATTTTGGGCTTTTTCAGAAGCGCCCGGGCAATGCACAGCCGCTGGCGTTGGCCGCCGGATACGTTGGCGCCGCCCTGCTCGATGTAGGTGTCATAGCCGTCCGGGAACTCCCGGATAAAGCCATCGGCCTGGGCCAGCTGGCAGGCGTGAACCAGATCCTCGTCGGTGGCATTTTCGTTGCCCCAGCGGAGGTTCTCTTTGATGGTGCCGGAG
>CAYTXW010000060.1:1660-8558 GCA_964441575.1 uncultured Oscillospiraceae bacterium
CACGTTCTTTTGCAGCACCATGGCCACCTGGTTCCGCAGGGCGTCCAGGTCGTATTCCCGCACGTCTGCCCCGCCAACCCGGACGCTGCCCTCCGTCACGTCATAGAGGCGGGGTATCAGCTGCACCAGGCTGGATTTGCTGGAGCCGGTGCCACCGAGAATGCCGACAGTCTCGCCGGAATGAATGGTCAGATCGATGTCCTGCAGCACGGGCTTTTCCGCGTTGCGGGAATAGGCAAAGGTCACATGGTCGAATTCAATGGAGCCGTCTGCCACTTCGGTCAGCGGGTGCTCCGGGGAATGGAGGCTGCTTTCCTCTTTCAGAATCTCCACAATACGCTCGCCGGAGGCCCGGGACATGATGATCTGCATGATCGTCATGGACAGGAACATCAGGGACGTGAGCATCTGCATCACATAGGAAATCATGCTGGTCAGCTGGCCCGTGGACATGGCAGTCTCGTGGGTGGTGACGATCAGCCGCGCACCGATCCAGGCAACCAGAATCATGCAGCCGTAGGCACACAGGTTCATCAGCGGCCCGTTGAAGGCAATGATGGTCTCGGCCTTTGTGAAGTCCTTGTAGATCTTGTCGGATACAGAGTTGAACTTTTCGATTTCATGGTCCTCCCGAACGAAGGACTTGACCACGCGGATGCCGCGCAGATTTTCCTGGACCACCTGGTTCAGCAGGTCATAGGTCTTGAACACCCGGCGAAAGATGGGGTGGACGCGGGTCATGATCAGAACAATGCCCACAGCCAGAACCGGCAGAGCCAGCAGGAACACCAGGGCCAGAGAGCGGTTGATCTGGAAGGCCACGGTCATGGACAGAATCAGCATGGCGGGGGAGCGGACCGCAACGCGAATGATCATCATAAAGGCGTTCTGAATGTTGCTCACATCGGTGGTCAGACGGGTGACGATGGAGGAGGAGGAAAATTTGTCGATGCTGGAGAAGGAAAAGGTCTGGACGTGGTGGAACATATCGTGGCGCAGATTTGCGCCAAAGCCCATCGCGGCGACGGCGGCGCTGCGGCCCGACAGGGTGCCGAAGATCAGAGACAGCACACACATGACCACCAGCACCAGGCCGATTTTGACAACATAGCCCATGTCGCCTTTGTTGATGCCGCGGTCGATCAGATAGCCCATGTACAGGGGAATGATGACGTCCAGCACCACCTCAAAGAACACAAAGATGGGGGACAGGATGGCGTCGCGCTTATATTCGCGGACGCAGGCAAGCAGACGTTTGATCACGGATTGGGGTCCTCCTTTTCTTGGGGAAGGGTTGGTTTGAGGCAGACGCCGAAGCTGTCCGCAGCCAGCTGCAGCAGCCGCCGGAACTCCCCCACCTCAGCCTCGGTCATGTTGGCCGTCAGACGCGCCTCGGACTGCTCGATGTGGGCAGTCGCCTGGAGATGGGCGTCCGCAGCCTTCTGCGTCAGGCGAATGGCCTTGCATCGCCGGTCCATGCGGTTTTCCTCAAAGCGCACAAAGCCGGCGGCTTCCATTCGTTGCAAAATGCCGGAGACGGTAGGGTGCTTGATGTCAAAGAATTGCTCCAGGTCTCTGGCATAGGTGTCCCGGTGCAGCATCTCCTGCCGGAACCAGATATGATGCAAAAACATACCCTGAGAGGGGGTCAGTCCCAGCTGCTCACTGCTCTGCCGCATGTCCTGCGCCAAAGCGTTGGCCAAGGAGCGAATATAGCAGCCAAGGTTGCGGTTGTTGTCCAATCAGGCTTCCTCCTTTGAACAAAAATGTAGCATGCTACCGAATTCCCGTAGCATGCTACATGATAGCAGAGGAAGCTGGAATTGTCAATAGGCTGTTTTGGAAAGGCGGCGGTTACGCAGAAACGGACCGGTCATGCGCTTCGCATCGGGAACCCGCCCGGCCCGTGCGAATCGGGAGCTGCAGCGCAGCCCGATCTGCGGGGCGGCCCGTTTTCGACAGATGCGGGCTGAATTTTCATTCACCCCACAGGGGTAAATTTATCCGTTGCTTAAATCTCCGTTGCCGGAGACGGGGATGGGTTCGCCCAGGAAGGTGGGTTCGGGCTGAATCAGACAGTAGAAAAAGTCCTTGCACCGGGCCAGAATCTCCCGCAGATCCCGCAGAGCCTGTCCGGTGTAGGAAATATCCTCCGCCGCCGTGCCGTAGGCCTCCAGGCCCAGAGCGCGGGCGTCGTAGACCGCCCGGTATAGATGGTAGCCCTGGGAGACGATTAAAACTGTCCGGGCGCAGAACACGTCTCTTGCCCGGTACATGCTTTCATAGGTGGAAAAGCCCGCGTGGTCCATGAACACGTCCTGAGACGGGACTCCTGCGGCCATGGCATAGTCCTTCATGGCGTTGACCTCGTCATAGTCCGCCCGGCTGTGGTCGCCGCTCATCAAAAGCTTAGGCGCTGCCCCGGCTTCATAGAGAGCCAGACCCGCATCCAACCGGTCCCGGAGCATCAGGGAGGGAGAACCATCGAACCGGACGCCGCAGCCCAAGACCAGAATGCAGTCCACATTCTCCAGGGATTCCGCTTCCTCCCGGGCCAGCAGATAGGGGGCCGCCCGATGGCGCACATAGCTGTCCAGGCCCAGCACCAGGCCCAGACAGAAAAGTCCAAAAATCAGAATACCGATGCATATCCGGCGCAGCCGTCGATGTTTTACCATGGCGCCCTCCCTGTGGCAACGGCGATCCCAACGGCCCGCCGTATTGTTCCGTATCACGGTTTATGCCGCCCCTGCCGCTTTTTGGCGATTTTGGAAAAGAGGGACCGAAGCTCGCTGTTCAGCAGCATCAGGGCCAGAATGCAGAATAGAAGAAAGCCCAGCAGGCTGACAATGGCTGTCACCGTAACGCCGGACCGGCGGAACTGGCTTACCGCGCCGGACATCAGCACACCGGCCAGGAATAGAAGGGACAGGCCCAGAATCAGATGGAGGGCGATTTGCTGCCGCCGTTCCCGCCGCGTGGGAGCGGAGGAGCCGGACGGCGCCGAGGACTGTGGTTTCTTTCGCATAGGTATCTGCCTCCATTCGATGTCTCTATTTTATAATAGAGGATGGAGTTATGTAAAGCCGTTTTGGAAGAATTTGCAGAAATTTAACGAATTCGGGCCGCAGATGCGCCATGGAGCCGGAAATACGCGATTCTCGCTCCGGCCGGACTGATTTGGGAGCGATCCGGGGGAACGGGCGGCGGACGGTTCAGGCTTGAAAGAACGCTTCAATTTCAGCCCTTGTGGCCCGGACAGAACCCTGGGCGAAGAAAGGCTTGCCGCCGCCCCGGCCGTTTAACGCCGCGTTCATGGTTTTGACAAAGGCCCGCAGATCGCCGTTTTCCTGCCCGACCGCGTATTGAAAGCCGTCGGGCGTCTGAGAGAACACGGCGCAGCGGCCGCCGCAGGTGTGCATGACGGCGTCGGCCAGGCGGCGCAGACCGTCGGGCCGCAGATCCGCCTCAAACAGCAGCACGTCTCCCGCGTCCCGCAGAGCCTCGGCCCGCTGGGCAAACAGCCGGTCCTCCAGCTGCCCGGCCCGGAACCTGACCTCGGCCAGCTCCTGCTGCATCCGGGCAGCGGCAGCCGCCGTCTCCAAGGGCTTGGCCGACAGCAGGCCGGAAACCTGTCTGTTTTGATTCAGAACGGCGGAGAGATAGTCCAATGCCTGCTTACCGCAGAGCATCTCAATCCGCACACCCTCGTGAAACTTCTGGCAGGAGAGGAATTTGACAAGGCCGATCTCGCCGGTGCGCTGCACATGGGTGCCGCAGCAGGCGCACACGTCCAGGCCGGGGAAGCGCACGATCCGCACCGGACCGGCCAGCTCCTTTTTGCTCCGGTAGGGGAGTGCGGCCAGCTCCCGGGCCGTGGGCCAGAAAACCTCCACCGCCGTGTTTTGCCAGACGGCTTCGTTGGCCCTGGCCTCAATTTCCTCCAGCGCCTCCGGCGCAATGGGACCGTTGAAGTCGATGGTGACGGCATCGCGGCCCATGTGAAAGCCCACGTTGTCATAGCCGTAGCGGGCGTGAATCAGGCCGCTGACCATATGTTCGCCGCTATGCTGCTGCATCAGGCCGAATCGCCGGTCCCAGTCGATTTGGCCCTCCACGGTGCTGCCCGGCTCCAGCGGGGCCTGACAGTAGTGGACGATCCGGCCCTCCGCCTCGTGGGTGTCTGTGACGGCGACGCCGCCCAAAACGCCCCGGTCTCCCGGCTGCCCGCCGCCCTCCGGATAGAAGGCCGTCCGGTCCAGAATCACATCGTAACCGTGCTTCCCTGGCCGGCAGGACAGAACGGCGGCGGTAAACCGTGTCAAATGTGAATCGAGATAATAGAGCTTTTCAGTTTCCATGGGAACGCTCCTTTGATCGATCAGAATATCCATATTGTATCATAAATTCCGCCGGAAGAAAATGAAAATCCGCATTGACAAAGCTTTTGCGGAAGAATAGTATAAGATTGGGAAAAACAAGGCGTCAGGGAGGGCCTGCCATGGCCCGCCCCTGATCGCCGCCGTTGTGGATACCCTGTCATACTCAAAAAAACGAAAGAGAGGAAACGCCAATGCCTGCATCCTATGCCCACTACCGATTTGGCCGAGAGGTCCTGGCCCTGCTGCCGGAGGCGCTGCAAAGCGCGGTGGAGAACCACCGGGAGCTGTATGATATCGGACTTCACGGCCCGGATATCTTCTTCTATTATCATCCCATGTGGTCCAATCCCGTCAGCCATGTGGGCTACGCCATGCACAAGGAGGCGGGCCGGGAGGTCTTCCGCCGGTTTGCCGTTCTCTGGGAGCGGGGAGGCCGGGAGGAAGCGGAACGCGCCTATCTGGCGGGCTTCCTGTGCCACTTCGCCCTGGACAGCGCCTGCCACGGCTATGTGGGCGAGATGGTGGCCCTGGGCGTCAGCCACACCCTGCTGGAGTCGCAGCTGGACCGGTCCCTTCTGGTGCAGGACGGTCTGGACCCGGTGAAGCAGGACCTGGTGTCCCATATCCATCCCGGCACCGCCAACGCCCGCGTTATCGCCCGGTTTTTCCCCCAGGTCACGGAGCGCCAGGTGGAGGCGTCCTTGACCGGTATGCTGCAAGGGCATCATCTGCTCATGGCTCCCAACCGGCCCAAGCGCCTGCTGCTGGACGCCTGCATTTCTCTGATCGGCAAAACAGAGTCCCTTGGCGGCATGGTCATGAGCGAGGCCCCCAGCAACGCCTGCAGGAATATGGTGGACAGGCTGCAAGCCATGTATGCCGACGCCGTGCCGGTGGCTGTGGACCTGATTACAGCGTTCCCCGCGCTGGAGCATTCCCAACTCAGCCGCAATTTTGAAGGGGAAGCGGCGGCATATGCGGAGGTCTTATGAAACTGACAAAACTGGAAAAATACTGGGTCCTGTACGATGTGGGCAATTCGGCCTTTACGCTTTTGGTGGCAACGATTCTGCCCATCTATTTCAACTCCCTGGCGGAGCGGGCCGGGCTGAGCGATGTGCAGTATCTGGCCTACTGGGGCTACGCCGCCTCCATTGCCACTTTGGTGGTGGCCTTCAGCGGCCCGGTGCTGGGTACGCTGGCGGACAGCAAGGGCTTTAAAAAGCCCATCTTCCTGGCCGCTCTGGTTGTGGGCGCGGTGGGGTGCCTGGCCCTTGGCTTGGCCAAAACGTGGCTGATTTTCCTGGTGATATACATCATCGCCAAGATCGGCTATGCCGCCAGCCTGGTATTTTATGACGCCATGCTCACCGATGTTACAGATGAGAGCCGCATGGACACCGTGTCCTCTCAGGGCTATGCCTGGGGCTATATTGGCAGCTGCATTCCCTTTGCCCTGTGCCTGCTGCTGGTTCTGGGCGCAGATTCCATTGGAATCACCATGGAGCTGGCCATGGGCCTGAGCTTTGGAATCGTGGCTCTCTGGTGGGTCGGCTCGTCCCTGCCGCTGCTGAAAACCTATCAGCAGCGCTACTATGTGGAGCGCCAGCCCCATCCCGTCCGCGAGAGCTTCCGCCGCCTGGGCCACACCCTGCGCAATGTGAAGCAGGAGAAGCATATTTTCCTGTATCTGCTGGCCTTCTTCTTCTATATCGATGGCGTGTATACCATCATCGATATGGCCACAGCCTATGGCTCCGCCCTGGGTCTGGATTCCACCGGCCTGCTGCTGGCGCTGCTAGTGACCCAGATTGTGGCGTTCCCCTGCGCGATCATCTTCGGGCGGCTGGCCCAGAAGATGGAAAACAGCAAGCTGATCACCATCTGCATCGTGGCCTATCTGTTCATTGCCATATTCGCAATGTTCCTGTATACGCAGGCCCAGTTCTGGGTTCTGGCTGTGCTGGTGGGCATGTTCCAGGGCGGCATTCAGGCCCTGTCCCGGTCCTATTTTGCCAAGATTGTACCCAATGAGAAGGCCGGAGAGTATTTCGGCCTGATGGATATCTGCGGCAAGGGCGCGGCCTTCTTCGGCACTGTCCTGGTCAGCGCGGTCAGCCAGGCCACCAACAACATGAACCTGGGCGTCGGCGCGATTGCCATTCTGTTTTTGGTGGGCCTGTTTCTCTTCCACAAGGCAGCGAAGCTGAACGGTTAAAGAGGCCCTGCGGGGCGATCTGCCCATAGGGGACGAGGGGGAAAATCCAAATACCTGCAAGCAAAAGCACCCAGAAAAAGCCAGTTCCACCGGAAGGAGGGAACTGGCTTTTTGTCATTCTGTTTCGAATCAACTGCGTTTCCCGGAAAACCCGCGTGCAGATGCGCACGGGCATTGCGCAGCGCATAGCCCGGAGAAACGGTGTCATTGCGAACCCGTGACCGATGTCACTGGTGTGGGTTGCCCTTTCCGTGTCATTGCGAACCAGTGACCGATGTCACTGGTGTGGCAATCCGTA
>CAYTXW010000061.1:0-8514 GCA_964441575.1 uncultured Oscillospiraceae bacterium
CTTGGGCGTGACCTCCAGCAGCTCGTCATCGGCCAGATATTCCAGGCACTGCTCCAAGCTCATAATCCGGGGGCTGGTCAGGCGCAGGGCCTCGTCAGAACCGGCGGCGCGCATATTGGTCAGCTGCTTTTTCTTGCAGACATTGACGGACATATCCTCGTTGCGGCTGCACTGGCCGACAACCATACCGGCATAGACCTGGGTACCCGCGCCGATGAACATGTCGCCCCGGTCCTGGGCGTTGAACAGGCCATAGGCACAGGCCTCGCCGGACTCGAAGGCCACCAGGGAACCGGTCAGGCGGCGCTCGATCTCCCCTTTTATCGGCGCGTAGCCGTCCAGCACGGAGGCCATGATGCCCTCGCCCCGGGTGTCGGTGAGAAATTCGTTGCGATAGCCGAACAGGCCGCGGGACGGGACCAGAAATTCCAGCCGCATCCGGCTGCCCACGGGAGTCATGGAAACCAGATCGCCCTTGCGCTGGCTGATTTTGTCAATCACCGCGCCCACGCTGCCCTCCGGCACGTCGGCCACCATCCGTTCAATCGGCGCGCAGAGCTTGCCGTCCACTTCCTTGTTCAGTACACGGGGCGGGGAAACCTGGAACTCATAGCCCTCACGGCGCATGGTCTCGATCAGGATGGACAGGTGCATTTCGCCCCGGCCCGCCACGTTGAAGGCATCCATTCCCTGCTCCGTGACCCGCAGGGACACATCCTTGAGCAGCTCCCGCTCCAGCCGGTCCCGCAGATTCCGGGAGGTGACATATTTGCCCTCTTTTCCGGCGAAGGGGGAGTCGTTGACGGAGAAGGTCATCTCCATGGTCGGCTCGGAAATTTTCACGAAGGGCAGCGGCTCCACGGCCTCGGGGGCGCAGATGGTGCGGCCGATGGTGATGTCGCTGATGCCGGAGAATGCCACGATTTCTCCGGCGCGGGCCTCGGGAATGGCGTTGCGGCCCAGGCCCGTGAACTCGTACAGGGCCACGACCTTGGCCTTTTCCCTGACCTCCGGGTCATGGTAGTCGCAGACCATGACCTCCTGGTTCTGGTGAATCACGCCCCGCTCCACGCGGCCAATGGCAATACGGCCCACGAACTCATTATAATCGATGGAACTGACCAGCACCTGCAAGGGGCCGTTTTCCTCGCCCTTGGGCGGATCGATATAGTTGATAATGGTCTCAAACAGGGGGACCAAATCCTTGCCCTCCTCATGGGGCGCATAGGAGGCAATCCCCCGCCGGGCGGAGCAGAAAATAGTGGGAGAATCAAACTGCTCCTGGGTGGCATCCAGGTCCAGCAGAAGCTCCAGCACCTCGTCGATCACCTCATCCACCCGGGCGTCGGGCCGGTCAATCTTATTGACCACCACAATGACCTTGTGTCCCAGCTCCAGCGCCTTTTGCAGCACAAATCGGGTCTGGGGCATCGGCCCCTCGGCGGCGTCCACCAGCAGCAGAACGCCGTCCACCATTTTCAGGATGCGCTCCACCTCGCCGGAGAAGTCGGCGTGACCCGGAGTGTCCACAATATTGATCTTGTAATCTTTATAATGCACGGCGGTATTCTTGGCCAGAATGGTGATGCCCCGCTCCCGCTCCAGCTCGCCGGAGTCCATGACCCGGTCCACCACAGCCTGGTTCTCGCGGTATACGCCGCCCTGCTTCAGCATCTCATCCACCAGCGTGGTCTTGCCATGATCCACATGCGCGATGATTGCAATATTTCGAATATTTTCCTGCGCCATACAAGCGGCCCCTTTCGAATCTACGAAATTTCTCAACAATTTCTTAGTATAGCACAGGTCCCTGCGGAATACAACAAAAAAGTTAGGAAATGGTACAAATGGCGAAAAACGCATTCCGAAAGCGCCCGAAACGCAGTCTCGCGGCGCTTGTAACCCAATTTTTCCCGGAATTGGCATAAAATCATGCCGGAGCTTTCGCTCCGGCACTGCTTGCGATGATTGCGTTGCAAGATCGATTCGCGCTTTCTTATCCCACGCCCGCGACAACCGTCAGCGGGTCATAGGTTTCCACCCGGCGGATGTTGGCGCCCAGCGCGGTGAGTTTGCCGATGATATCCTCATAGCCCCGCTCAATATAGTGGGCATCCTCAATGGTGGTGACCCCGGTGGCGGCCAGACCCGCGATGACCATGGCTGCGCCGGCCCGCAGATCGCAGGCCCGGACCTCGCATCCGCGGAGCTCCCGAACGCCATCCACCACGGCGGTCTTTCCCTCCACCTGAACATGGGCGCCCATGCGGTTCAGCTCGGCGATATAGCGGAAGCGGGCATCGTAAACGCTCTCGGTAACAATGCTGGTGCCGTTGGCCAAAGACATACAGACGGCAATCTGCGGCTGCATATCTGTGGGGAAGCCGGGATAGACCATGGTTTTCACATTGGCCCGCTTCAGGCGGCGGGTCTTTTCCAGGCGGATGGAGTCGTCGCCCTCCTGAATCACCATGCCCATCTCCCGCAGCTTGGCCGTAATGCAATCCAGATGCTTGGGAATGATGCCGCGAAGGGTGACATCTCCGCCTGCGGCGGCCACAGCGGCCATATAGGTACCGGCTTCGATCTGATCGGGAATGATGGAATAGCTGCCGCCGTGGAGCGCTTTGACGCCGCGGACCTTGATGATATCGGTGCCTGCGCCGGAAATCCGTGCGCCCATGGCGTTCAGAAAGTTCGCCAAATCCACAATGTGCGGCTCTTTGGCGCAGTTCTCGATGATAGTGGTGCCGTTGGCCAGGGCAGCCGCCAGCAGAATGTTCATGGTTGCGCCTACCGACACGATATCCAGATACACATGGCCGCCCCGCAGGCCGCCCTCGGGCGCGTCGCAGGTCACATAGCCGCCGCTCTGCTCCACCATTGCGCCCAGCGCCTCAAAGCCCTTGATATGCTGGTCGATGGGGCGGACGCCGAAGTTGCAGCCGCCGGGCATGGCGTTGCGGGCATGTCCAAACCGGCCCAGCTGCGCGCCCAGCAGATAGTAGGAGGCGCGGATGCGCCGCACCATATCAATGGGTGCTGTGGTGTTTCTGGCCCGTGTGCAGTCAATCTCCAGAATGTTGCGGCTCAGCCGCCGGATGGATGCACCCATATCACTGAGAATTTCCAGCAGCAGACGGACATCGGAAATGTCGGGTACGTTTTCAATGTGGCATTTACCATTGACCAGAATGGTCGCAGGCAGAATCGCGACGGCCGCGTTCTTGGCGCCTGAAATGGTGATTTCTCCATGGAGCGGCTTTCCGCCCTCGATGATATATTGAATCAATAGTGATCCCTCATTCTTTCCTCAATTCAGGATACGTTTCTGCGGTATTACCTATTAGAAGTATGACCCATTTTGACAGGAAATACGTAAGTGATTATTTACCAGAAGCATCATAGCACAGATTTCGCTTTATGTAAAGTAAAAGATGACAATTCGGATGCAATTTGGATACAAAAAGTGCTATTTAGTGTCAAGCAGGATAGCCAGCCACGATATGCAGACGGCTAAGAAACAGCTGTCACCTCGCCGGTCATGCCATTGATATAAAAGGCGCCTGTGTCCGTCACCAGCTGCCACACCGGCGTCAGGCGGACGGCGGCTGCTGCGGCGGTTTCGGACCGGAGATATCCCTGTTCCATGGAACAAATCTCGCTGCCCACCCAGCCCAGCGTATAGCGGGCCGCGAGGAAATCCACAAGCGCGTCGGCGGCGGAAATGCAGGCTTCCTCGCTGACGCGTGTCAGAGCCGACCCGCCGGTGAAAAATACCCCATCCAGAGTGCTCAGACAGTTGTTGGAGAAGGTCAGCGTCAGATCGCCGCCAAAGACCGGAACATTCATCACCGCCTGGGTGGCGGTGACGGTATAGACGCCGGCCCGCAGGCGTTCCGGCTGGCTCAAGCTGCTGTAGGTGAAGCCCATGCGACGGAGAATCCGCTTGGAAGCCTTGACCAGGTCGCCGTTTTCCTCGGAACCCTCCAGCTGCGCATGGAACGCGCCGGTGCGGCTGATGCTGCACATCCCATCATCCGAGCGGTAGCTGCGAAGATACCGGGTGGAATCGTCCTGCGTCTGGACCTGGCTGCCCAAAAGAGCGGTTGCGGCCTGCTGGTCCGCCGTGGGGTCCTCCGCCAGCTCCAGCACATAGAGCGTTGCCGATTCGGGAATGATCGAGGGGCTTAACGCCACCTCCTGATCGGCGTACAGCTGAGACAGGGATTCCCGCAGCGCCGTTTCCTCCCGCCGCTCCGCAAGCCGTCCCGGCAGCAGCAGTCCCAGCATGGCCAAATTGGCCAGCAGCAAAATCAAAATGGTCAGGTTTTTCAGCTTGGAAACAGGCAAGAAATCACCTCCGGAGCGGAAATAAGAGGTAAGAAGTAAGAGTGAAGAAGTGAGGTGTCACGGCGAAGCCGTGACGGAGAGGTCTCTCGTGCCCCCTCTTAGGGGGCTGCCGAACGTAGTGAGGCTGGGGGTTGTTGAATAACAGAGCGGTACAATCATACGGTAAAATCTGTCGTCGATACAACCCCCACCGCTTCGCGGAGCCCCCTAAAAGGGGGCACGAGGGCGTGCAAAATTTTAATCCGTCCGGTGAAGCCAGACACTTTCATTGTCCATTGTCAATTCCCCTGCGCCCACCCCGCAGCCAGGGTTCCGGTTCCGGTGTCGCTGTATTGCAGGGCCAGGCGGCTTCCGGCGGAGAGAATGGCGGCGGCGCTTTCAATGGGCAGCAGATACAGCAGTTCCGTGGTCTGGGTGTAGGTGGCCACGCGCATTTGCAGCTGCGTGACGGCCTGCCCCTGAAATGTGACGGTGGCGGCATGACCGCCGGAGACCGAAACCGGGATGCCGGAGAGAATGTAGTCAAAGGTGCATTGGGCCATATCTCCGTCCTGCATGACGCCGGTCAGATAGATTCTTGCGTCCCCCGAGGAAGCGCCCGCAATCAGGGAGACCAGGGACCGGGCTTCCTCCACCAGGGCGTCCAGTTCATCGCCGGCAGCAAGGAACCGGTCTGAGGCAGTGGAGGACAGCAGAAGCTGCCCGTCCGCATCAATTTGCAGGGTACAGTTGGATTCTGCAAAGTGGGCGGTGCCTGAAGCATCGGTGTAGCTGGCATCGCTGTAGGGATTGAACCCCAGATCCGTGGCCAGGTCCTCCATAAAACGGGTGTCACAGGGATTGGAGACGGCGGCGGAGAACACAGAGGGGTCGTCTCCGGGCAGGAGCGTCAACCCCTCCAGTGTGGAGCCGTCCTCAAAAGCGAAACGGGAGCCGTCGGGCCGGTACTGCTCCAAAAGGCTGCTGAGCGCTTCCGCCTGAACGCCGGTGGCGGCGGCATAGCAGCCGTCTCCGGACAGATAGAGGGTGACGGCGGCGTCCTCCACGGCCAGGATATAGGCGGAGGCATTGGGGCCACCGTCCTCCATGGAGGCGTCCAGCCAGGAGGCCAGCAGATCCGCAGGCAGAAGGGCGTCATAGAAGAAATAGACACTGGGACCGGAAAGCGCGTCTTGAAGCCGGGCCTCCGACACGGAGGAAAACGCCCCAGCCGTATCCAGCGCCTGCCCCAGCATACTGCCGAGAGTCTCAAACAGGGCGTCCAGCATGTCAAAATTCCAGATAGCGGTGGTCCGCCCCATGGAGTTTCGGACCGAAATCTCCATGGGCTGGGCTGCGTCCGAAACAGGCAGCGCCGTTTTCACATAGGTCAACTCCGACTGGGGCAGGCCCAACAGCGGCGCGATTGGCTGCAGCAGCGCCGAAAGCCACTGGCTGCTGCGGATGCTTTCCACAGGCAGGGACGCCGCCGACAGCAGCGCCAGACTGCAAACCAGCAGAACGATCAGCAGGTCCTTGCCGGCCTCCAATATCCGCTTTTTCATGTCGCACCCCCTTGGGGAAGGATAATAAGGATTGGGCTGAGCGGCCTACGCGCTGATGGGCAGCGTGATGGTGACATCGGTACCCTCCCCATAGACCGATTCAATGCGGATGTCGCCCTTGTGCTGGTTCAAAATCTCCTTGGCAATGGACAGGCCCAGACCGGTGCCGCCGGATTCCCGGGAGCGGGCCTTATCCACCCGGTAAAACCGCTCAAACAGCCGGGGCAGATCTTTTTCCGGAATGCCGATGCCGTTGTCCGAAACCCGGACAAAGACGTTCTTTCCGGCGGTCCCGGCGACAATGTCGATCTTTCCGCCATCGGCGGTGTACTTGATCGCGTTGGAGACGATATTCATGATGACCTGCTCGATTCGTTCCCGATCGCCATCCACCTGGGGCAGATCGTCCGGACAGTCCAGCGTCAAGGTGTGTCCGTGCTTCCGGGCGTCCAGCGCCACAGCCTTGTGGACATTTTTCACCGCCTCCGCAAACGGGAACCGGGAAATATTCATCTCCATTTTGCCGTAGTCAAATTTGGTCAGGGTCAGCAGATCCTTGACGATGCGGGTCATGCGGTCCGCCTCGCTGACGATGACGCCCAGGAAATTATTCCGCAGCTCCAGCGGCAGCTCGTCTCCGGCGGAGAGAATGGTTTCGGCGTAGGATTTTACATTGGTCAGCGGCGTCCGCAGTTCATGGGACACGTTGGCCACAAATTCCCGCCGGGTCTGCTCGCTCTTGCGCTGCATGGTCACGTCGTGGATGACCACCATGGCGCCGCCGGCGGTCTGGTCCGAGGAGAAGGGAGCCATAAACAGCTCCAGCTCCCGCTCGCCCACGCGCTTCTGGCACTCCAGATATTCCGAGCGCTTCAGCGTCAGAAGCTTTTGAAAGTCTGCGGCCTCGCCGAAAACGCTTTCAAATGTCGCGGTGGGGTTCAGCGTCTGGGCCAGCATCCGGGAGGCGGCGGGATTGCAGTGAATCATCTGGCCCGTCGGCCCGAAGGCTACCACGCCGTCTGTCATATGGAGGAACAGAGTCGAGAGCTTGTTCCGCTCATTTTCCGCCTCGGAAATGGTGTTTTGCAGCACCTGAGACATGTGGTTGAAGTTCCGGGTCAGGGTGCCGATCTCGTCCCGGCTTGTGACCTCCAGTTTTTGGGAAAAGTCGCCTGCGGCCACCTGCCGTGTGCCGGCGGTCAGGGCGCGGATGGGCGTAATCAGAATCTGCGCCAGCAGAAAGGCCAGAATCACGCAGATGACCAGTCCCAGCGCCAGGGACCGGAGAATGATCCCGAACAGCTTGCTGGTCAGGTTGTCCACTGTCAGTTTGTTATCCAGAATATAGACAATATACTGGCTCCTGCCGCCGTCGATGGGGATGGCAAGATCCATATAGTCGGAGACAATGGAGCCGCTCTGTCCCACCTCTCCGTTCATGGCGGACAGAATGTTGGCGGTGATATCCACGGTTTCCGCCTGGTCGGAGCTGTCCAGCACCTGGCCGGACGCATCCAGAATATAGACATTCCGCTGTGCCAAATCGATGCCCAGGTCCGACTGGGACATGAGAAGCTGCTTGAGCTGGGCGGCGCTGCTGTCGGGCTTGGCCGCCACGGCTTGCAGCTGCGCAATGAAATCCTGGGAGAAGGTCTGGGTCATCTGCTCATAGAAGGACTCAATATAATAGTTGCCCACGCCGTTAATCAGAAAAGACCCGACCACCGTCATCAGAGCCAGTATCAAAAGCACCATAATCATGACCATTTTGGTCCTGAGTGAACGCATGAACAGACCTCCCATTCGGATTGGAATTTCCGTAAATTACTCGTTGCCGCAATAATATCCCGTGCCGCGCTTGGTGCGGATATAGCGGGGTGCGCCGGGATCGTCCTCGATTTTTTCCCGCAGACGCCGGACGGTTACGTCCACAGTCCGCATATCGCCGAAATAGTCGTAGTTCCACACCTTGCCCATCAGCTCCTCCCGGGAATAAACTCTCCCGGGGGTCGCCATCAGGCAGACCAGCAGATCAAATTCCTTCTGTGTTACCTCAATCGATTGTCCGTTTTTGGAAACGGTCATAGCAGTCGTGTCCACGGCCAAGCCGCCAAGCCTCAAAACCTTGCCCTCCGCAGCGCCGGTGTCCAGATGGCGGCGGCGGATATTGGCCTTGACCCGGGCCAGCAGCTCCCGCATGGAAAAGGGCTTGGTGATATAATCGTCCGCGCCGGCCTCCAGACCGAAGACCTTGTCGTTTTCCTCCTCACGGGCAGTCAGCATGATAATCGGCACGGTGGAGCCACCGTCCCGGAGTGTGCTGCACACGTCAAAGCCGTTCATCCGGGGCAGCATCACATCCAGAAGAATCAGATCCGGGTCCTGTGTCTGAGCCAGCTCCAGACCGGTTTCTCCATCCAGCGCCTCCAGCGTCTCATAGCCCTCCCGTTTTAGGTTGAACTTCAGTATTTCCACAATCGCCTTCTCGTCCTCAACGATTAAAACGGTCTTATCCATGGAATCACCTCTTTATGAATTGACAATTGACAATGAATGTGTCCGCCCTCGTGCCCCCTCTTAGGGGGCTGCCGCGCAGCGGCGGGGGTTGTTGGCCAAC
>CAYTXW010000062.1:0-7902 GCA_964441575.1 uncultured Oscillospiraceae bacterium
GGCAGCAAGCTGCCAACGGCTGCCTCAAGGCCGCCCTTCGGGCGTCCAGCCCCCTCGGAGGGGGCACGAGGGGTTGGCTTGTTTGCAAATTTTTCCGTCTGCTCGTACCGCTCTGTTGACCTACAACCCCCAGTCAGCTTCGCTGACAGCCCCCTCGGAGGGGGCACGAGGGGTTGGCTTGTTTGCACATTTTTCTGTCTGCTCGTACCGTTCTGTTGACCTACAACCCCCAGTCAGCTTCGCTGACAGCCCCCTCAGAGGGGGCACGAGGGGTTTTCTCTACCATTCTAGAATTGCAAAGCCCCAGGCGGGGATCGCTATTGCCTCTCCCCTACTATAAGTCCGGCTGGACAGCAGCTCGGTGCAGGCCGCCGGGGCGGCGGCTTGGGCCGGGACAGCTGCATAATTTAGAAGATACCGCACCGTCTTCCCCAGGTCGTTGGTTCCCTCCTTGCAAATCAGAGGCCAGCGGATCTCCGGGACCTCCACACCCAGTTCCGGCAGCAGCTGTTCCAGCAGCGGCTCCAGAACCTTCCGGTCAAAATGCGCCCCCAGATAGGCGGCACGGCCCCGCCCAAATTCATGGACCGTGGCGGCGGCATATTCGGAAAAGGCGTAGTGGTCATAGCGTCGCAGGACCCGGGTATCCGCATGGGGCCGCAGCAGCTCCATCCACTTCGTGACGTCCGGCACCTCCAGGCCGTTACAGAACTGGTCGTAGGTCACGCCAAAGACGTCGGTCATGCCATAGGGCTGGGCGCTGTGGCGGATGGTCAGATGTTCATCGGCAAAGAAGCTCCGGAATGCGGACAACAGATGTCCGCCGCCCTCCACATAGGACCGCAGGGCCGCAATCAGGTCCTCTCCGGCACAATAGAGGCCCGGCGCGACCACCAGCCGATAGGCGGAAAAATCGCGGGTATCCTCATTTACAATATCGCAGGGAATATTCAGGCGGAACAGCGCATCATAGAGCCAGCGCAGGCAGTCCTCATTATAGTCCAGACCGGAAAAGGAGTCATCCCGTTTCAGGCCTGTCAGGCTCCGGTTGGATACCACGATGGCCACGGGGCTTTTCCGCCGCAGATTCACCAGGTGTCCGCCCAGCCGCCGCAGATCCCGGCCCACCGAGGCAATTTCCCTGTAGGCAGCGCCCGGCGTCAGGTCGTGGCTCAGGACGCCCTTCCAATGGCACTCAATGGCATTGTGGATGGAGTGCCAGTGCCAATACTCAACCATATTTGCGCCGTTGGCCAGATGGGAAAAAGCCTGGAGCCGCAGCTGGCCGGGATACGGAAACAGAGCCAGCGGCCCCTGGGCCTGGGTTTCCAGCACCAGAAAGTTCCCGCCGCCCTTCAGCCCCCGGGCGACATCGCCGCCGAAGCTGATCTCCGCGCCGGTCAAGGCTCCCGCGCTGGGATGGTAGATGTCGCACCCGGCCACAGTCATGACCTTGGCCGCGTCAAACTGGTCCACGTCGGGCTGGAGGCCCTTCAAGTGGCCGCACCAAGCAAAGTCAAAATTGTGCGTGACAAACTGATCGGGGCGGCGGTATTCGTCCACAAGGCCCCGCTGCCAGGTCAGAAATTCCGTCACCAGGTGCCGCTGAAACGCCTCGTATTCCGCTGCCAGGCTGTTATTGACGGTCCCCCGGACATCTGGCAGATCGTCCCAGCTGCCAAGGGCATTGCTCCAATAGGCCAGACCGTAAGCCCGATTCAGAGCCTCCACCGTGCCGAACTTCTCCTGCAGCCACTGCCGGAACAGCGCCTGGGCGCGAGGTCCGCAGGTATCATAGTGCTTTGTCTCGTTGTCCAGCTGGAAGCCTATGACATGGTCATAGGACCGCACCTCCTCCAGCAGGCGGCGGATGATCCGCTCGCAGTGAAAGCGGTAGCCGGGGTGGGTAATGTCCATATTCTGCCGGTGGCCGTAGCGTCCGGGGCCTTCATGGGTCTCGGCCAGGATGTCGGGATACTTGGCCGCCAGCCATGGCGGAATAGCATAGGTCGGCGTACCCACGATCACGGAGATTCCGTGGCGTTTGGCTCCCTCCAGCATCCGGTGCAGGCAGGTAAAATCAAACACGCCGTCCTGCGGCTCCCAGGTGCTCCAGGTGGACTCGGCAATGCGGATGACGTTCATGCCCGCCTCGGCCATCAGGCGCATATCCTCCTCCACCCGGGATGACGGCATGTATTCATCATAATAGGCCGCGCCGAACAGGATTTGATTGGTTTTCATGACTGTTCCTCCTCTTTTCTTGACAAAGGCTCCTCCCTTGCGGTATCCTAATGTCATAATTCATGTAATGTGAATTCGGATCTTAAGGGCAGGCTGCCCACAGCCCGCCGCTGCCTACAGCGCTGTTCCATCCCCGATTTGTATTTGTTATTATACGATATCACATCTAAAATTGCCATCCCCATTTGAGAAGGAGTCCTCACCATGGCGAAGCCAAGTAGCGCAAAAGAAAAGCCGACCGTCAGTGAAATTGCACGGAAGCTGGGCCTCTCCAAGACCACGGTCTCCCGGGCCTTGTCCGGGAAAGGCCGAATCAGCAAAGAAACCCGCGCCAGAGTGTTTGACCTTGTCAGCCGCACCGGCGGCGAGGCGGCCACGATACGGCCGGCAGGCCGGCCGGTGACCCACAATCTGGCTCTGGTCATTCCTTCCCACTTTGTGCAACTGGATCTGCCGTTTCTTCGCAAAAGCATGGGCGGTATCTGCCGCATGGCGGCCCAGCGGGGCTACGATGTCCTGCTGTGCTATGTGGATGGAACCCACACAGAGCAACTGGAGCGGCAGCTGGCGGCCCGCAAAATGGACGGAGTCATCCTGTCGCGGACCCTTTTGGACGATCCATGCCTGGAGCTGATGCGCAGCTATCAGGTCCCCTATGTGGCCCTCGGACAGCTGGAAGATGAAAACGCCCTGCAAGTAGACAACGACCAGATGGGCGCGGCGGCCGAAATGACCCGACTGCTGCTGCAGCTGGGTATGCGGCGCATCGCCTATCTGGGCGGGAGCATGAACTACACCGTGAACAGTCAGCGGCTCCAGGGCTATCTGCGGGCGCTGGACGAGTTCAGCCTGCCGCCGGAGCAGAATCTGATTTACTCCGGCATCGAAGCCGCCGAACAGCGGACAGACGCGCTGGACGCCATTTTGGAGCAAAAGCCCGAATGCCTGCTCTGCTGCGATGACAACGTGACTTTTTTCGTCCTCAAGGAGCTGCAGCGGCGCGGGATTGACGTCCCCGGACAGCTGCGTCTCGCCAGCCTCTACGACAGCGAAATTTTGACGGACACCACCCCGACAATTTCCGCCATACAGTTTGACGCGGCGGCCCTGGGTACCGCCGCCTGCCGCCTGCTGCTGGACTATCTCTCCGGCAAGGACGTCACGCCAAAGCAAATCCAGGGATATCAGGTTATTCTGCGGGAATCCACGAAGTAAACGGCGCGTCCGGCCCCGCTTCAAATATGATACGTTGTGAAAAGCGCCGGGAGGATGCCGGTTCAATTTGTTGCGCATGTTGCGCAAGTTGCGCGTTCAAAATTGACATTCTTGACGAATTTGTTAAAAATGACTAAATTGAAGGTCCATTTGCCGTCAATTTTAAATAATTGACATAGGAAGTTAAAAGCGTTATTCTAAAGGAGTGGAAAAACGTTTTGCGCAACTCGTTTGCAAAAAGCGAAAATTACCAAAAACACAAGGAGGAAATCAACATGAAAAAGATTATTGCCCTTTTGCTGGCAGTCGTCATGGTGTTTGGCCTGGTAGCCTGCGCTTCTTCATCCGAAGAGCCGGCAAACGACGATGTCAGCGACACCAGCACCTCTTCCAGCGAGGGCGATGACACGCTCACTCCCTCTTCCGGGACCATCTCTCTGACCCTGTGGGGCGCTGAGGAAGATCAGGCCCTGCTGTCCGATCTGGTAGAGCAGTTCAAGGCTGCCTATTCCGATCAGACCTTCGACATCCAGATCGGCGTAGAATCCGAGTCCACCGCCAAGGATACCGTTCTGACCGATATCGAGGCTGCCGCCGACGTGTTCGCGTTCGCCGACGATCAGCTGGCTGATCTGGTAGCCGCAGGCGCTCTGCTGTGCCTGGACGGTGAAATTTCCGCAGTCCTGCCCGCCTATGCCGGCAAGAGCATTGATGACGTCAAGGCCGCCAACGGCGCCGGCTCCGTGGCCGCTGCAACCAAAGACGGCAACCTCTACGCCTTCCCCATGGGCGGCGGCAACAACTACTTCCTGTTCTATGATTCCAGCAAAATCTCCGCCGAGCAGGCCGAGAGCTGGGATACCCTGCTGGACGCCGCCGGTGCTGCCGGCAGCAAGGTCGGTATGACCCTGAACTCCGGCTGGTATAACGCTTCCTTCTTCCTGGGCGCCGGCTTCACCACCACTCTGAATGCGGACGGCACCACCTCTCTTGACTGGGCCGGCACCTCTGCGGACGGCTACACCGGTGTACAGGTTGTGCAGTCCATGCTGAACATCGCCGGCAATTCGGCCTTCCTGGCTGTGGCTGACGGCGATCTGTCCAACCAGATTGCTTCCGGCAATGTCTGCGCCGTTGTGGACGGCACCTGGGATGCCAGCGCTTGCCAGGAAGCCTGGGGCGACGGCTACGCCGCCACCAAGCTGCCCACCTTCACCCTCAACGGCGAGCAGGTGCAGCAGGGCTGCTTCTCCGGCTTTAAGCTCATCGGCGTCAACGCCTACTCCAAGAACAGCGGCTGGGCCGTGCTGCTCGCTGAGTTCCTGACCAACGAAGCCGCGCAGACTGCCCGCTTTGAGTCCCGTCAGCTGGCTCCTACCAACACCAATGCCGCTTCCAATGACGCTGTGACTGCCAACATCGCTATCGCAGCTTCCGCTGCCCAGGATGCTTTCGGCACCGTTCAGACCGTCGGCGGCAAGTACTGGGATCCCACTGCTACCTTCGGCGAGATCATTGCTCAGGGCCAGCTGTCTGTGGACGATGAGGCCGCTATCCAGGCTGCGCTGGATAATCTGGTAGAGGGCGTCACCGCACCTCTGGAATAATCGCTTGCTCCCCTGAATGCACAATTTAGGGCAAGCTTTCTGAGCCGGGCTGAAGTCCGATGAACGATCAGGCCCATATGCTCCGCATATGGGCCTGATGTGTTATTTTAAAGAGAAAGGAAGGTCTTCTATGGCAGGAAAAACCAGCGTTCGACTGCCGTCCGAAGCGCTTGACAATCGGGGCTTTTTCTCTTCCTTCGGCACTGCCGTTGCTAAGGGCGACATTTTCGTCAAGCTCTCTCTGCTCTGGATGGGCGCAGGCTATGCCCGTCGGCGGCAATATGTCAAGGCGTTCCTGATGACGCTGCTGGAGGCAGCCGTCATTCTGTTCACCATCTTCTTTGCCATGCAATATGTGCCGAAGTTCGTCACCTTGGGCACTGTTCAGGCTGAGCAGGTTTTTAACATCAAAACCATGCAGACGGAGTGGAATGACTACGACAACTCCTTCTTGATTCTGCTGTTCTCTCTGTTCAGCTTTGTCATCTGGGCCGCGTTTCTGGTCGTCTGGATGCGCAACGTGGTCAGTGTCTACCGCTTGCAGCTGGCCGATGAGGCCGGTGCGCATATCAACAGCTTCCGCGAGGATCTTCGGACGCTGTTGGATGAGAAGTTCCATATCACGCTGCTGTCTCTGCCCGTGCTGGGTATTGTGGTCTTCACCGTCATCCCCATCCTGCTGCTGATTTTGGTGGCCTTCACCAACTACGACCAGCAGCATATGCCGCCCACCAACCTGTTCTCCTGGGTCGGCCTTACCAACTTCAAAACCTTGCTGGGCGGTGGCATCACCTCCACGTTCAGCTATGCCTTCATCCGGATTCTGGGCTGGACCCTTGTCTGGTCCTTCTTCGCCACCCTGACCACCTACTTCGGCGGTATCCTCATGTCACTGCTGCTGAACAGCAAAAAGACCCACTGCGCCAAGCTATGGCGGACACTCCTGGTCATCACCATTGCGGTTCCCCAATTTGTGTCACTGCTGTTGATGCGCAACTTCCTGTCCAACGGCGGTATCGTCAACACTCTCTGCGCGAAGATCGGTCTGACCGATTTTCTGCGAAGCATTGGCCTGATCTCCACATCGTATATTCCCTTCCTGTCTGCCCCCGGCTGGGCCCATGTGATAATTATCCTCATCAATATCTGGATTGGCATTCCCTATCAGATGCTTATTGCAACCGGTGTGCTTATGAATCTGCCCTCCGACCAGATTGAGAGTGCCCGCATTGACGGCGCCAACCCCTTCCAGATCTTCCGGCACATCACCATGCCCTACATGCTGTTCGTCACCGGCCCCGCCCTGGTCACAGACTTCGTGAAGAACTTCAACAATTTCAACGTCATCTATCTGCTGACAGAAGGCGTCTACACCACCACCAACCAGGCCATGGCAAACTCCCAGGCCAAGGAAGTGGACCTGCTTGTCACCTGGCTGTTCCGTCTGACTCAGGATTATTACAACTATAAGATGGCGTCGGTCATCGGCATTATGGTCTTCATCGTCTGCGCAGTCTTCACGCTGATTGCCTTCAACTTCATGATCGGCGGCAATAAGGAGGAGGGTTATCAATGAAAAAGATTCATGGTAAACGAATCGCCCGCAGCGTTGTGCGTCATGTCATCATTGCGCTGCTGTGCCTGATCTGGCTCATCCCAATTATCTGGCTGGTCTGCACTTCCTTCAGCGCTTACTCCGGCATGAACACGAGCACCTTCTTCCCCAAGGAGTGGAGCGCCATCCACTATGTCAAGCTGCTGCACTCCGACACGGTCAATCAATTCCCCACCTGGTTCATGAACACCTTCAAGATCGCCATCTTCACCTGCATCATCTCCACAATCTTTGTGCTGATGGTGGCCTATGCCACTTCCGTTATGCGGTTCAAAGCCCGGAAGCCCTTGATGAACTTCGCGGTCATTCTGAACCTGTTTCCCGGCATGCTGTCCATGATCGCGGTATACTTCACGCTGAAGACCTTCGGTCTGACCAACAGTCACATCGGTCTGGTCTTGGTTTACTCCGCATCCTCCGGTCTAGGCTATCTGATTGCCAAGGGATTCTTTGACACAGTACCCCGCTCCCTGTGTGAAGCCGCCCGTCTTGACGGCTGCAATGAGGCCATGATCTTCTGGAAGGTGGTTATCCCCACCAGCCGTCCCATCATTGTCTACACCGTCATCAGCAGCTTCCTAACCCCCTGGATGGACTTTGTGTACTCCAAGATGATCCTGAATGCGGGTATCTCCGCCAACTACACCGTGGCTGTGGGCCTGTACAAGATGCTGGATAAGAGCCTGATCAACACCTACTTCACCCAGTTCTGCTGCGGCGGTGTGCTGGTCTCCATTCCCATCTCCATTCTGTTCCTGATTATGCAGAAGTTCTATGTGGAAGGCGTCACCAACGGCGCAGTCAAAGGCTGACGCAATCAGAGCATTGCAGCGTCTGGCAACCGGAACGCAGAAACGTGCGTCCTGTTCAGAAACACACTGATTCAATCCCGTATCATTGCGACACCCGCAGGGCGTGCTTCGCAGGCGCAAAGCGACGTGGCAATCCGTACCCCTAAGAAGTTGCGATTGAACTGCTTTTCCGTATCAACGCACTGCATTTAGGGTGGGAACGGATTGCCACGACCGGTCTGAGGGCCCGTTTCACAACGGCACGGCGGAACGCAATCAGCGTTTCTTCGGGGGCGTGTGGGCTGTGTATCCGTTTTACGCAGACGCCTTTCATCCTCATTTTTTCCATTTTCTTTGGAAAGGACCCTTTAAAACCTATGGAAGAATTTATTCTCAACATCATCCACCGGCCTGAAATGGTGCCAGAATA
>CAYTXW010000063.1:0-7845 GCA_964441575.1 uncultured Oscillospiraceae bacterium
GACACGGAAAGACGGAGGCGCTGCGCAATCTCCGACGCGTTGCAATGACACGGAAAGGCGGAGGCGCTGCGCAATCTCCGGCGTGTCGCCGTGACCGCAGAAAAATCGTGCGTCCTAGGCGGAGCATGCATCGCATGGCGGCATTTCGGGGCTGAATGCCGCAGCCGATTCTCGAAACATGCGCTCACCGGTCGCACCGGTAAAGACAGATGCCGGCTGCAAGGGCGGCCGGCATGCATTTATTTCCCTTTATTTCATAAACTTTTCAATCGCGTCGCACAGGTCATCGATGGCTTGCTGGTCATTGTCTTCCACAGCATCCACAATACAGTGGCGAATATGGTCCTGGAGAATGACCTTGCTGACGTTGTTGATGGCGGATTTCACGGCGGCCAGCTGAATCAGAACCTCGCTGCAGTCCCGGCCGTCTTCCACCATTTTTTTGACTGATTCCAGATGCCCGATCATACGAGCCAGACGGTTGACGACGGCCTTGGTATTCTCATGGACATGGGGATGGCCGCCGCTGTGGGTGTGCGGAATATTTTGCTCATGGAGATAGGCATGATCGCGTTCCATGGGAGCGCCCCTTTCATCAGGATTGAGTCCGGAAGAACTTGAGGATCGACAGCACGATACCGGCTACGCAGTACAGGCCCAGCAGGGAACAAATCAGCCGGAAAAGCCAGCCCACCAGAGGAATCCATCCCAGGACCACATTGAGAATGCCCAAGACCGCGCAGGCCACTACATAAATCACCAACGACATAATCAAGCTTTTTACATTTCCCGGCAGCACGTTCGCGCTGAGCGGAAAATAAGTGAATATCTTCTCCATTGCAGTTCCTCCAATTCAAATTTTACTGTGTCATTTTACCACGAAAAATAGAAGAATTCAACAAAGAAGTCCAAAATAAGGGGACAATTTCAGAGAAATTCCCCGGTCGGGTTGACAATTGCAGCGTTTATGTCTAAAATAATTCCAGATATTCTGAGATCGGGTGGTTCGCGTGACAAAAGAAAGGGTTTTGCAGCTTTTAGACTGCGGCGAATATGTCTCCGGACAGAGGATGAGCGAGGCGCTGGGCATCAGCCGGGCAGCGGTCTGGAAGGCGGTCCAGCAGCTTCGGGATGCGGGTTATCGCATTGAATCCGGCACCAACCGGGGCTATTGCCTGACCGGCCGGCCGGATCTTCTGACCCGGGAGGGCATTCTGCGCTGTCTCGGTCCGCATCCCTGGGCAGAGCAGCTGATTGTTCTGGACTCTGTGGATTCCACCAACACCTACGCCAAGGCTCTGGCCGCTAAGGGCGCGCGCCATGGAACGGTGGTCCTTGCGGACCATCAGACCGACGGCAAGGGACGGCGGGGCCGCAGCTTTTCCTCCCCCAAGGGGCTTGGCGTTTATTTGTCCGTAATCTTGCGCTACGATGTCCCTCCCGAGCGGCTGCTGCATCTGACCGCCGTGGTGGCTGCGGCTGCCCGAAGGGCCGTTTGGAGCGCCTGCGGGCTAGAGGTGGGAATCAAATGGACCAACGATCTGGTCTATGAAAAGCGGAAGCTCTGCGGCATTCTGACCGAGCTGTCCGTGGAGGCGGAGACGGGCCTGACGGACTATGTTGTGCCGGGAATCGGCATCAACTGCAGCCAGACCCCGGCGGATTTTCCGGAGGATGTCGCACCCATGGCCACTTCCCTACTCCAAGCGCTGGGACATTCGGTGGACCGGTGCAGACTGGCAGCGGAAATGGTCCGGCAGCTCCATTTGGCGGCAGCGGATCTGCTGGAGCGGCCTCAAGCCTGGATGGCGGACTACAAGGCCCACTGCATCACCATCGGCCAGGATGTGAAAATCCTTCGCGGCAGCCAGGTGCAGCTGGCCCATGCGGACGATATGGACAGCCGGGGCGCACTGCTTGTCACCCTGGCTGACGGGACAAAGGACACCGTCCTGTCCGGCGAAGTGTCGGTACGGGGGATGTACGGATATATTTAAAATAAGGAGGATTTTTTATGAACGAGATTATTCAAGCCATGCTCCACCGGCGCAGCATTCGAAGCTTTCAGCCGGAACAGATCAAGGAAGAGGACCTGCAGCAGATTCTTCTGGCCGGAACCTATGCCGCCAGCGGCATGGGCCGTCAGTCCGGAAAGATCGTTGTGGTGCAAGACCCGAAAACCCGCGAAACGCTGCGGGCCATGAACGCCGCCGTTCTGGGCAATCCCGACGCAGATCCCTTCTACGGCGCTCCAACCATCTTAGTTGTGCTGGCAGACACACAGGCCCATACCTGGGTAGAAGACGGCAGTCTTGTCATCGGCAATCTGCTTCTGGCCGCGGACGCCCTGGGCGTCGGCGCCTGCTGGATTCACCGGGCCAGAGAGGAATTCGACTCCCCTGAGGGAAAATCGCTGCTGCGGCAATGGGGCATACCGGAAACCTATCGCGGCGTTGGCCACTGCATCCTCGGCTATGCCGCCGAAACGCCGAAGCCCGCCAAGGACCGGAAAGCTGACTTCATCGTTCGAATTTAAACTTTTTGAAAAGCTTTCCGGATTTCCGTTGCGAAAACCGGCAAAATAGAATAGTATAATCGTATGACTCACCGGAGGTGGAAAGAATGGATAAACGTACAAAGCTGGCGCTGCTGATCGGCGCAGCTGCCGCAGTGGTCAGCGCTGTGGTCATGGTAATTGTCTTCTGGGACAAGCTGATTGCCCTGTGTCCTTGCCATAAGAAGGAGCTGAACGACGAGCTGTCTGATTACGCCGATCTGGGTGAAGGATAAAGCAACCGCAAGCGCCACTGCTCATGGGCAGCGGCGCTTGTACATTACAGGTTCTTCACATTGGCCGTGATCTCGCTGAGAGCCTCAGCGGTCTCCATGGCGTAGTCATCCCGATGACTCAAGTCCCCCAAGGAGACCATACCCACCAGCTTCCTGCCCTCCACCACCGGCAGACGGCGTACCTGCTCCTTTGCCATGCAGTCGGCGGCGCGGCGCAGACTGTCCGTTGGCGAAACTGCGGCCACACGGCCCGTCATGACCCGGGCTACGGAGGTCTCCTCCGCCGGACGGTTCAACGCCACACACCGCAGGACCATGTCCCGGTCCGTGACGATGCCGCACAGGCTGCCGTCCCCGGCCCGCACCGGCAAGGCTCCCACATTGTGGCGAGCCATCAGCCGCGCCGCCACCGCCACGCTCTCCTCCGGCGCAACGGCAATCACATGGGAATTCATACAGTCCTTTACGTTCATATAAAAGCTCCTTTCAACACTTTACAAATATTTTATCCATGTGCCGAGCACATCAAACCGAAATCTTTTCAAGCCTTGCTCTAAATCGCTGTTGCCTTTTTGTGCAGAAATATGGTATAATCCTTTCGGTTGCTGTTTGCTACTATTCAATGCGCACAACCGCCTGTACCGTCAGAAGGCCTGAGAATGGCGTATATTTACAACATATTCCAGAGTTTACAAATTTTAACTCCCTTGGAGGTATTATGGATCAGAATGATATCACTGTCGCGGTAAAAAAAGCCGTGGGCCAGGACACGTCTGCAGGACGTGAGAAGCTGACCAAGGAAGAAATTGTCGAAAGCCTGCAGGAAATCTGCGGGCGTACCTTTGGATGCACACTTGAGGAAGCCACGGAAAAACAAGCTTATAAAACGGTCTGTTTCTATATCCGTGAAATGCTGGCCGAAAAACGCCGCGCATTCCAGAAACAAATTCGGGAGGAGGAGCGCAAGCAGGTCTACTATATGTCCATGGAGTTCTTAGTGGGGACTTCTCTGCGCAACAACCTCTACAATATGGGTATGCTGGACCAGGTTTCAGACGTTCTGAAGGACCTTGGATTCAGTATTGAGCGCCTCTGCGCCATGGAGCCGGATGCGGGCTTGGGCAACGGCGGTCTGGGCCGTCTGGCCTCCTGCTATATGGATTCCCTGACGGGTTGCGAATATCCCGCCACCGGATTTTCCATCCGCTATGAATTCGGCATCTTCCGGCAGAAAATCGTGGACGGCTGGCAGATGGAATTTCCAGATGACTGGCTGAACATGGGCGATGTGTGGCTCAAGACCCGCGAGGATGATGCGGTGGAAATCCGCCTGGGCGGTGAGACCCGGGAGTGGATGGACAACGGCAAGTTCCGTGTGGCCCATGTGGGCTATCAGTCCGTCATGGCGGTGCCGCATGACCTGTACATTTCCGGCTATGGCACCGATAAGGTCAACAAGCTGACTCTTTGGAGCGCCGAACAGCCCCACAGCTTTGACATGGCAGCCTTCTCACGCGGCGATTATGTCCGCGCTCTGGAACAGGACACCATGGCCCAGACCATCTCCAAGGTCCTGTATCCCGCCGATGACCATATCAGCGGCAAGCGTCTGCGCCTGCGGCAGCAGTATCTGCTGGTGTCCGCTTCCCTTCAGAGCATTTTAAAGGACCATTTCAAGCAGTACCGGACCTTCCGCAATCTGCCGGAAAAGGTCGCCATTCATATCAACGATACCCATCCGGCCCTGTGTGTGCCTGAGCTGATGCGCCTCCTTGTGGATGAGAACGACTATTCCTGGGAGGACGCCTGGGATATCACCTGCCGCACCCTTTCCTACACCAACCACACGGTCATGTCCGAGGCCCTGGAGCGGTGGAACGTGGACCTGTTCCGGGAGCAGCTGCCTCGCATCTACACCATCACTGCGGAAATCAACCGCCGCCTGCTGGAGGACCTTCAGCGCGTCTATCCCAACGACTGGGGCAAACAGAACTATATGGCCGTCATCGGCGATCACGAGGTCCGCATGGCCAATCTGTGCCTGGCCGCCTGCCATAAAATCAACGGCGTCAGCCAGCTCCATACCCAGATTTTGCAGAACGGCATTTTCCGGGACTACTATGTTCTGCAGCCGGACAGGTTCACCAACGTCACCAACGGCATTGCCTACCGCCGCTGGCTGTGTCAATCCAATCCCGAGCTGACCAGTTTCCTGCGGGAACTGATCGGCGATGGCTTCCTGCAGGATGCGCAGGAGCTGGAGAAGCTGCTGCCCTACCGGAACGACGCATCGGTGCTGGAGAATTTACAGCGTATTAAGCGGAATAATAAGGTGCGTCTGACCAAGCTGATTGCCGAGTCCAACGGCATCAATGTCAGCCCCGATTCCATCTTTGACATTCAGATCAAGCGTCTCCATGAGTACAAGCGCCAGCTGCTGAATGTGCTGCATATTCTGTATCTCTACAATCTGCTCAAGGACCATCCCGAAATGGACTTTACGCCCCGAACCTTTGTCTTCGGCGCTAAGGCATCGGCGGGCTATATCCGCGCCAAGCAGATCATCAGCCTGATCGTGGCGGTGTCCAACTTTGTCAACTCCGATCCCCAGATCCGCAACAAGCTGAAAGTGGTCTTCCTGGAAAACTACCGTGTCTCCCTGGCTGAGATCATCATTCCCGCCGCCGATATCTCCGAGCAGATTTCCGTAGCCGGCAAGGAAGCCTCCGGTACTGGCAATATGAAGCTCATGATCAATGGCGCTGTTACCCTGGGTACCATGGATGGCGCCAACGTGGAAATCTGCCAGCAAGTGGGCGAGGAGAATATGTTCCTCTTCGGTATGCGGGCCAACGAGGTGGAGGACCTGTGGCGGCGCGGCTACAACCCCAGAGACTTCCTGACACCGGAATTGGAACGGGTATTGCAGATGCTGACCTCCGGCATCCTGGGCCAGAGGTTTGACGATATTGTGGCCAGCCTCCTGACCAACCGCTTCGGCGTGGCCGACGGCTTCATGACCGTCGCCGACTTCCAAGACTATTCCCGCGCCCAGCGGCGCGTGGGTGAGACCTATGTAAACCGGCCTCTGTTCAATGCCATGTCCCTGACTAACATCGCCAAGGCCGGTATCTTCTCTGCCGACCGTGCGGTGCGGGAGTATGCGGATAGAATCTGGAATCTGTAAATATGGGACTTCGAATTTTATACAACAGTCATGACTTGGCCCATAAGACTCCCTTCGGCGTTCTCACGCCGGGGGAGTCCTGTGTGATGACAGTTGCCATTCCCCAATCCTGCCGGACCACCCAGGTCGTACTGGTGCTGGAGCGGCAGAACGGTGCGCCGTTCCGGGAGGTGGAATTTGCGCTGGACCGGGTAGCGCCGCCCTATGAGCATTACCGCGTCCAATTTCATCTGGAAGCGCCGATCCTGCTGTTTTACTATTTCCGGATCACCACTCGCAACGAGCAGTTCCGGCTGTTCCGGCAAGGCGAGGACACCAATATGGAAGACGGAAAAAAGTGGCAGCTTAGCTGCGTCTCCACCGCTTTCCCGGCGCCGGAGGATTTCCAGGGCCGGGTGTTCTATCAGATCTTCCCGGACCGCTTCTACCAGGCGGGCCGCTGTGACTGCAGAGAGAAGCTGCAGCCCTATTGGGTCCATGACAACCTGTCCGATGTGCCTGTCTATCGCCCCAATCAGCAGGGAGAAATGCTGAATAATGATTTTTACGGCGGCAATTTGGCGGGAATCCGTGCCAAGCTGCCCTATCTCCAGGACCTGGGCGTCCAGGCGCTGTATCTGAATCCCATTTTCATGGCTTTTTCCACGCATCGCTACGATACCGCCGACTTCAGCCGCATTGACCCCATGCTGGGGACCGACGAGGACTTTGCGGCTCTCTGTCATGACGCCCATGCACGGGACATGAAAATCATCCTGGACGGCGTATTCTCCCATACAGGCAGCAACAGCATCTATTTTGACGAAAAGCATATCTTCGGCCATGGGGCACTGTCCGACCCCAATTCGCCCTACCGCAGTTGGTACATGTTTCAAAACTTTCCAACGGAGTACACCAGCTGGTGGGGCTTCAAGACGCTGCCTTGCGTCAATAAGATGGACCCCTCGTTTATGGACTATATCTTCGGCAGCGATGACAGCATCGTGGCCAAATGGCTGCGCTTGGGCGCAGACGGCCTGCGCCTAGACGTGGTAGATGAGCTGCCTGATGAGTTTCTCATGGCTCTGCGACGCCGGATCCGGGCGCTGAACCCTAAGGCCCTGCTGATCGGCGAGGTCTGGGAGGACGCCTCCAATAAAATTGCCTATGGTGTGCGCCGCCGGTATTTTACCGAGGCTCAGCTGGACGGCGTTATGAACTATCCTTGGCGCACCGCCATTTTGGCCTATGCCCGGGGCGAGGATGACGGCAGCCGCCTCCGTCAGGTGGTCCTGGATCTGTCGGAGAACTATCCGGCAGCGGTCCTCAACACCAATTTGAACCTTCTGTCCAGTCATGACGTGTCCCGGGCCTTGACAGCCCTGGTAGATCCCACCGATGGTGATCGAGAAGATTTAGCCAAGCGGACCATGACGCCGGAGCAACTGGCAAACGGCAAACAGATGTTGCGTTTGGCATCCTTCCTGCAATTCACTCTGCCTGGCTGCCCCTGTATTTACTACGGCGATGAAGCCGGAATGACCGGCTATCGGGACCCCTTCAACCGCGCCTATTACATTTGGGGCAAAGAAGATCATGCCCTGCAAGCCCATTTCAAAGCCCTGGCCCATCTGAAATCCGGCAGCAAGCCCCTGCGTTTGGGCCGCGTAGAAGTCCTGGAAGCCCAAAACGGTCATTTTTCCTTCCGCCGGACCTTCGGCAGCCAGTCTGTCACCCTCTACTGCAACCGCAGCGACGCTCCCTGGAACGCTGCCCTCGCCGGTCGCTGCCTCCTGGGCGACCCCACCCTGCCGCCTCTGGGCTTCTGCGCCATGGAGGAAGCATAAGCAAGCAACCCCCTGGAGGACGGAATTCCGCCCTCCAGGGAA
>CAYTXW010000064.1:0-7799 GCA_964441575.1 uncultured Oscillospiraceae bacterium
ACTGGTTCGAGTCCAGTAGTCTCCACCAAAACGCGCACATACGAACTCATATTTTCGGGATCGTGTTTGCGCACTACCAAAAATGCCGCAGAGGTAGTTTCCTCTGTGGCATTTTCAATTACTCTTTTAAGAAAAACGATTTGCACGGATTGTTAGCGCGTGTGTAATCATTCCCCTGTCAGAGTTCTCAATCATGTTCTGTCTCCGTGTAGCTGTCCGCCCCACCGCCTTTCTTCCGATTCCGCCTCGCGACGGACGCCCTTGCCTTTGACTAACCCTTCCCGCTGCCGGGCGGATTCGGGTCTTTCACCCTATAGAACGTGCGCTCACCGGGCGCACTGCAAAAGCGCCACAGTCATGCGACTGTGGCGCTTTATTCCGCAATTTCAGAGGGGGTATCAATAATACTTTCTCTTGTTCTTACGGGCAGCCTCGGACTTCTGCTTCCGCTTCAGACTGGGACTCACATAATGCTCTCTCTTCTTGACCTCTTGAATAACACCGGCTTTGGCGCAGCTACGCTTAAACCGCTTCAGCGCAGATTCCAGAGACTCATTTTCCTTTACGTGAATTTCAGACATGGTTGATTTCCCTCCCTCCAATGTATCCGGCTATGTCCAGGATACTTTCAGGGCTGTTTAAACAGCAGAATAATTATAGTCAGAATTAGACGTTTTGTCAAGGGTTTTTTCCTTGCGTATAAGCCAAAAATGCTTTTGTCCATGGAAGCAGCGGCACACGATGGGCGCTATCAGAGATTGATACATGCCATGGATATAGCCCACTCCATATTTTGAGAATTATTTCTAAAATTTGTTTCACAGCCATGCCTGCCGCAGGTATGGCTGTGAAACGCATGAATTCCGATTTATTATTTTACGCTTCCGGCGCGCATGGCGTTGAGAATTGCCAGCATGGCAACGCCCACATCCGCGAAAATGGCAAGCCAGATCGAAACCAGGCCGAAGGGAGTCAGCGCCAGGACAATCAGTTTCACGCCAAGGGCGAAAATGATATTCTGCCGGACAATGCCCATAGTCTTTTTTGCAATTCTCTGCACCATCGGCAGGGCCGATAGACGGTCATACATCAGAACTACATCCGCCGCCTCAATGGCCGCGTCGCTGCCGACGCCGCCCATGGCGATTCCCACGTCAGACCGCATCAGGGCCGGAGCATCGTTGATACCGTCGCCAACAAAGGCCACCACGTCTTTCTGCCCTTTCTGCTCCAAAATCCGCTCCACCGCTTGGACCTTATCGCCCGGAAGGAGGCCCGCTTCATACCGGTTGACGCCCACCTGCTTTGCAACTGCGGCGGCGACAGTCTCATTGTCTCCGGTCAGCATGACGGTCTCCGCGCCTTGCCTTTGAAGCTGTGCCATCGCTTCTACGGTATCCTCCTTGACAGCATCTGCAATCACAATGGCGCCCAGATAGATACCGTCCTTCGCCACATAGACAATGGTCCCAATTTCTTCAGGGACTTCCACGCCGATTCTGTTTGCCTCCATAAGGCGCTGGTTTCCTGCCAGAATCACTGAGCCGTGTCCTTCGGCTCGGACGCCTTGCCCGGCCTCCTCTGTCACTTGCCAGCCGTCTTCCGCCGCGCAGTCCGCCGCCTGGAGGATGGAACGGGCAATGGGGTGCAGAGAGCCATGCTCCGCAATGGAGGCCGCTGTCAAAATCTCCTGCCGCCGGTCCTCGGGCAGCACATGGGTCACTTCAAAGCTGCCCTTGGTCAGCGTACCGGTTTTATCAAATATAAATGTATTCGCCTGGGAAAGCAGTTCCAAATAGTTGCCGCCCTTGACCAGAATGCCCTGCTTGGACGCCGCTCCAATGCCGCCGAAAAAACTCATGGGAACGGAGATGACAAGCGCACAGGGGCAGGAGACAACCAGGAAATTCAGGGCCTTTTGAATCCACCGGACCCAGCCGCCTACGAACAGCGGCGGCACAAAGGCCAGCAGTACAGCCAAAACCACCACGATGGGCGTATAGTATCTTGCGAATTTGGTGATGAACCGCTCCGCCTTGGCCTTCTTGCCGGAGGCATTCTCCACCATATCCAAAATCTTGGAAACCGTGGAATCATAGAACGCTTTCTCCACGCGAATCTCCAGCACCCCGGAAGTGGATATCACACCGGACAGAATTGCATCCCCGGGTACACAGCTTCGGGGCATCGATTCACCGGTCAGTGCGGAAGTGTCCAACGCGCTCTTTCCTTTGACAATCACGCCGTCCAGGGGAACCCGCTCGCCGGGCTTTACCACAATGGTCTCCCCTACCTCCACTTCCTCCGGATTGGCCTCAATTTCCTGCCCATCCCGCAGGACCCGGGCTATGTCGGGACGCAGATCCATCATCTCGGCAATGGATCCCCGTGACTTCCCTACGGCGTAGCGCTGGAACAGCTCGCCGATCTGATACAGGAGCATGACCGCAACAGCTTCCGGATATTCTCCTGTACCGAACGCGCCAACGGTTGCCAAGACCATCAGAAAATTTTCATCAAAAATCTGGCCTCGTCCGATGCCGCCGATGGCCTCCCATACAATATCATATCCAATCAATGCGTAGACCAGCAGATACAGACCGGCCTCCACATACCAGGCCATGGAGACCAGATGCGCCAGCACCGTCACCACTGCAAGGCCTGCCGCCGTCAGAAGAATACGAACCAGCACTTGTTTATTCTTGGAGGACATAGGATCACCCGGTTTCTTTTTATTATGTATGGCCGATTACATTACGCGCCGATGATTTGGCAGTCCGGCTCCACCTTGGCGACGCAGGCCTTGACCTTCTCCATCACCTCAGCCATACGGGCCTCGTCGGCCTCAATGGTCAGCTTCTGCATCATAAAGCTGACGTTGGCTTCCTGTACGCCGTCGATCTTCTGGATCGCCCGCTCCATTTTCGCGGCGCAGTTGGCGCAGTCCAGATCCTTCAAGCGATATGTTTTTTTCATGTTCATCCGTTCCTTTCTTCTTTCAGATGTTCCAGCGCTGTCCGATAGATTTGGGAGATATGCTCATCATCCAGCGAGTAGTAGACTTCTTTTCCGCAGCGGCGGCTTTTGACAATCTTGGTCTGACGCAGAATGCGCAGCTGGTGGCTGACTGCGGATGCGGACATTTTTACGATGTCGCTGATGTCGCAGACGCACAGCTCCGCTTCAAACAGGGCAGAAAGAATTTTGGTCCTGGTCATATCGCCAAAGACCTTAAACATTTCCGCCACATCACATAGAGTATCGTCATCAGGCATGGTATCCTGGACCCGCCTTACCACAGATTCATGAACCTGAGAAATCTGACACATTTCCTCAGAATAATCTCGATTCGCCGGCATACGGCACACCTCCTTCTTCCACATTTGAACAACTGTTCAACTATTCATAGTATAATGCGCAATTCTATGATTGTCAAGCAGAAAAGAAAACGATATAATAAGAAAAACGAAAAAAGAGGAATGCCATATGTCTGATATCATTGCCGCCGTGGCCACCGGCTGGAAAGCCTCGGCGATTGGAATCATCCGAATGTCCGGCCCCGGCTGTATTTTCGTGGCCTCACAGATTTTTACGGCACAAAGCGGCGTTTCTTTGGAGGACGCGCCCAGTCGCCGCTTGATCCTGGGCGCTCTGCACGATGTCCAGGGGCGGAGCATCGATCAGGTTCTGGCCACAGTCTCCCGTGCTCCCGCCTCCTACACCGGCGAGGACACGGTAGAGCTGCAATGCCACGGTTCCCCTGCCGTTCTGACGGCAGGACTAGAGGCCCTGTTTGCCCACGGCGCACGGCAGGCCGGTCCCGGCGAATTCACCAAGCGGGCTTTCCTCAACGGCCACATGGACCTGACTCAGGCGGAAGCCGTCATTGACCTGATTGACGCGGAAAGCGCCGAGGCAGCCGCCAACGCTGCAGGCCAGCTGGGCGGCGCCATGGTCCGGCGAATTGCCCCGGTCTATGACTGTCTGACGGACATCATGGCCCACTTCCACGCGGTGTTGGACTATCCGGACGAAGACATTGATCCTTTCGAGCTTTCCAGCTTCCATACGGCGCTATCCAAGGCAGTTGAAAGTCTGGAGGGCCTGCTGGCCACCTATGGGCGGGGCCGTGTCCTGCGAAAGGGCATCCGCGCTGTCATTCTTGGCAAGCCCAACGCGGGAAAATCCAGTCTGCTTAATGCGCTGGCTGGATTTGACCGGGTGATTGTCACGGATGTTGCCGGCACCACCCGGGATGCGGTAGAGGAGCCGGTAAAGCTGGGCCGTCATCTCATCCGCCTGATCGATACGGCGGGGATTCGAGAGACAGATGACAAAATCGAACGCCTGGGGGTAGAACGGGCCGAGGCCGCCGCAGCCCAGGCCGATCTTGCCATCTATGTCTGCGACGGCTCCGTTCCTCTGTCCCAAGAGGATTTTCGCGCCCAGGACGCCGCCATGGAGGCCACCTGCGCTGTTGCCGTTCTCAATAAGCAGGATCTTCCCCAGCAGGTTCAGCCCTCGGATCTGCCTTTTGAATGGGTTGTTCCCATATCAGCCAAAACCGGCGCAGGCATAGAGCGGCTGGAGGACGTCTTGAACTGTCTGTTTGAGGATGATGTCCCCTGCGACGGCTCCATTTTGACCAACGCCCGTCAGGCAGAAGCCCTGGCAAGGGCCATCGAAGCCATCCGCGACGCCCTGCACTCCATGGAAGCGCAAATCACCCCCGATGCGGTGCTGGTGGATGTGGAGGCCGCCCTGGAAGCCTTGGGCGAGATCACCGGGCAGACCATGCGGGAAGAAATCACCAACCGCATTTTTGAGCGGTTCTGTGTGGGGAAATAACATGTCCCCCGGAACGCAAAGCAAGGGTTGAAAGGTTCAAAAATCTTCCTGTTGTAGGCCGGTTCAATGCGCAAGTGCCAGCTGCGGCTCCACCCTATAAAACGGCATGCCCTCGTGCCCCCTTTTAGGGGGCTGGGCAGCCCGCAGGGCGGCCTTGAGGCAGCTTGCTGCCTTACGGGTGCCCATGCACAGCTGGAGGTTGTTGGACAACAGAGCGGTACGTTTGATCGGTAAAATCTGTTATCGATACAACCCCCAGTCAGCTTCGCTGACAGCCCCCTCTGAGGGGGCACGAGGGCTTGGCTCTTAATTGACAATGAGACTTACCGGTAAAAGATCAGGGAAAACCATGTGACAAGATTGCCGTTGAAGAACTCCATGCCATGCTTTTCCGCGATATCCGTGACCAGGATGCCATGGCTTTCCACACAAGGGAACATTTTCTCGGGGTGGCGGCATGGGGCGTCCGGATAGGCGCAGCGAGCGCAGATGTCACAGGCCTCGGTGGACAAAACCAGGGTTTCACAGCCCAGCGCCCTGACCATATCGGCCGCCTGGCGGGTTATAGCCTCGTGGTCATGCCGGGTCGCCAGCGTCTCCTCCATATTGGCGCTGTCCCGGACCTCCGTTACGGTAGAGATCATCAGCAAATCGGGATAGGCAAGGCACCGGTCCCGGCATTCCGCCACGGTTCCAACTGCCGGCGGACAGGCCCATGTTTTCCCGTACATGGGACAATCCGATTCACAGACATGGCGGACCCGCTCGGTGAACACCAGCTCTTCCGACTTGAGAAATTCATATTGAAACAGCGGCAGCTGAGACAGCTGCTGCTCTAACACGACTCGATCAAACATCCGGCAAGCGCCCCCTTCCCCGCTATTTTACCCCGTGGGACGCTTTGCTGTCAACTATGGAGGACATATGCTGCGATATTCTTGTATCATTCTGGACCACGACGATACCACAGTGGATTCCACTCGTGCCGTCAATTATCCACAGTTCTGCGAGGCCCTGGCCCGCTTCCGTCCCGGTATGACCATTTCCGAAGATCAGTTCTTTCTCTACTGCTTTGACCCCGGCTTTTTCCCCATGTGCGAACAGATTTTACACTATACGCCGGAGGAAATGAAGGCCCATGTGGCCATGTGGAAGGAGTATCACCAGACGCACCATCCCCGGTTTTTCCCGGGAATGCCGGAAATCATCCGGCGGCAAAAGGAGGCGGGCGGCTCCGTCTGCGTGGTTTCCCATTCGGACGCCGGTGTGATTTTGCAGGCTTATGAGCAGGCGGGCGTTCCCTGTCCGGACCTGATTTTTGGCGGGGAGCAGCCGCCGGAGCGAAGAAAGCCGAGCCCCTGGCCGTTGGAGGAAATTATGCGCCGGTTGGACCTTCGGCCCGACCAGTGCCTGATGGTGGACGACATGCCCCATGGCGGTGTCATGGCTCGTGCCGCCGGCGTGGCGTTCGCCTGCGCCGGATGGTATGGCATGCTGCCGTCCATCGAGGCGCATATGCGGCAGTGCTGCGACTACTTTTTCTCCACCGTCGAAGAATTTTCGGCGTTTTTATGGGAGACTGACTGAATGCTGTATACAATATCTGTCAACGTGGCGAACCCATCCGGTATTTCTTCATCCTGAACCACCCTGGAAACCGCCTGGTTGGGAATATCATAGTAGTAGAGATGCCATTCATTGTCGGTATCGAAGTCCTTGCCAACCAGGAACAGCCCTTCACCGTTGTCCCTTGGATTAAATTGATTAACCGCGTCAATGTCCGGAATCTCATAATCCGTGACTTCCTGTGTGTCAATGGTCAGCAGTTTCAGGGTGCGCGGGGCGCCTGAGCCCATAAATGGGTCAACCGTCATGAGAATATGGTTTTCATCCAATTGACGAGTCAGGCGGATTTCGTAGTCCTCTGTGAAGAACACCGGCGTTTTCGTTTCCAGCGTCATATCCAGGAAAGAAATGGTCTTTGGCCGGATGTGCGTCTCCGCTGCCACACGATGCGTTCGCATTTCGCTGTCAGAGCAGGTCAAAATCAGCAGCTGTTCCGTGCTGTAATTGTAGGAGAAGGAATAGTGCCAGGTATCGTCATCCTCAGCATTCAAATATTGGAACGTCCTGGTCTCCCAGTCAAACATGGCGGGCTGTGTCACGGTGGCATATTGCCGCGCCGTATTCACATACAGCGTCCCATTTAGGAGCAGGATATCGTTAAATAGGTATTTCCCATCTGTCAGCTGCTCGCTCTGGCCAGTTGCCAGATCATAGACGAACAGATTATCATAATTCTCCCCTTCATTGGCCGCCGCGTAGTAGATTTTTTGATTGGCGATGTCGATATAATTGGCCGGAAAAGTTGAGTGGATCGGCGTATCTAGAATGACTTCCATCCGCTGCTCTGCGATGTGGTAGCAGTAGAGAACCAGATTGACGCCGTCCTCCCTATTCTGGCCGTTTGTGTATGCCGTTGTGGTAATAAACAGATATTCTTCTTGTTCCGTTTCTTCCTCTGAATCCGATTCGGTCTGTGTCTGGGATGTCTGGCTGTCTTCGCTTTCTTCGGGTTGTTCTGCTTCTTCCGTTTCCTCTTGGATTTCTCCTGTGTCAGCAGCTTCCGGCGCTTGGTTCAAACCAGCAGACGGTGTTGTGCCGCAAGCAGGCAGCAAAAGCAGTATGAGAAGCAGCGCCATTGCTTTCATAATTTGACGTTTCATGTCATCCCTCCAAACAGTATATTTCTATTAGATGTTTTCTTCCATTTTACTTCCACCGCAAATATAAAATACCATACACCAATCTAATCGAACATATCGCAGTTCGTTTAGAAATAATAACACAAAACGATGGGTGTCTCTTGCTTTTTTTGCCAAAATATGCTATTAAATAAGTCAAGTCCGAATTTGTGTGTAAATTTCTTTAGGCATAACATGCAGGAGGCT
>CAYTXW010000065.1:0-7729 GCA_964441575.1 uncultured Oscillospiraceae bacterium
ATCAGCCGGTACTGCATCCAGTTCTGGCCGACCTGACCGGTTTCGCCATAGGTCACCAGCTCATAGGGATAGAGCGCCACGTCAAAGTCCAGATTGTTGTCGATCATGACCTGGAAGGCCTTGGCCTCGATGCAGTTGCCCTTGTATTCATCGATGGGCCTGCCGTAAAGACGGCCCTCCGGGCGGAAGCGGTAGCCGTATATGCGGCCATGCTCCTGCAGCTCCCGGGCAAACTCCTGCGCCATTTGGGCATGGTGCTGCGGCGGAATATAGCGCAGGGCGTTGCGGATGGCCAGCGCCTTGTCCGCTTCGGAGAGCTTGGACTCCCGCCGCGGCGCACGGCGGCAGCCCTCCACAAAGGCCGGATATGCGGGCAGTTCGTCGTCCAATCGAATGGTCATGGCATCTGTAAATGAATATTCCATGGGAAACCTCCTATCTGGTCCGTTGATATTTGAATGCGTATTGCGTAGGCCCTCGTATGGTGTTAACACTAAAACTTTAGTCTTGCACCGCACCAAGGCTTCCCCTTGAGGGGAAGCTGTCGAGCGAAGCGAGACTGATGAGGTGCGCAGTGAAAAGTTTCTATTTTATAGAAAGTTCCGGCGAATTCGCAGCCTTTTCCACCTCATCCGTCCGCCCTTCGGGCGGCCACCTTCCCCTCAAGGGGAAGGCTTTGGGAATGCCAGCAAAAACGTAAGTTTTAGAATGAACAGCCTACTCGTGCTCCCTTCGAGGGGGTTGTTGGACAACAGAGCGGTACGAGGATACGGTAAAATTGCGTATCGATACAACCCCCACCGCTTCGCGGAGTCCCCTCAGAGGGGACACGAGGGCTTGCGGTTATTGGAAGTCGGGAACAATGTCGAATGCCAGCTCCAGCAGCTCGTCGCTGCGAACCATGGCCTCCACCGCTTGAATATCGGGCCACAGCTCCCGGTCCACCTCCATAAAGGCCACTTTCTCCCGCACGTGGCGGAGGACCGCCTCCGCCACAGGGGCCAGGCCCTGTCCGTAGGTGCCGATGCGGCGGCGGATATCCAGCGCCTGGCAGGCCGTCAGCAGCTCATAGGCCAGAACAGAGCGGGTGTTTTCCAGAATGGCGCCGGCTTTCCGTGCTGCAGTGGTACCCATGGACACAAAATCCTCTTGATTGGCGGAGGAAGGGATGGTGTCCACACAGGCCGGATGCGCGAGAACCTTGTTTTCCGAGGCCATGGAGGCGGCAGTGTATTGAACAATCATAAAGCCACTGTTGATTCCGCCGTCAATGGTCAGGAAGCGGGTCAGACCATTGGACAGGGCCGCGTTGACCATCCGCTCGATGCGCCGCTCGGAGATACTGGCGATTTCGGAACAGGCAATGCCCAGAAAATCAAAGGGCAGGGCCAGCGGCTCACCATGGAAGTTGCCGCCGGAGATGACCGCTTCGTCCTCGCAGAAGATGAGGGGATTGTCGGTGACGGCGTTCAGCTCAATCTCTACCTTACTTCGGATAAAGCACAGCGCGTCACGGACAGCGCCGTGGACCTGGGGAATGCAGCGCAGCGCATAGGCGTCCTGGACGCGGGCTCCCTGGCAGCGTTCGAGAATCTCGCACCCCTCTGTCAGGTGGCGAATATTTTTGGCCACCTGAATCTGCCCAATCTGGCCCCGGACCGTATGCATCCGCTCCTGGAACGCGTCCAGCTGGCCGGTCAGGGCCGTCAGAGTCATGGAGCTGATGAGGTCGGCCAATCGGGCGGTCTGAATCGTATCATAGAGGTGCAGCGCGCCGACGCTGGTCATGGCGCAGGTGCCGTTGGTAATGCCCAGGCCCTCCTTGCAGACCAGGGTGTCTAAGGTCTGAATACCGGCCCGCTTCATCGCCTCACCGCCGGGGAGCTTCTCGCCGCGGTACACGGCCTCGCCCAGGCCCAGCAACACCAGGCCCATGTGACTGAGGGGAGCCAAATCACCGGAAGCGCCCAAGGACCCCTTCTGGGGGATCACAGGAATTACGCCTTTGTTCAGCATTTCCAAAAGCATTTCTACCAGAATGGGCCGTACACCGCTGATGCCGGCGCACAGCGCGTTGGCCCGCAGCAGCATCATACCGCGCACCTGCTCCTGACTGTAGGGGTCGCCGGTGCCGGTGCAGTGGCTGAGAATCAAATTGGTAGACAGCCGGCTGCTCATTTCATCGGACACGGCTACAGTGGCAAAGTCGCCAAAGCCGGTGGTGATCCCGTAGGCCACGCGCTTTTCACGCGCAATCTTTTCCGCCAGCGCTCTGGACCGCGCCATGGCTTCTTTGGCCTCCTCGGCCAGCTTGACCCGGGCGCCAAAACGGGCCACCGCTACAAATGCTTCCAGAGTCAGGCTGTGTCCGTCCAGAACAACTTCCCGAATCGTCTTTGGGCTTAACATAGTTGGTATCTCCTTTTTGCAATCCTGTACAGAGCCTCTTTTTCCTATTGTATCGCTTACTGTTGTGAATTTCAACTAAATTGCGCAAATAAAATGAAATTATTTTGTGCAATTTCACTGTAATGCGGTAGCGATTTATCAAAAGAAACTGTGTATGGGGCAAAAAACGCATCCTCCATACCGAATCCCAAAGGGCGGAATGGAGGATGGCAGGATGTGCGGTTCCGGTCAGTTTCCAAACAACCGATTCAGAATAGCGGCGGTTTGGGCGCGGGTCGCGGCGGCTCTGGGGGCTAATGCGCCGCCGGAACCTTCCAGATAGCCCTGCCCGACCATCCAGGTGACGGCGGGCTTGGCATAGGCGGCCACCTGAGCCTGGTCGGAGAACTTGTCCAGGCCGCCTGCGGCGGCGGGACAGCCCTGATACCGCCACAGCAGCACCGCCAGCTGCTCCCGGGTCAGGGGAGAAAAGGGCTGAAACTCGTTCTTGGAAACGCCGGTCACGTAGCCGTTGCTGTAGGCCCAGGTCACAGCGTCGGAGTACCAGGCCTCCGCCGGGACATCGTCAAAGGGCGCGTTTCCCGAGACAGCCGGACGGCCCGCCTGGTTGTAGAGCACCTCCACCAGCATGGCCCGGGTCATGGCGGCGTTGGGGGAAAAGGTTCGGCTGCCGGTTCCCTGGAACAGCCCTTGGTCCAGGGCTGTGCGGACCTCGGCGTAATACCACGCGCCGGGAAGCACATCGTCAAAGGGCAGCAGCGTCCCCGTTACGGCCACAGTGCAGACGGCGGACAGGCCATCCTGGCAAGAGGCGGTCACAACCGCCGTACCCTGGCCCATGGCCACAACCTGGCCTTTAGCGTCCACGGTGGCTACCTTCGGATCGCTGGTACTCCAGCGGACGCCCTGCCACGCCGCTTCCGCCGGTGTAAAGGAAGCTGTCAGCGCCGCGCCTTCCCCCGCCGTGAGAGAAAGCCCCGTCCGGTCCAGAGTCAGGTCCTCGGCCTTCACCAGCGTCCAGGGGTTACCCTCCGCCGGGTCCGTCGGATCCCAGCCGTTGTTGGTCTCTTCGGTGATCTGATCCACCACCCGGTCCGGCTTTCCCAGAGGGCCGGGGTCCTCGCTGTCATCATAGATGGTCACAACGGTCCCGGCGGGGCAGTTTTCATAAATCCATTTGGCGTCGGCCACTTGCAGCCGCACACAGCCCATGGAGGCGGGGGACCCCAGATCGTTGTACTCCTGATAAAGCAGAGCATCGTGGCTCGGGGCGCTGTAGCATACGGAGTGAAATAGGTAGCTCCCGGAAAAGCTACACGCGTATTGTCCATAGCTGTCGTCAAACATGAGCCGCCATTCGCTGCGGTTTTTGCTTAAAGAAAAGGTTCCCAGGGGCGTCACATAGCCGGAGCGGGCGGTGGAACAGATCATGGCCTTGACCGGAACGGTGTAAGCGCCGTCTTTGTCCTGGGCATAGATGGTTACGGTGTTCAGGGCCCGGTTGACCTTGATGGCATAGGGGCTGGCCGTTCCGGCGGCCGAAGCTGTGCCGCAGAGCAGTGCCAGCGCCAAAAGCAGGCAGAGAATGTGTCGTTTCATGGGAACGCTCCTCGTATAATATATTTCAGGTTGATATTGTCAGGTATCAGCAGGCTCTGAGTTATCCGCGATACGATGGCCGCAGGACAGCAGGGTCAAGTTTTTTCACTCCCGGTCGAGCCGAAAGGACAAAGATTTCCTGCATAGACCGGTACCGCAGACACGCGCCGGCGGAAGACCGTGGGCTGCCCGCCCGACGGGAGTGCCAACTCTTAATTGGCAGCAGCGTCTGAAAACTGCGCCTCATACAGCTGACGGTAGAAGCCGTTTTGGGACATGAGACTGTCGTGAGTGCCTTGCTCTGCCACTTGGCCGTCCCGCATAACCAGAATGTGATCGGCAGAGCGGATGGTGGAGAGGCGGTGAGCGATGACGAAGCAGGTCTTTCCCTTCATCAGCTCCTGCATGGCTGCCTGAATCTGCTGCTCTGTCTGGGTATCCACGTTGGAGGTGGCTTCATCGAGAATCAGCATATGAGCGTTCAGCAGCATGGCGCGGGCAATGGTCAAAAGCTGCTTCTGGCCCTTGGAAATGCTGGAGCCGTTGTCGGAGAGAAGGGCGTTGTAGCCCTCCGGCAGGCGGGAGATATAGGCGTGGATTTTGGCGGCCTTGGCCGCCTGCACGACCTCATCCATGGAGGCCCCGGGCTTGCCGTAGGCGATGTTGTCATAGATTGTGCCGTGAAACAGCCAGGTGTCCTGCAGGACCATGGAAAAGGCGTTGCGCATGGAATCCCGGGTTAGTGTGCGGATATCATGGCCGTCCACGTAGATTCCGCCCCCATCCACGTCATAAAACCGCATGAGCAGATTGATGATTGTGGTCTTGCCTGCGCCGGTGGGGCCGACAATGGCGGTCAGGGAGCCGGGTTTGACATGCAGGCTGAAGTCCTTGATAATGGGCCGGTCGGGGACATACGAAAAATTCACATGGCGGAATTCCACCTCGCCCCGTACCTGTGTCAGAGGCACGGCGTCCGGCGCGTCCGGCGTATCCGGCTGGGCGTCGATCAGGCCGAAGACCCGCTCTGCGGCGGCGAAAGCGCTTTGCAGTTCGGCAATGATGTTGGCCACCTCGTTGATGGGACCGGAGAATTTGCGGGAATACTGCACAAAGCTGGATAGATCACCCAAGCGGATCTCACCCCGCAGAAACAGCAGGGAGCCAAACACACAGACCAGCGTCAGGGAAACATTGTTGATAAAGTTGACGGAGGGACCGGTGACGGTACCGTTGGCCTCGGCCACTGTGTAGGCGTCCACAGCGGCCTGATTTTTTTCATCAAACTGCTCCAGAACGGCGTCCTCCCGGCCATAGGCCCGGACGGTCTTCTGCCCGGACAGCATTTCCTCCACAAAACCGTTCAGCTCGCCCAGCTTGGCGCTGCGCCGCCGGAACAAAGGCCGCACCCGCCGGGTCAGCCATCGAATAAACACAACCGTGGCGGGAATGGTGACAACAAAGATCAGTACCAGCTTGGGCGCGATGGTCAGCATCATAACAAAGGCCACTATGACGGTGATGCAGCTTTGCAGAATTTGCAGCAGATCCGAAGACAGGGATTGCGTGATGGTGTCAACGTCATAGGTGACGATGCTGATGAGATTGCCGGGCTGATGACTGTCGAAGAAGCCTACGGGCAGGGCCATCAGGTTCTCAAAAATATCGTGGCGCATCTGCTGGGATACGATTCGGGACAGGCGAATCATGACCATATTGAGCAGATATGTCATGGCGGCGGACAGCACATAGCACAGGGCCATCCAGACGGCGCAGCGAATCACCGTGTCAAAATCCACCTGTCCCGCGCCCAGGTCGATGGCGTTGATGGCCTGCCCAGAGAGCTTGGGACCATACAGGGACAGCAGACTGCTGGCGCTGGAGAGCAGCAGAGCCAGAATCAGAAGCAGACGGTTGCGGCCCAAATAGGCCCAGAACCGGCGCAGCAGCGCGGCCTTGGCCGGCTTGGATGGGGATTTGGAGGGGTCCATTACGCGCCCTCCTTTCCGCTGCCCATCTGGGCCAGGGCAATGGTGCGGTATTCCGCGCAGCGCTCCATCAATTCCGCATGGCGGCCGTAGCCGATGACCTCGCCGTCGGAGAGAACCAGAATATGGTCACAGTGGCGGATGGAGCTGACCCGCTGGGCCACCAAAATGGTGGTGACGTCGCGGTAGCCCCGGTGAAGGGCCTGCCGCAGCTGGGCGTCGGTCTGGTAGTCCAGCGCCGAGGACGCATCATCCAGCACCAGAATCTCCGGATTCCCTGCCAGCGCCCGGGCAATGAGCAGCCGCTGCTTCTGCCCGCCGGACAGATTGTTGCCCCGGACGGCCACGGCGGATTTGAGGCCGTTCTCTTTTTCTGCAATGAATCCGGCGGCTTGGGCGCTTTCGGCGGCGCGATACAGCGCATCCTCGTCCAGGGACCGGAAGAACCGGATGTTGTCGGCAATGGTGCCTTCGGCGATGAAGTCGTTCTGGAAGACCACGCCGAATTTGGACCGCAGCGCCTCGTTGGGAATGGTACGGATGTCCCGGCCATCAAGAAGAATACTGCCGGAATCCGGGTCGTAGAGGCGCATCAGCAGATTGAGAACGGTGGATTTCCCCGCGCCGGTGGCGCCCAGGATTCCCAGTTTCTCCCCGCGCCGGAGGCGGAAGCTCAGATGGCTGAGATTGGTGCCGGTGCCGGTGTAGGAGAAGGTCACGTCCCGGAATTCGATGTGGGCGGGAGGCTCCTTCTCCGGAGGAAGCGCCGCTTCGGGAAGCACCATCAGGTCCGCGGGCGTCTCCAGGGCGTCCGCCACCCGGCGGGCGCTGGCCTCACCCTTGGACCAGATGACAAAGATTCGGGTTACGCCCAGCATGGCGTTGAGAATCATGACAAAATACTGCAAAAAGGCCACAATGACGCCGCTGGGGCAGCTGCCCGCGTTGACGCGGAACGCGCCCACAACCACCACCAGTGTCAGACCCAGATTCAACACCAGGGAGGCGGAGGGGTTGGTGATGGAGCTGACGATACCGGCCTTTTGATCCACTTCCGTCAGCGCCTGGTTCACCTGGCGGAACCGGCCCTTTTCATAATCGGTTTTGCTCAGGGCTTTGATGACCCGGATACCGGTGATGTTTTCCTGCAAAACCCGGACCATCCGGTCCAAAATGGACTGCTCCCTGGTGTAAAGTGGCACACTGGTTTTGGTGACGAGATAGACAATCAGGCCGATGAGGGGCAGCAGGGCAATCAAAACCAGCGCCAGCGGCATGTCCATGCTCAGCATCATCAGGACGCCGCCCGCCAGCAGAATGGGGGCACGGACGCCGAGACGCTGGATTCGCGCCAGGAGCTGGTTGATATTGTAGGTGTCGCTGGTCAGCCGGGATTCGGCGGAGGAGACGGTCAGGCGGTCCATCTGCCGGGCCGACAGGCGGTTCAGACGGTCAAACAGGTCGTGACGCAGCTTCCGCGTGATCCGGCCGGAGCTGATGGCGGACATCCGGTTGGCCAGAATGTTGGCCAGCAGACAGCCCAGGGCGCAGAACAGCATGCCGCCGCCGTAGACAAAGATCATGCTGCGCCGTCCAGCGGGGACCACATCGTCCAGAATGACCTCCATCAAATAGGGAACGAACAGCTCCATGACAGCGCCCAGGAGCTTGATCAGCATCGTCAGCAGAATATAGCCCCAGTATGGGCGTATGTATTGTTTAATCCTTCCCAT
>CAYTXW010000066.1:0-7689 GCA_964441575.1 uncultured Oscillospiraceae bacterium
TCCGTACCACCGATGTGACCGGCATCATCACGCTGCCCGAGGGCGTTGAGATGTGCATGCCTGGCGACAACATCGACATGAACGTCGAACTGATTACCCCCATCGCCATTGAGAAGGGCCTGCGTTTTGCTATCCGTGAAGGCGGCCGTACCGTCGGTTCCGGCGTCGTTATCGACATCGCCAACGACTAATTCTCAGATAAAAGCATCTAGGGCACAGCCGCAAGGCTGTGCCCTTTATTACGCTTTGTTTGCCATGTCAATCATGATGTTTTTTATTTTTCCGCCGCAGCCCTGGGACGCAGGAAGCCCACATAGACGATCATAGCTGCTATAATCCAGAAGTAGGCCATCATATACGGCTCTTCAAAGATATTCTCAAAGTAGCAGTGGGCCAACACACCGCACAGGCCGGAGAACATACCGGCAGCCAGAGGCCGCATGGAGGGCTTGCCCTCCGGAACACAGATGCTCTTGCTGCGGAAGATACAGCGGCATGCGATGATTACCAGAAAGGCCAGAAGCAGCAGAAAGGCCCCAAAGCCGATGTATCCCATTTCCGCCATGATCTTGAGATAGTAGTTGTCGAGGTAAAAGTACTCCATCCCGTCGATAATCTGGTGCTGCATGGCAATGGCCCCGCCAAACATCCCAAGGCCCAAACCAATCCAGGGGTGATTGGATTCGATGAGATAATTCATGCCCAGATGCCAGCGGCTGGAACGTCCGCCTCGGGCGGTGGATTCCGCGAACTGTTCCGTGAACAGATACCCAATACGGCTGCTCACAAAGGGGAGGAAGCAGGCGCCGGCTGCGGCCACCACCAGCAGTCCGAAGAGCCGCCGGTCCACCAGCAGGCAGAACAGCACCACGGCAATGGCCATGGCAATCCATGCACCGCGGGACATCGTGAACAGACACCCGAAGCACATCAGGAAGGTGCAGACCCAGGCCAGAACCTTTTGCCAGGGCTTTTTCAGATAGTAGGCCAGCGCGGCACACATGGGCGCGAACATGACCATGTAGTCGCCCATGATGTTGGGACTGCTGAAAATGGAGAAAACGCGGGTCCGAACCGACTGTTCTGCCTGGTCGGTCCAGCTTTCGGGAATGGGTACCGCCACAATATACTGATAGATGCCGTGGAGCGCAATAACCGTGGCCAACGCCAGCATGACATAGTAAAGCCGCATGAAATCCCGGTCATCCCGCAGCATCCTGGTGACGATGAAGAACCACAGCATATACTGCACGGTTGCCCGGTAGCCGGAGACGGAGATGGAGTAATAGCTGAAGTTGGTGTTCATCAGATAGAAGCCCAGCACCAGAAAGCACAACAGGGGTACATCCATCGGGTTGGTACGGGCCGCCAGCGGCGTCTCCCGGTCCATTCGCTGCCGGATGATCCAGAGAACGCACACCAGCAGCAGGCATTCGTCCCACACGGAGGACAGTATGGGAATGGCAAATACATCCCGGATTGCAAAATCCAGAAGCACATAAAGCCCCAGCGCTGTCAGGAGAAATGCCGTCAGACCGCCCCGGAACAGCCATCCCAGCAGAAGACTGGAACGTCCCCAGCGAAAAACGGCGCTGTAAATCCGGCCCAGCAGACTGCTTCGAAACCATTCCAGAGGCCAATGGATACCGCCCAGCTTTTGATTGCACGCACGGGATACCCGCGTGTAGCGGGAACCGCCGGTGGCGTCGTCCCCTGCGGACAGATGGCGCACAAAGAACCGCCTGGTGCCGCTGCTCCTCCACCAACGGGCCAAGACCCGCAGGACTGCGCTGTCATGGATCGTACGGCCAAGGAAGCCCGCCGCGGCCAGCAGTGCGTGCCAGATCAGGCTGCCCTGGAGGATATTACTCATCAGCCACAACCTCCAGACCGGAGATGATGCCATCTACTTCGATGTCGCCGGTCTTCACCAGATGCTCCTTGCCGACTCGGACCTCCTGGGAGCCGACGGCGTAGGTGGCGCTGGTGAACGTGGTGTGGGCCTCGATGGTGAAGAGCAGATCATACTGCACGTCCTCGCCTTCGCCGGTGGTCTGAACCTGGCAGTCGGTGATGTAGGCATCCAGCAGATTTCCGCTGCTGAGCAGTTGCCCGCCGGTGTGGGCTTCACAGTAATCTGCCACATGCGCTGGCACGTCCTGACATGTTACCTCATAGGTCAGCACGACCTTCTTGCTGGTGACTGCATCGACCACATCGTTTCCAAAAACCTTCATTGCGACTGCGGCAATGGCAACAAGGATGACCAGTACTACCACCAGATCGATGAGGTTGAGCTTTCCGAAGAGACGGCCTTTTTCGTCAATGATTTTCATAATATCCTCCTGTGTTCGTTTTAGGGTTTGCCATTGACGGCAAAATAGTCTATAATGAAGCTACCTACCATTATACCCCAATGTGCCTCATTTCTCAAGGGGCATGTGAAGGAGTGTCCCAATGAAAATCATGCATTTAATCTCCGGCGGCGACGTGGGCGGCGCAAAGACCCATGTGCTGACGCTTCTGCAAGGGCTTTCGCGCACTGAGGAGGTCCGCCTGGTCTGCTTTATGGAGGGACCCTTTGCCCAGGATGCCCGGGAGATGGGCATTGACACGCTGGTTCTGCCCTCCGGAAATCTCCCGGCTGTGGTCAAGACCCTGGCCGACATGATCCGGCAGGAGGAATTTCAGGTGGTTCACTGCCATGGTTCCCGGGCCAATCTGATGGGAACGCTGCTGCGGGCCAAGGTTTCCGTTCCCATGGTGACAACGGTCCACAGCGACTACCGCTTGGATTACCTGGGCCGCCCTCTGCACCGGCTGACCTACGGCACGATCAATACCATCTGCGTCCGGCGAATTCCCTATCATATCGGTGTGTCGGACGCCATGGCCGATCTGCTGATCTCCCGGGGCTTTGATCCGCAGACCATGTTTGCCATTTATAACGGCGTGGACTTTACCCCCATTTCGCCGAAGCTGGACCGGGCGGCCTATTTGAAAAGCATCGGCATGGAGGCGGACCCGGAGGATGTGATCTTTGGGATTGCCGCCCGGCTTTCTGCGGTAAAGGACGTGGCGACGCTGATTCGCGGCTTCGGCGAGGCATGCCGGACAACCGGCCATATCCGCCTGATTATTGCGGGCGACGGCGAGCAGCGGCAGGAGCTGGAGGCGCTGGCCGCCCAGTGCTGTCCTCCCGGCACTTTCGTGTTTGCGGGCTGGGTGGAGGATACCGACAGCTTCTATCATGCCCTGGATGTCAATACCCTGACATCTCTTTCCGAGACTTTTCCCTATGCCCTGACGGAGGGGGCGCGAATGCACTGCGCCACCATTGCCTCCCGGGTCGGCGGCGTCCCGCTGCTGATCGAGGATGGCGTCTGCGGTCTGCTGTTTGAAGCCCAGGATTCGCACAAGCTGGCAGAGCAGATTGCGCTGCTGGCCACAGACAAGCCTCTGCGTCTCCGCCTGGGCGAGGCGCTGCACCGAAAGGCGTCCGCCGAATTCTCCATCGATGCCACGGTGGAGCGGCAAAAAGAAATTTACCGGATCCTTTTGCGCCGCGCTAGGCGGCCCAAGGGGAAGCGCGACGGTGTGCTGATCTGCGGCGCTTACGGCAAGGGCAATGCCGGGGATGACAGCATCCTGGAGGCGATCCTGCAGCAGATGCGCCATATTGATCCGGATATGCCGCTGTATGTCCTGTCTCGAAATCCCAAGGAGACCCGGCTTCGCTACCGGGTAGGCGCCATTCATACCTTTTCCGTCCCGCAGTTTTGGCGGCGTATGGGGAAAACCAGGCTCTATATCAACGGCGGCGGCAGCCTCATTCAGGATGTCACCAGCACCCGCTCACTGCACTACTACCTGGAAAGCATCGCCATGGCAAAGCGCCGGGGGAACCGGGTCCTGATGTATGGCTGCGGCATTGGTCCCGTGACCCTGGCCAAAAACCGCAAGCAGGCTGGCAAGATCATTGACCGCTATGCCGACTTGATTACGCTGCGCGAGCCGCAGAGCGCCAAGGAGTTGGAATCCATGGGCGTCAGGCATCCCGAAATCCGCATCACCGCAGACCCCGCGCTGTTGTTGGATCCCGCCCCAGCGTCCGCAGTGGACAGTTTTCTGCTGTCCCAGGGGGTGGACCCGGAGGGGAAGTATGCGCTGCTGGTTCTGCGGCCCTGGAAGGGCTTTGAAGAAAAGCTGCCTTCCATTGCCGCTGCCGCGGATCAGATTTACGCGGCGCATGGCCTGACGCCGGTGTTCTTTGCCCTGGAGCCTGGCTGCGACTTGGCCGCCTGCCGGCAGGCGGCGCGGCTGGTCCACAGCCCCTGCCATGTGCTTTCTGCGCCCCACGATGGTCATTTGATTGTGGGTATGATGGGCCGGATGCAGATCGTCCTGTCCATGCGTCTCCACGCGCTGATTTTTGCCACGGGCCTGGGCGTTCCCCTGGTCGGCATCGTCTATGACCCCAAGGTTTCCGGCTTTCTGGATTACCTGGGCCAAAGGCGCTATCTCCCGCTGGAGCAGGTGACGGCGGAGGCCCTTTGTACGCTGGCGGCAGAGGCTCTGAAAGGGGGAGCCGGCGGCTACAGTGTCCAAAAGCTTCGCCGGCTGGCGGAGGAAAATGAAACTGCCGCACGGCAGCTGTTGGAGGTTGCGCCATGAAGCAGATTGTCTGTCTTGCCACCTCTCCGTGGTATCCCATTCCCACCAGAAAGCAGCAGATCATGAGCCGTATTCCCGATGCGGAGATTCTCTATTTTGACCCATCCGTTACCTACCTCGCACCCATCAAGGACCCCAATGCCCGCCCTAAGCTCAAAGCCTTCCGGCAGGCGGGGGAGGAGATCAAGCCCGGCCTGACGGTTTATGCGCTTCCACCGGTTCTTCCGTTTTATAACAAATTCCGATGGATCAACCGCCTCAATCAGAAGCGGATTGCCCGCTATATCCGCAGACGTATGGACCGGCATGGCTTTGACCGGCCGCTTCTTTGGGTTTATAGCCCCGTCACCGCGGACTGCGTGGACCGGATTCCCCACAGCGCGCTGGTCTATGACTGCGTGGACCGCCACTCGGCCTATGGCGGTCTGATGAATCCGCAGCTGGTGGATCAAATGGAGCTGGAGCTGGCAGGGAAGTGCCAGCAGGTGTTTGCTACGGCAACGGGCCTGGCGGAGCGGCTGCAAACGGCGAACCCAAACACTGCCTTTATTCCCAACGGCGCCAATTTTGAACGGTTTGTCCGGGCGTCGCAGCCCTTGCCCTGCCCGGAAGATCTGCGCCGGATTCCCAAGCCTATTTTCGGCTTTGTCGGCGCACTCCAGGAATGTATCGAGTACAGCTTTTTGGAGTTTGCCGCCAAGGCCCATCCGGAGTGGAGCTTTGTCTTCATTGGCAGAGAAAATCCCGGCGTGGACATAAGCCGCCTGCGGGCTATGGAAAACTGCCACTTCCTCGGCCTGAAGCCGAATACGGAGCTGCCCCAGTATATCGCGCAGTTTGACGCCTGCCTGAACCTGTTTGCCTCTGGGGATTTGAGCAAGGACGTCAGCCCGCTGAAATTCTATGAATACCTTGCCACGGGAAAGCCCATCGTCTCCACGCCTCAGCCGGACCAGGTGCTGCAATATGCGCCCATAATTCACATTGCCGCCACACCGGAGGACTTTGTCCGGTGCTGCCAGGAGGCGCTTTCCGACACGTCCCAGGACCGGAGGGACGCTCGGATCCGCGCAGGCCGTGACAGCTCCTGGGACGCCCGCGTGGCACAGATTTTACAAATTCTGAGAGAAGCCCATATTTTTTGAGAGGAAGGATTTATTATGAAAGATCAGGATGTGCTTCGGCAGGCTCGGGATCAAATCGGCCCATACTGCAAGGCATGTCCCATCTGCAACGGACGGGCCTGTAAAAATCAGATTCCCGGACCGGGCGCGAAGGGCGTGGGCGATACGGCCATCCGGAACTATGACAAGTGGCAGGAGATTCGTGTCAATATGGACACCTTGTGTCCCCATGCCAAGACCGATACCACTTTGGAACTGTTTGGCCGGACTTTCCGCTATCCCTTCTTTGCGGGTCCGGTGGGCGCGGTAAAACTCCATTACGGCAGCAAGCTGACGGACGCGGAATACAACGCCATACTGGTTCCTGCCTGCGCCCAGGCCGGAATTGCCGCCTTTACCGGCGACGGCACAGACCCGCAGGTCATGGCGGCAGCGGCGGAGGGGATTGCCGCGGCCGGCGGCGTCGGCGTTCCTACCATCAAGCCCTGGAACTTGGACACGGTTCGGGAGAAGCTGGAGCTGGTTCGCCGGGCAAACCCCTTTGCCGTGGCCATGGACGTGGACGCGGCGGGTCTGCCGTTTTTGAAAAACTTGAATCCCCCGGCGGGCAGCAAATCCCTGGAAGAGCTGCGGGAGATTGCGGAGATGGCCCGGCTTCCCTTCCTTGTCAAGGGCATTATGACGGTCAAGGGGGCGCTAAAGGCCCTGGACGCCGGTGCGTCCGGTATTGTGGTATCCAACCATGGCGGCCGCGTTCTGGACCAGTGTCCCGCCACGGCCGAGGTTCTGCCGGAAATTGCCCGGACGGTTGGCGGCAGAATGAAAATCCTGGTGGACGGGGGAATTCGTTCCGGCGCGGATATCTTTAAGGCCCTGGCCCTGGGAGCCGATGCCGTGTTGATTGCCCGCCCCTTTGTCACCATGGTCTATGGCGGCGGCGCAGAGGGCGTTCAGGCCCTGGTAGAGCGGCTTGGCGCAGAGCTGGCCGACACCATGGAAATGTGCGGCGCGGCGTCCTTAAAGGAGATTACCCGCGATATGGTGTGGCTATAAAATATGCAGGGTCCTTGCCTTTGGCAAGGACCCTGCGCTTTGCAATCGGGTTATTGAATTCCGGTCAGATCGAAATTGCTCAGCCAGGTCTGGGCTTTCTCGCAGACGCCGCGCAGGCAGGCCTCGTCGAAGGGGCTTTCCAGTCCGGCGTTTTTCAAAAGGTCTGTGAAAACGCGGCTGCCGCCCTGAACGGTGTAGGCCATATAGTGGTCCCAGGCGTTTTTTCTGTCCTCCTGAAGCATGGCCCAGAATTCGAGAGAGACGGTCTGCGCCAGGCAGTAGTCAATGTAATAGAACGGCATGGAGTAGATGTGATGCTGACGCTGCCAACCCTCGCCCTCACTGTAGAAGGGAATGTCGCCGTCCAAGCGCATCCAGGGCATATATTCGCCCAGCAGCCTTTTCCAAACGCCATGGCGCTCCTTCGGCGTCAGGTCGGGATTGGCGTAGACCTCATGCTGGAAATGGTCCACCATGGTGCCGTAAGGAATGAATGTCAGCGCGCCGGAGAGATGGCTGTAATAGAATTTCCGGGTATCCTTGCCGAAGAAGCCCTCAGCCCAAGGCCAGGCCATGAACTCCATGGACATGGAGTGGACCTCGCAGCCCTCCATCGAGGGCCAAACATACTCGGCCGGAATGCGCGTGCGGTTCATCCAGCTGGCAAATGCGTGACCGGCCTCGTGGGTCACAACCTCCACATCGTGCTGGGTGCCGTTGAAGTTTGCGAAGATAAACGGAACCTGATAATCGGGCAAGCTGGTGCAGTAACCACCGCCGTTTTTGCCCTCGGTGGACAGCACGTCCAGCAGCTCGTTGTCCAGCATGGTGTTGAAGA
>CAYTXW010000067.1:0-7618 GCA_964441575.1 uncultured Oscillospiraceae bacterium
CATGCCTTCAGCACCAAAAGGTCTATATACTCCGGCTTCTTGCGCAATCTCTGCTTTCTCCTTATTTGTCCAAACGTAACCAGTAAAATTATACACGATCTGGGGAAAAATGCAAGCGGCCGCACATCCGTTTTATAGATTTCCAAGCGCTTCCGGTATGGTATAATAGGTGTATTCACAAAACGGCGGCGCCGGGCCTAAAACAGGAAAATCTTAACCGGCGCAGAAATTTCGCGTTAGGGCTAATCAAGAAGTGCAAGCAACGTTTCGGCTCAAAATTCCCTCTCTTAAAGGTCATGTGCAACTGCCTGCCGGGCTATGGTGCGCTTTGCGATATCCCGGAAAACGGATTTCTGTGAATTCCAAAATATTCCTCTTTACTTTGCGCACCGGATTTGCTATAATATTTAGGTCAAAAAGCAATATGCGCTCGTAGCTCAGCTGGATAGAGTGTCAGACTCCGACTCTGAAGGTCGCACGTTCGAATCGTGTCGGGCGTACCAAAAATCACCGTAAGCCACAAGTTTACGGTGATTTTGTCTGTTAATGCGTTGCAAGAGCTGCACTGCAGGGCTGGCTGCCTTCTGCCTGCCCTGCGGCGTATTTTTTCCCATTTCACATTCTGCTTTTTGCAAAAGCTGCAAATCAGGCCGCAGTCAAATGACTGCGGCCTGATTTGCGTGATTGGGGTGTTTGTACCGGTTTTACTTGTTTTATTGCTTGGTCCAGCGCAGAATGGGATGGCGGGCGGCAGCCACTTCATCCAGACGGCCGATAGGCGTCTTGGTGGGGGCATTCAGCAGTGCGTCCGGATTCTCGTGGGCGGTAACGGCCAGCTGGTGGAACAGTCCCGCAACCTCCTCCAGGGTTTCTTTTGACTCGGTCTCGGTCGGCTCGATCATCAGCGCTTCGTGGACGATCAGCGGGAAATACATCGTGGGCGGATGGATGCCCAGATCCAGCAGACCCTTGGCAATATCCATGGCGCTGACACCGGTCTCGTGCTTGAGATGGGCCAGGTCCATGACAAACTCATGCATACAGGGGACATCATAGGCCATGACATAGTCCTTCTTCAGCAGCTGCATCAGATAGTTGGCATTCAGAACGGCATGCTTGGAGGCGTCCGGAATACCCTCACGGCCCAGGGTCTTCAAATAGCACAGGGCGCGGACGACCACCAGGAAGTTGCCCTGGAAGGCGCGCATGCGGCCTATGGATTGGGCCGGACGGGCCAGAGACAGACTGCCGTCCGCCGTGGTCTCCACAATGGGGCCGGGCAGGAACTGCGCCAGGTGGGCCTTGCAGCCCACAGGCCCGGCGCCGGGCCCGCCGCCGCCGTGAGGCGTGGAGAAGGTTTTGTGCAGATTCAGGTGGATGACATCGAAGCCCATGTCGCCGGGACGGACCACGCCCATGACAGCGTTCAGGTTGGCGCCGTCATAGTAGCACTGGCCGCCGGCATTGTGGACAATCTTAGTGATTTCCAGAATGTTCTTGTCAAAGATACCGACGGTGTTGGGGTTGGTCAGCATCAAGCCAGCAGTGTCGGGACCAACGGCAGCCCGCAGGGCCTCCACATCCACGCAGCCATCGGGGCCTGAGGGGATGTTCACCACCGTGAAGCCGGCCATGGCCGCAGAGGCCGGGTTGGTGCCGTGGGCGGAGTCGGGGACAATGATCTTGGTGCGGGCCGAGTCGCCGCGGCTGCGGTGATAAGCCTTGATAAGAAGCAGTCCGGTAAACTCGCCGTGTGCGCCGGCGGCGGGCTGCAGGGTCATACGGTCCATGCCGGAAATTTCACACAGCGCGGTCTCCGTCTCTTTCAGCACCGCCAGCGCACCCTGCACCGAATGATCGGGCTGCAGAGGATGCACATCGGTGAAGCCGGGCAGTCCGGCCATGTCCTCATTGATCTTGGGATTGTACTTCATGGTGCAGGAGCCGAGGGGATAGAAGCCGTCGTTCACACCATAGACCTGTTTGGCCAGGGTTGTGTAGTGGCGGGTCAGCTCCGTCTCGCTCACCTGCGGGAGCTGCGGCCTCCGGGTACGGACCTTGGAGGGCCGGACAACCGGTACGTCGCTGGCGGGCATCAGGGACAGGCTGTGGCCTTCGCCGCCCCGTTCAAAAATCAGTTTCATCTGCCGCACACCTCCTTGACAATGGAAACGGCCTGATCCATTTCCGCTTTGGTCACTAGCTCCGTGGCACACCACAGCAGGCCGCCCTCCACAGGCAGACCGCCCAGGATGCCTTTGGCCTCCAGCGCGTCGAGAATGGCCTGTGCGGTCTTCGGCTCGCAGGCGGTGACGAACTCATGGAAGAACTCACCCTTGTGGAGCAGGGGCAGCTTGGCTTCGCTTTCCAGCTGTTGAGCCAGATAGTGGGCCTTAGAGGTGCAGAGGGTGGCAGCCTGTTCCATGCCGTCTGCGCCCATGGCGGACATGTACACGGCGGCGGTCAGGGCGCAGAGCGCCTCATTGGAGCAGATGTTGGAGGACGCTTTCTCCCGGCGGATATGCTGTTCCCGGGCAGACAGGGTCAGAACATAACCCCGGCGGCCTTCATGATCGGCGGTCTGTCCCACAATACGGCCGGGCAGCTTCCGCATCATGCCGGAAGTGGCGGCCATAAAGCCCAGATAAGGGCCGCCGAAGGACATGGGCAGGCCAAGCGGCTGGCCTTCGCCAACAGCCACATCCGCGCCGCACTCGGCGGGAGTGGGCAGCAGGGCGGCGGCAATGGGGTTGACACTCATGATAAACTTGGCGCCGGCGGCGTGGGCGGCATTACCCAGCACCTCGGCATCTTCCACCTGACCGAAGAAGTTAGGCTGCTGCAGCAGGAAGCAGGCGGAATCGGGACCCAGCAGGGAGGCCAGGGCTTCGGCATCGGTGCGGCCATCCTTGGCGGGTACGACGACGACCTCGGCGTTGGAACCAAAGGCGTAGGTCTGGACGGTCTCCAGGACCTGGGGATGGACAGCGGCGGACACCAGGAATTTGGCGCGCTTGCGGTCACGGCACATGGCGGTGGCCTCTGCAGCGGCGGTGGCACCGTCATAGACGGAGGCGTTGGACACGTCCATGCCGGTCAGCTCGCAGATCATGGTCTGATACTCAAAGATAGATTGCAGCAGGCCCTGGCTGATTTCGGGCTGGTAGGGCGTATAGGCTGTGACCAGTTCTTCCCGATGGACTACGCTGTTGACGGCGGCGGGGATAAAGTGCCGGTATGCGCCCGCGCCCCGCAGAATGGTGCGGAAGCGGGTATTCTGCTCAGCCAGGGCGGTCATTTCAGCCCGGACCTCCAGCTCGCTCTTCCCGGCAGGCAGATTCAGATCGCCATCCTTCAGAAGCATTTCATGGGGAACGCTGGCGTACAGGTCCTCCAGGCTGTCAACGCCGACGGCTGACAGCATTTCCTTCTCCTCGGAAGGCGGAATGGGAACGTACCGCCCCATAAATCAAGCCTCCTCGCAGGTTTCCAGGAATGCGGCGTATTCTTCGGCGCTCAGCAGCTCTCCGCGGGCGGTGATGTTCTCAATCTTGGCGATCCAAGCGCCATAGGGATCTTCGTTCAGCTTTTCCGGCTCGTCGGCCAGATCCTCGTTGACCTCGGCGATGGTGCCGGACACGGGGCAGATGACGTCGGAGACGGCCTTGATGGACTCCACGTCGCAGAAGGACTCATCGGCGGTGGTGGCGTCGCCCTCAACAGGCAGCGTGATAAAAACCAAATCGCCCAACTCGGACTGGGCGTAGTCGGTAATACCGACCAGAACGGTGTCATCGTCCAGTTCTTTGACCCACTCATGGGACTTGCTGTACTTCAGTTCGGCAGGGATGTTCATAATTATTTCCTCCTAAAAATATTTTCTTGTGGGAATATTAGCTGCTTGCAGGGGAGGCAAAGCCGCTTTGCCTGGGAGCACACCGATTTGGAGGCCGTAGTGGGCTGTTAATTCTAAAACTTTATGCTACCGCGTCAATCAAGAGGCAAGCCCTCGTGCCCCCTTTGAGATGGCTGTCAGGCCAACGGCCTGACTGGGGGTTGTAGTAAGTTTGCAATTTTACCGTATGATCGTACCGCTCTGTTGACCAACAACCCCCAGGCCGCCCTGCGGGCAGCCAGCCCCCTCAGAGGGGGCACGAGAGTGCAGGCCAAATAAAAAGTTTTAGCGTTAACAACTGTAGGGGCGGCCTTTGGCCGCCCGTCTACAGGATCACAGGAGGCGTTCTCAGCTTGGCGGTATTACTACCCTGCAAGATTGGCTGTTGTTCTTACAGGCCCAGGACCTTGGAGAACTGCTCCAGTGCGCCGTCCAGCTCCTTGTCGGTGAAGCAGTAGCGAGGCTCTGTGAAGTTGGCGCGGAGCTTCTTGACCTCCTCACCGACCTCCATGCCGTGCAGAACACAGTCGGCAATGAGGTGTGCCAGGGTATCGAATTCCTGGGGGCCGAAGCCGAAGCGGGTCATTTCGTTCACGCCCATGCGCAGTGCGCCGGATGCGGTGAAGCCCTCTTCGTTGGGTGTGGCCTGGTAGTTGACCACGATGTTGTTGCGCTCCAGGCGCTCGGCGACCTCGGGGCCGCAGCCGTAGCCGACGCTGGCAATGACCTGGTGTGTCTCGGTATAGCCCATGGCGGGATCACCGGCCACGTCCAGACCGGCGTTCTTCAGGCTCTGGGCGAAGGACTTGGCGTTGCGGATAACGGCGCTCTGATACTCGTCCTTGAAGCAGTTCATCTCATAGGCGGCCATCAGCTGGCCCACCTGGGTACCCAGGTGATGGTTGGAAACGCTGCCTGGGAAGGCGCGGCTCTCGATGGTCTCCCACAGAGCGTACTTCAGGTCATCCTTCTTCCAGTTGGTGCCGATGACGCCGCGCTGGGGGCCGAAGAAGGTCTTGTGGGTGGAGCCGGTGACAATCTCCGCGCCCTCCTTGAAGGGTTCCTGGAAGTGGGGACCCACCAGGCCCAGAACATGGGCCATATCATACATGATGGTGGTCTGAATGCCCTGCTCGTCCACAAACTTGCGGATCTCCGCCACAGGCTCTCTGCGCAGGACCATGGACTTGCCGAAGATAATCAGCTCGGGCTTGTACTGATCCAACAGGACCTTGGTGGCCTCCACGTCAATGCGGTAGGGATCGTCGGGGCAGACGGGGAAGTTGACAACCATGGGCTTCTCGGTCAGCGGGTCCACGGCCACATAGTCGTGGAGCGCACCCATGGGCTGAGCGCTCAGGTGGCCGCCGCGGATGATGTGGTTGTTCATGATATAGCCCAGGCGGACGGGGTTCCGCTTGCGGTCGACACGGTTCTTGAAGTCCATCAGGGCGGAGAACACGGTCATGTTGGACATCTGGCCGGACACCACGCGGGTCTCCGCCTCGGTGCAGCCCAGATACTTGGCCATTTCAGCCGACAGAAGCTGCTCCACATGGTCGATGAACTTGGTACCCTGATAATAGAACACGTCGCTGTCATAGAAGGCCTTGATCTTCTTATGCTCGGCATAGCGTCCGGCGGGGTCGCCGGCGCAGAGCATCCGGACAGCGGGAGAGGCGGTCATCTCAGAGGGAATCAGGTTGACGCAGTCGCACTGACGCCAGACATGGTTTTCCGCAGCGCGGCGCAGGAGATCGGCGGCCTTGGCGGCGTAATCCTCGCCGGTGGCCTTGGCTTCTTCTTCCTCGGGCCGCCATAGAATGGGACGGGCAAAGGGAGGCGCATCGGTGCGCATATGATAGGGAACAATAACAGCGTCCATATGCTTGCCGCGGACGTCGATCTGCACATGGTCGTCATCCAGCAGCTCGCTGCGGACAAAGGCCAGGCCGATGGAGCGGCGGGACTTCTCATCCAGAATGGTAGTGTCCAGGCCCTCGCCCTCGGTGGCAAAGTAGGGAACCATAGTGCCGGAGGTCACATAGCCCACCTCTTCGCCGTTGCGGAACACGGACATACCGGCGCGGAGGACGCCGCGCTCCAGCAGCGCGATGGGACGGACCTTGTAGGGCAGATCGCCGACATGGCGGAAGTCGCGGTTCATGATCTCACGGAAGGCGGCAGCCTGCTTTTCCAGCGGCTTGCGGCCGATAAAGTCGCCCTTGACCTCGGCGAAGCTGACGGCGAATTTGGCAAGCGGCACGGAGAAGATCGGAATGTCCTCGCCATACTTGTTGATGCCCATTTCATGGCCGTAGAGAGGCAGACCGGCCTCCAAACGGAGGGTATCACGGGCGCCCAGCGCGGCGGGTCTGGCTCCCAGCTCAGTCAGGCGGTTCCAGAAGTATACGGCGGCTTCGGAGGGAACGAACATCTCATAGCCCAGAGGCTCTCCGGTATAGCCGGTCTTAGCCAGACGGACCGTATAGCCGTCAATGACATGGGTACCCAGGGCGTTCTTGACCGGCTCGGCGGTAGGCTGTGCGCCGCCCAAAAGGGTGATGAGCAGCTCCTTGGACTTGGGACCCTGCACTGCGATGGAGGCCACGCGGTCACTGATATTTTCAATGGTCACGTTGTAGTTCGCGGCCACGGCGGACAGGTGGGCCAAGTCCTTGTCAATGTTGGCAGCATTGATGACCAGGAAGTACCGGCCCTCTTCAAAGCGATAGAGGTAGGCGTCATCCACGGCGCCGCCGTTCTCGTTGGGAATGATGCAGTACTGGGCCTGATCCAGCTCCAGCGCCTGCACATTGCTGGAGAGAACATGCTGCAGGAATGCCACCTGATCGGGTCCGTCAATTACCAGCCGGCCCATATGGGACACGTCGAACAGGCTGCAGAAATGACGGGTGTACAGATGCTCCTCCACGATGCCGCTGGGATACTGAATGGGCATATCCCAGCCGCCGAAGTCCACCATGGTGGCCCCCAGCTGCACATGCAGATCATGGAAGACTGTGCGTTTTAATTCACTCAATGTAATCTCCTCCTGATATATGATATGGATTTTAGATGCGAAAAAAGAGCGAAGTACACCCCTACAAGGGGCGCACTCCGTTTGACTACCTGAAAGATTCTCCCGCGTGGGCGGAATTGCTTCGTCGGTGTCCCGCAGGCGGGGACTTTCCGGAGAACCGTCTGAATCCAGTTCTTTTGCCTGAGAGTTTTTTGCAACTGCCCCTTCGGCTCCGCTTACGCGGTCTCTCCCAAATTCATCATACGGTTTTACATTCTTTCATTCTTATGATAGTGAAAAAAAACGGTCCTGTCAAGGCTGGATTTCTCATTTGGCCCTTATTAAAATCACAAAAATTCAGCCTCTTTTTTGTGCGATAACGCGAAACCTTTTTCTTGCAGCCCCTCGTGCCCCCTCTTAGGGGGCTGTCAGCGAAGCTGACTGGGGGTTGTATCGACGACAGATTTTACCGATGAAACGTACTGCTCTGTCATCCAACAACCCCCACCGCTTCGCGGAGCCCCCTAAGAGGGGGCGCGAGGGATTGCATTCCAAACGAATTTTCCGCTGCCCCTCTTGACAAATACCGCCTGGGGGTATATAATTCGGATACCCTCAGGGGGTATTTTACGGAAGCGGGGAACAAGCATGGACTGCTGTCATAAAACCAAGGAGCGCTCGGAAGACGAGATCAAACGGCT
>CAYTXW010000068.1:0-1281 GCA_964441575.1 uncultured Oscillospiraceae bacterium
GGGGAGATGTACAAGAAGGGCTATATCTACAAGGGCCTGAAGCCCGTGTACTGGTGCCCCAAGGATGAGACCGCCCTGGCCGAGGCAGAGATCGAATATCAAGACGACCCCTGTACCACAGTCTATGTTAAATTTCCCATCCATGACGATTTGGGCAAGCTGAGCCATGTGGACCACAGCAAGCTGTCCTTCGTTATCTGGACCACCACCATCTGGACCCTGCCCGGAAACCTGGCCATTGCCCTCCATCCCCAGGAGTCCTACGCCCTGGTTCAGGCACCCAACGGCGAGATTTATATCATGGCTGAGGCGCTGACCGCCCGCGTCATGGGCGTGGCCGGAATTGAGAACTACCGAATTCTTGAGACTCACGAGGGTGCGTTCTTTGAGAACATGCTGGCCGACCATCCCTTCCTGCCCAAGACTTCCCGCCTGGTCTTGGCCGACTATGTCACCATGGACTCCGGCACGGGCTGCGTCCACACGGCTCCCGGCTTCGGCGCGGATGACTATCAGACCTGCCTTCGCTATGGCATGGATATGGTGGTACCCGTGGACGACCAGGGCCGCCATACCGACTACGCCGGTAAGTACGCCGGCATGAAGACCGATGAATCCAACCCCGTCATTCTCCAGGATATGAAGGCATCCGGCGCGCTATTGGCCAGCGAGGAGATCACCCACAGCTACCCCCACTGCTGGCGCTGCAAAGGCCCCATCATCTTCCGGGCCACCCCCCAGTGGTTCTGTTCCGTGGATTCCTTCAAGGACGAGGCTGTGGCCGCCTGCGATAACGTGCGCTGGGTTCCCGGCTGGGGCAAGGACCGCATGATCTCCATGATCCGTGAGCGCAGCGACTGGTGCATCAGCCGCCAGCGCCGCTGGGGCCTGCCTATCCCCGTGTTCTATTGCAACGACTGCGGCAAGCCTGTCTGCGACGATACGACCATTGACGCCGTTTCCAAGCTGTTCGGGGAGAAAGGCTCCAACGCCTGGTATGAGCTGGAGGCCGATGAAATTCTGCCCAAGGGCTACAAGTGTCCCCACTGCGGCGCGGCCCATGGCTTTACCAAGGAAGAGGATACCTTGGACGGCTGGTTCGACTCCGGCTCCTCCCACTTCGCCTCCATGAAACGGGATCAGGACTTCTGGCCCGCGGATATGTATCTGGAGGGTTTGGACCAGTATCGCGGCTGGTTCCAGTCCAGCCTGCTGACCTCCGTCGGTGCGCTGGGCCAGGGTGCGCCCTTCCGGGAGTGCGTGACCCACGGCTGGACCGTG
>CAYTXW010000068.1:1291-7604 GCA_964441575.1 uncultured Oscillospiraceae bacterium
TGCACAAGTCCCTGGGCAACGGCGTGGACCCTGCCGACGTATTCAAGAAATACGGCGCGGATATTCTGCGCCTGTGGGCCGCCTCCGCCGACTATCATGCCGATGTCCGCTGCTCCGACAAGATTTTCCAGCAGCTGAGCCAGAACTATCTCAAGTTCCGCAACACCGCCAAATACTGCCTGGATAATCTGGTGGATTTTGACCCCAACCGCCTGGTGGCCCCGGAAGATATGCCGGAGCTGGACCGCTGGGCCATGACCAACCTGAACGCGCTGATCGAGCGGGTGGAGCAGGCCTACCGGGATTATGAATTCCATGTTGTGACCCATGCCGTCAACGACTTCTGCGTCGTGACCCTGTCGGCCCGGTATCTGGATATCATCAAGGATCGGCTCTACTGCGACGCCAAGGACAGCCTGAGCCGCCGCAGCGCCCAGACTGCCCTGTTCCTGATTCTGGACGCCATGACCAAGCTGTTTGCTCCCATCCTGTGCTTCACCTGCGATGAAATCTGGCAGATCATGCCCCATCGGACGGAGGACGATGGCCGCAACGTCGTGCTGAACGAGATGTCCAAGCCCTATACCGCCTATGCGCTGGACGAGAACACCATGGCCAAGTGGGACACGCTGTTTGCGCTGCGCGGCGATGTGAATCTGGCGCTGGAGGCCGCCCGCAATGAGAAGCGCATCGGCAAGGCACTGGAGGCCCATGTGACCCTGTATGCCCAGGACGAGGCCGCCAAGGCCGCGCTGGAATCCGTAAAGGACATGGATCTGGTGGGTGTGCTGCTGGTGTCCGCCGCAGATGTGTCCGAAGCCCCCGTCACCGGCGTCCGGGGCGTGGCCTTCCCCGGCCTGACGGTAGCCGTGTCCGAAGCAAAGGGCGTCAAGTGCCCCCGCTGCTGGGTCCACTCTCTCGAAGCAAATGCCGACGGCCTCTGCCCCCGCTGCGCCAAAGTCATGGCCGCGATGGATGTGGAGATTTAATGCAATTCAAAAAACAGGAGCTGCCCCCTGCGCGGGTCGGCTCCTGTTTATCTGTTATCCGTTCTCTTTTCTGCCGTCTTCCACCGTCACGCCCTCATGGGCGGCGGCTTTCAGAATGGCGATTTGGGTTTTGGCATCGGGCACCTCTCCGGCCAGGACCTGCCTGACCAGATCCTTCAGCGGAATCAGTTCTACATCCAGAAATTCGTCCTCGTCCGGGTGGCGGCTGCCGTGTGTCAGGCCCTTGGCCAGATACATCCAGATGGTCTCATCGGAGTAGGCGCAGGCGGGATAGAATTTTCCCAGGGGAATTAGCTCTCTGGCATGGTAGCCGGTTTCCTCCTCCAGCTCCCGGCGGGCGGCTGCCTCGTGGTCCTCGCCCTTGCTGTCCAGCTTTCCGGCGGGAATCTCCAGCAGAACTTCGTCCACCGGATAGCGGTACTGCCGCTCCATGACGGCATACCCGTCGTCTGTGACCGGGATGACGCAGACCGCGCCGATGTGCCGAATCAGTTCCCGGTCCGCCGGACGGCCATTGGGCAGGGCGACATCGTCGCGGTAGACATGCAGAATGCGGCCGTCAAAGAGCAGCTCGGACCCGGTCTGCCGCTCTTTCAGGGTTTCATAGGACATGGCGATCAACCTCCAATCTTTGCGTTTATTATACTCCCTTTTTCCCCGGCGGCAACAAAAAGATTTCCCATTTTATGCTGTACACCGGGGTGAAGACCGTGCTATAATAAGTTTAAATCTTAGCAAATTTACACATGAGGTGAGGCATATGAATGCAAGGAAAGAATTTGCCCGGTGGGAAGCTCATTGTCAAGGCCCGCTGCTGGAGGAGCTGCAAGCGCTGGAGGGAAACGAGGCGGAAATTCAGGCCCGCTTCGGAAGCCGTGCCAGCTTCGGCACCGCCGGAATCCGTGCGGTGATGGGAGCCGGTACCGCCCGTCTCAATGATTTGACCGTCCGCCAAACCGCCCGGGGCCTGGCAAAATATCTGCTGGAATCCGGCGGCAGCAAGAGCTGCGCCATCGGCTACGACTGCCGCAACAACTCCCGCCGCTTTGCGGAGGTTTGCGCTGCGGCCCTGGCAGCCGAGGGCGTTCATGTGTACCTCTATGACCGTCTGTGTCCCACGCCGATGCTGTCCTTTGCCGTCCGCTATCTGAAATGCGGCGCCGGCATGGTCATCTCCGCCAGCCACAACACCAAGGAGTACAACGGATTGAAATGCTATGGCGCTGACGGCGGCCAGATGACCGAGGTCCCCGCTGCCGCCGTGTCCGCCGCCATGGAGACCGTGGATCTGTTTGCCCCGGAAACCGACACCTACGAAAATCTGCTGGCCAAGGGCATGATCGAGTATATCCCCGACGCCGTCTGGCAGGCCTACTATGCCCGGATTTCTCAGGAGGCCATTCAGCCCGAAGCGGTCCGCAAGGCGGGATTGAAGGTGGTCTACTCCCCCCTGTGCGGCGCAGGCTGCGAGCCGGTCAGCGAGATGCTGACCCGCCTGGGCGCGGCGTTCTACATCCCCGCCTCCCAGAAGGATCCCTCCGGCGAGTTTGAAACCTGCCCCAACCCCAATCCGGAGAACGACACGGCCTTCCGCGAGTCCTATGCTCTGGCCCGGGAGGTTCACCCCGATCTGGTTATGGCCACGGACCCGGACTCCGACCGAATTGCCGTAGCGATCCCCAACGGAGACGGGTTCCGCAAGTTCTCCGGCAATGAAATGGGCTGCCTGCTGCTGGATTACATTTTGGGCAGCCTTCAGGCCAATGGCAAGCTGCCCAAGAACCCCGTGGCTGTGAAAAGTGTGGTTTCTTCGCCGCTGGCAGACCGGGTGGCCTCGGCCTATGGCGTCCAGGTGCGCACGGTTCTGACAGGCTTCAAGTACATCGGCGGCGTCATTCTGGAGCTGGAACAGGCCGGACATCCCGAGGACTTTGTTCTGGGCTTCGAGGAGAGCTGCGGCTATTTGAAGGGCGACTATGCTCGCGACAAGGACGCTGTGGTGGCCGCCATGCTTATTGCGGAGATGGCCGCGACCTATAAGCTCCAGGGCAGAACCCTGGGCCAGGTCATGGACGCCCTCTATGCCAAATACGGCTATTATGTGGCTGGTCTGCAGAATGTGCTGTTCACCTCCGACGTCCAGAAGGCCAAGTGCATGGCCCTGCTGGACGAATTCCGCGCCCAGCCGCCCAAGGAAATCGGCGGCTTCCGGGTCACGGCGGTGGCCGACTTCCAGGCCGGCGTCATCCGGGACGCCGCCACCGGAGAGACAAAGCCTACAAATCTTCCCGCGGAAAACATGGTTATGCTGACCCTGGGCGAGCAGGGCAGAATCATCCTGCGGCCATCCGGCACCGAGCCGAAGATCAAGTTCTACTACACCGCCGTGGCGAATTCCATGGATGCCGCCAACGCCATGATTGCCGCCATGACCGAGGCCATGACAGCGCTGCTGTGATGGGGAGGCAGGAAGAGGGAATCGTGAAGTGCGGATGATTCATAAAAATGCCGTCAAACCGCTTTACAATTCCCGCTTGCCCATTACTTCCCGCAACCTTCCCCTTGCTTTTTTCCAAAAACATGATAGAATGAAGAAAGATTACTTAATGGAGGTGTTTCCAAATGGCATATGTGATTTCTGACGCCTGCGTCAGCTGCGGTTCCTGCGCCGAAGTCTGTCCCGTGGGCGCAATCAGTGAGGGTGACGGCAAGTACGTCATCGATGCCGACACTTGTGTGGAGTGCGGCACCTGCGCTGGCGAGTGCCCCAATGAGGCGATCTCTGAGGGCTAATTTCCAATGGACACAGCAAACGGGGCTGCCTCATAGAGAGGCAGCCCCGTTTGTATGGGAGGTGCCATGATGTACATGGAGACCCTTTGGAACGGCGTCCGGCTGCTGCAGCCGGAAGGCCAGTTCCGCCTGGGAACCGACAGCGTGGTCTGCGCGGCCTTTGCCCGGTTCCCCAAACACGCGGCAGTGGCGGATCTGGGCTGCGGGTCCGGCGCCATCGCGCTGATGCTCCTGGCCAACGACCCGTCGCTCCATGTGACGGGGATTGAGCTGCAGCCCCAGGCGGCCTGCCTGGCCCAGGAGAACGCCCGGTGGAACGAGCTGGATTTTACGGTTCTCCAGGGGGATCTGCGCCAGATTGAGACTCTGCTGCCCGCCGGGTCCATGGAGGGCGTCATTTCCAACCCGCCCTATTTCCCTGTGGGAAGCGGCCGGGCCGCAGCGGCGGCGCCGGTCTGCCAGGCCCGCAGCGAGGAGACCTGCGACCTGCCCCAGCTTGTCCGGGCGGCGGCGTGGCTTTTGCGCTATGGCGGACGGTTTGTGCTGGTCCACCGGCCCGAGCGGCTGGCGGATTTGATCTGTACGCTTCGGGACCGCAGCCTGGAGCCAAAGCGGGTCCGCTTTGTCCGTCACCGCCCGGACAGCACCGTCTGTCTGGTCCTGCTGGAGGCTCGCAAGGGCGGCAGGCCGGGCCTGCAATATGAGCCGGATCTGGTTCTGTTTGATTCAGACGGACACGAAACGGCGGAATACCGGAAAATTTATCACAGATAAGGAGAAACGCCATGGCGGGTATGCTGTATTTGGTCCCCACGCCGATCGGCAATCTGGGAGATATCTCCCAGCGCTGCCGGGAGACGCTGGAGACTGCCGATTTTATCGCGGCGGAGGACACGCGGGTGTCCTTGAAGCTCTTAAACCATCTGGGCATCAAAAAGCCTCTTGTCAGCTATCATGAGCATAATCGGGCGGAAAGCGGGCTGAAGATTCTGGAGCGGCTGCTGGCGGGGGAAACCTGCGCGCTGGTGTCCGACGCCGGATCTCCGGCCATTTCCGACCCCGGCGAGGACCTGGTGGCCCTATGCGCCCAAAACGGCGTAACCGTGTCCGCGATCCCCGGCCCCTGCGCGGTCATCACGGCCCTGAGCATCTCCGGGCTGCCCACAGGACGCTTCACCTTTGAGGGCTTTCTCTCCACCAATAAAAAGAGCCGCCTGGACCATTTGCAGTCCCTGACGGCAGAGCAGCGGACCATGATCTTCTACGAGGCCCCTCACAAGCTGGTCAACACACTCCGGGATCTGCTGGCGGTCTTTGGCCCGGACCGGCGCATTTCCCTGTGCCGGGAGCTGACCAAGCTCCACGAGGAGGTTCTGCGCACCACGCTTCAGGGCGCGGCGGACTATTATCGGGACCAAGCGCCCAGGGGAGAGTACGTCCTGGTGCTGGAAGGCGCGGCCCCGTCCGGGGAGCCGGAGACAACGCTGGAGGATGCGCTGGCTCTGGTGGAGGCCAAAATGGTCCGGGGTCTCAGCCGCAAGGACGCGGTGAAACAGGCGGCCGAGGAGACAGGCTTCCCCAAAAACGCCCTCTATGAGGCGGCGGTGCGGGCGTAAACGGAACGCCATATGCGAATCAAGCGCTGAACGGATTAATAAACTGCCGATCTGAAGGTACGCCCTCGTGCCCCCCTCTTAGGGGGGGGGCTGGACGCCCGCAGGGCGGCCTGGGGGTTGTATCGACAACAGATTCTACCGTATGTTTGACCGCTCTGTTATCCAACAACCCCCAGTCAGGCCGTTGGCCTGACAGCCCCCTAAGAAGGGGGCACGAGGGCTGGCATAGACCGAAAAAAATCAAAAAACAACTATTGACAACGGTGGTAAGGAGTGCTATTATACCTACAAACCAAGCAAGAATGTAGGTTTAATAAAGAAGGGAGTGTAATTTTAACATGAACCATTGGCTTGACGACCTGCTGAGAAGCAACTTCCGCTGTGGACGAATGCCGCACTCCCGGACTGATGATGTGGCCGGGCGCTTGTAGCGTCCGATTCCCCTGCGGGGACTGACGATTTGCCATTTCTTCTGTCCGGGAGATGCCGATGCACTGTCCCGGGCTTTTTATACGATATACGATCATTTTATGGATCATAAAACAGAAAGAGGTACGATCTTATGAGCAACTACAAATTTGAAACACTGCAGCTTCATGTCGGCCAGGAGCAGCCCGATCCCGCATCGGACGCCCGTGCCGTTCCGATTTATGCCACCACGTCCTATGTGTTCCGCAATTCCGCCCACGCGGCTGCCCGCTTTGGTCTGGCCGACGCCGGCAACATCTATGGCCGTCTGACCAACTCCACCCAGGATGTGTTTGAGAAGCGCATCGCGGCCCTGGAGGGCGGCGTTGCCGGTCTGGCTGTCGCTTCCGGCGCGGCTGCCATTACCTACACCATCCAGGCCCTGGCCCAGAAGGGCGACCACATTGTGGCCCAGAAGACCATCTA
>CAYTXW010000069.1:0-7228 GCA_964441575.1 uncultured Oscillospiraceae bacterium
CGGTTGCGCGGACGCACGCCCACTGCGGCGGGTGTACCGACTGAGCTATACCAGCGGATGCGATGGAAATTGGCTCCATTTCCTTTTTCCGTCCCTTATTCTAGCACAAAAAATCCGGTTCGTCAATGGGAAATGTTTGAAATCGGGAAAACCTGTGCGCATGGGAGTGCGCACAACTTTTTTCAGGCTTTTCCGCATAACGGGGAGTTGACCGTAATTTTATTGCGAATAGGCCGCTTCAGGAGTTGTCCACACTTTCCACAGGGTTCTGCACAGCGGGAAACCGCTGTATTTTGAAGCGGTTTCCCGAAATATCTCAATTATTAACAAACTCGCAATCGGAGTTCTTTCATCAATGAAACCGGGGATTTGGTTTCCATAATCCTTTTTTGCGGTCTGATTTCCCGAAGATTGCCGGGAAACTTGCACCTTCGCGCATCAAATTTCGGCGCCGCCGAGCCACGGCAGAATTTCCTTCCAGGCCTCTATCAGCCGGGGCAGGGTCCAGGCGGCGTTGGCGGGGCTGGTGGAGGGCAGTCTGACGGCCTCCAGACCGGTCTGCGGAGCGGTATATCTGCAGTAGGAAAGGTAGGCCGTTCCGCCGTTGCAGAACACGGCCCGGATGTCCGCCTCCCGCAGGATCGGGGAGAGGTCGTTGGGGACCGCGTCGCGGATGCTGCTGTCCTCCGAACCCGCAATGCGGCAGCTGCCGATGACGTCCCACAGCGCGATGTGCGCCCGGTGGAGCATGGCCGATTTTTCCGCAACGGTCCCCGGCGTTTCCACACCCAGAACCCCCGCCACGACGCGCCAGAAGCGGTTCTGCGGATGGTGATAGAAAAACTGCCCCTCTCTGGATTTGACGGATGGGAAGGAGCCGAGAATGAGAATCCTGGAAGCGCTGTCATAAAGCGGCGGAATGGGGTGGAACTGGATCTGCGGTTCTGCCATAAAAAAGACCTCCTGTGGGATTTGTACGGGATCGGGTCCGGCCTGCCGGAGGGCTGCGCTGTGTCATTTCGGGCCGCCCGGTCCGTTCGGCCTCAAATTCCGTTTCAGCCACCGGGTGTCCTCCCTGCGCCAGACGCCGGTAAGAAGCAGCAGCAGACCCAGCAGGGCCAGGTAGATTCCGCCGGTCCGAAAGACCGCGCTCCAGCGGCAGACGGCGGGGACAAAAAAGCCGGTAACCGCCGCTGCCGCGCAGACGCACAGCCCCGTCAGCGCCGGGAAGCCCAGGGCTGGCATGCGGTCCGTCAGCGCCAGGAGCCTGCGAATGCTGAGATAAAAATTCACCGCGTGGGTCAGTACGAAGCTGAAAAAGTAGCCGCCGATGCCGTATCGCGGCAGCAGGAAGAACAGCAGCGCCACGTCCATCAGGGAGGTCAGGGTGTTGACCCGCACACAGTAGACCTGCTGCCCCAGGCCCTTGTGCATCCCGTCCACGATGCAGTCCATGTACAGCATCAGCACCAGCGGCGCAAACAGCCGCAGATACTCCCCCGCCGCCTGCCGGTGATAGAGCAGCCGGCCCAGCGGTACGGCCAGGACATAGAGCAGCCCCGCCACGGTCCCGGCGTACAGCAGCCCCATGCGCAGACAGGTTCCCGTCAGATGGGTCATGCGCCGCCGGTTTTGCTCTGCCCGGCACCGGGCCAGCTCCGGCACCAGCAGATCGGCCACGGAATAGAGGACCGTGCTGGGAAACATCAGAACCGGGAAGACCATGCCGTGGATGACCCCATAGGCGGCCAGGGCAGCTTCCTCGGACCCGGCGGCCCGGGACAGGCCCCGGGGAATCTGAAACTGCTCCAGCGTACCCAGACCGGAGCGCAGGTACTCGTTCAGCGCCAGCGGCACACAGAGCCGCGCCAGCCGCTTTCCCATGGAGAGGGACTCTCCAACCGGCCCGTACCGGCGCAGATCCCGCAGCAGCATCCACAGCAGCGCCGCCACGGACCCCAGAGACGCCAGGGCTCCGCCGCCCACGATGGAGACGCAGGCGTGGGCCAGGTCCCCGGCAACGCCTCCTTGCAGCAGCCGGACCGTCAGTCCCACAGACGCGACCCGGTCGGCGATTTCCACGGCCACCAGCCGGTGGACCCGTCCGCAGGCGGTGAAGTACCCGGCCAGAATGGCGCTCAGACAGGTCAGGGGCAGTGTCAGGCCCAGAAGCCGCAGACTGGCCGCGGCCCGCAGATCCCGAATCCAGTGCAGGGCCAGAAACTCCGCGCCCAGGCTCATGGCCGCCCCCACCAGGGTGCTGAGCGCCAGACCCGCGCCGAGGCACCAGACCATGGCCTGCCGGATTCCGCCAAAGCGCCGGAGGCCGTATTCCTCCGCCGAGAGATACATGGCCGCCGCCCGGATGCCGGAGGTTCCGACGGTGACGGCAAAGCTGTGTACGGTCATGATCAGCTGCAAAAGGCCAACCCCCACCGCGCCGACTGCGCCGGAGAGATAGACCTGAAACAGCATTGCCACAGCCCGCATGGCCAGATTGGCCAGGGTCAGAAGCAGGGCGCTTCGAAGCATGGAACCTGATGTGCGCATATACATTCCCCTTCCTGTCCAAGCATATGCCTGTCCGGGAGGGGGTATGTTTTGAAACGGCGGGATTTAATTCAGCTGGAGGGTGTAATACACTGCCGCGATAAACTCCAGCGCGATGGCGGCAAACATGCAGTAGTAGGCGAACAGGCTGCCCAGAAACAGCGTGACGAGGAAGCAGCAGAGCCAGAGGGCGTCCGTCAGATAGAGAAAGAGGGGGCTGAACTTCGGGGAGAACATGGCGTAGCGGAGGCGGCCCAGAGCCAGGCGGCCCTTGTGCCGGGAGGCCAGGAAGCCGCAAAGGGCGGTACCGGCCAGGACCAGAAGCAGCGTCACGGCCAGGCAGACGCTTTTGATGTTCAGGGCGAAGCCGGAGCTGTAGCCGAAGAACAGGCCGCCGGCGGCCATGGTGGAGAGCGAGACGAGGAAGAACTCCCAGCGGTACAGCAGGAAGATCACATACTGCACCAGCACAGCCACGCACAGGAAGTACAGCAGGCGGAAGTCATCCACCCAGGCGATGCGCATGGAGCAGCCCAGCACGGCGGCGAACAGACCGGCTGTCAGGAACCAGGGGCAAATCATGCGGACGGCGGCCTTTTTCCATATTGCCAGCAGAACGCCGCAAATCACGGCCAGTCCCAGTCCGCCCCCGATGATCCAGGGCGTCAGGCCGTACAGCGCCGAGAAACCGCCGACGGTGGCGTAGTAGGCGCGCAGGGAGCGGAGAGAGAACAGGGCGGCGCAGGCCAGCGCCAGGGCGATCATGACCTTGTACGGCACGGTGCTGTCGTCTTTGGCCTTGCGCAGCTTTTCCTCCGTCATGTTTCTGTTTTTAGCCATATTGCAATCAAATCCTTATGTTCATTGTAGTATCAGCCAAGCTCCCCGGCGGCATAGAGAAGGGCGGAAAGCGCACACAGCGGCGCGGTTTCACAGCGAAGAATGCGCGGTCCCAGGGAGCAGACCCGCATCCCGGCGTCCAGGGCCTTGCGCACTTCCTCCTCCGTCAGGCCGCCTTCGGGGCCGGTCAGGATAGAGGCGGTCCGGAAGGGCTGCGCTTCGGCAGCGGCCTTCAGGGAGAGCGTGCGCTCATTTTCATAAAACAGGACGGGAAGCGCCGCCCGGGCCGCCCGCCGGACGGCCTCGTCGAAGGAATCCAGCGCCAGCACCGCCGGAATGCGGCCCCGTCCGCTCTGCTCCGCCGCGGACGCCGCGATTTTCCGCCAGCGCTCCAGCTTTTTGGGGAGCGAGCTTTCGTCCGGCCGCGAGACGCTTCTGGCACAGGGGAAGGCCGCGATTTCGCAGGCCCCCAGCTCCGTGGCCTTTTGAATGATATGCTCAAGCTTGTCCGCCTTTGGGTAGCCCACATAGACGCCGCATTGCAGCTGCGGCTCGGCAAGGGAGGCCTCCCGGCTGTGAATGACAAGAGAGAGCCGGCCCGGGCTGAAATCGGAGACGGTACACCGGCACTCCCGGCCCTGGCCGTCACAGAGGATGACGGCGTCCCCGCGCCGCAGGCGAAGGACCTTGGCGTGAGCGGCCTGTTCTCCCTCCAGCACGGCAAAGCTGCCCTGCATGGCGTCGGAGGATACAAAAAATCTGGTCAAAGCACGGCGCCCCCATGGAAACAGGAATTCCAATCATACGGCGGAACCGCAGGATTGCGGGTAATATTATAACAGAAACCCCCGGGTTTCGCAACTGTAAAAGTTGGAAAAGCCGTCATTTTGGGAATGGCGCCGGCCTCCGCGGCGGGGGCGGCTGCCCCGGCGGAAAAGCCGGCGCTTTCGCGAGCCGCTCCCGCGATTCCCGGTTCCGGCCAAAAAAGAAAACCGCGCTTCTCCATGCTTTTCGCATTTTGAACCGTGGTTTTCCTGGTGCGAGAGATGAGACTCGAACTCACACGCCATAGGACACACGCACCTCAAACGTGCCTGTCTACCATTCCAGCACTCTCGCAGCTGCAAGCATTCCGTTTTTCGAATGCTCCATTATTATACCGGCTTCTTCCGCGTTTGTCAACCGGAAAATTTCAATACAAGGCCGGGATGGAAGCCGTTCGCGAAAACGCCGGCTTTTCCGCCGGGTCCGCCCCGTACAAGCGCGGAAAAAGGGGCCGCCTCTTGCGATTCGGGAGAATCGACCGGAGACAGCCCCTTCGGGATGTTCTATTAGGCCAGGCGGTTCAGTTTCAGGGTGATGCTGCTCTTTTTGCGGGCAGCGTTATTCTTATGCAGAACGCCCTTCTTGACGGACTCGTCAATGGTCTTGACGGCAGCCTTGTAAGCGCTATCGGCCTGCTCACGGTTGCCTTCTGCCACGGCGGCATCAAACTTCTTCAGGGTGGTCTTCAGAACGGACTTGGCAGCCTTGTTCCTGTCGTTGCCGGCCTTGGTCAACAGGACTCTTTTCTTCGCAGATTTAATGTTGGGCATCGTTACACCTCCTCCAATAGCGTTACACATGGAAATCCATCGTTGGTCTCATGCAGAAATACATTATAGCGAAAAGCCCGGCCAAAATCAAGTGCCAATTTTCCGCTTTTTGAAAATTTTTCGCATACCCTTCCGGCGGCAGGGGGAGACTAGCGGCGAGAGGATGTGACGCATTTGGCAAAACGAACCGACTTGGCCGTGGAGGCCCGGGAGCTTTGGAAGGAGTGCGCGGGGGAGACGACCCGGCTGCCGGGCGTCCGCGCCCGGGAGACGGTCCACCGGGGCATCACCGCCACCACGGTAGAGATTCTGGACCGGCGCGGGGCCGAGGCCCTGGGCAAGCCCGAGGGGACCTATGTGACGCTGGAGCTGGAGCGGGGAATGCTGCCGGACCCGGCGTTCTTTGGCCGTGCCGCCGCCCGTCTGGGCCGGGAGCTGGCGCGGATGCTGCCGGGGCCGGGTCCGGTGCTGGTGGCGGGTCTGGGCAATGCCGCCGTGACGCCGGACGCCGTCGGCCCCAGGACGTTGGACCATCTGGTCGTGACCCGTCATCTGGGCCGCGGCTTTCCGCAGCTTCGGCCCGTCAGCGCCATCGCGCCGGGCGTTCTGGGGACCACGGGTCTGGAGAGCGTCGAGGTGGTCCGGGGCGTTGTGGAGCGCACCGGACCCTGCTGTGTGGTGGTGGTGGACGCGCTGGCCTCCAGAAGCCCGGACCGGGTCTGCACCACGGTGCAGCTGGCCGACACGGGCATTGTCCCCGGCTCCGGCGTGGGCAACAGCCGCGCCGCCTTTGACCGCAGGACCCTGGGGGTGCCGGTTGTGGCGGTGGGCGTCCCCACGGTGGTGGAGGCCGCGACGCTGCTGCAGGACGTGCTGGAGGAAAACGGCTGCAAAGCCGCCGCGCCCGGCCCCTGCGGCCCCGCCATGATCGTAACGCCCAGAGACATCGACGCCGGAGTGGACCGGATGGCCCGCCTGCTGGGCTACGGAATCAGCCTGGGACTGCACAGGACGCTGTCCGTTGCGGATATTTCCTGTTTTGTCGGATAAATATTCGGAATTCGTTATGTAAATCGAAATTCGCCCTCCGATTCTTAAAAATGTTGCGAATCCCGCGCTGTGGAAAAGGCTGTGGAGATTGTGCAAAACTTTTAAACGGCAAGGCTTTTCGAACATGCTCCACAGACTTTTCCACATGGAATTTTCCAAATAAATTTGCGCAAAAAATACCGAACGGGAGGTTGACGGAACGGATGTCGAAAAAATTATGGCGGGATGGTTTCCGTATGCGCCGGTCCCCGCCGGTGAGGGGATTTCTCCGGGAGGCGGTATCAAATCCCGTTTCCCGGGAAATACTTTCATCACCAAGTCATACGTTCGGGAGGCAATATGCAGGGAAGGGTAGAGATCTGCGGGGTCAACACGTCCAAGCTGAAGACCCTGAAAAACGAGGAGATGACCGAGCTGCTCCGGCGGTCCAAGCAGGGGGACCGGGAGGCCCGGGACCGGCTGGTAGAGGGAAATCTCCGGCTGGTGCTGTCCGTCATTCAGAGATTTACGGGCCGGGGAGAAAACCCGGACGACCTGTTTCAGGTGGGCTGCATCGGCCTTCTGAAGGCGGTGCAGAATTTTGACGAGACCAAGGAGGTGCGCTTTTCCACCTATGGCGTCCCGATGATCGCGGGCGAAATCCGGCGGTATCTCCGGGACAACAGCGCCATCCGGGTCAGCCGGTCGGTGCGGGACACAGCCTACCGGGTCCTGCAGTGCAAGGAAGGGCTGCTGCTGGAAACGGGCCGGGAGCCGGCCATGGAGGAAATTGCCCGGCGTCTGGAAATGCCGCTGGCGGAGGTGGTGGAATCCATGGACGCCATTGCCGCGCCGGTGTCTCTCAACGAGCCGGTCTACGCCGACGGCGGCGACCCGCTGACGGTCATGGACCAGGTGAGGGACAACAGGAACACGGACGAGCAGTGGCTGGAGCGCATTGCCCTGCGGGACGCCATGAGCGAGCTGGGGGAGCGGGAGAAGCAGATTCTCTCCATGCGCTTTCGCGACGGCAAGACCCAGATGGAGGTGGCAAAGGAGATCGGCATCTCCCAGGCCCAGGTGTCGAGGCTGGAGAAGAACGCCATCGGAAGCATCCGAAGGGCGATCCGATCGTGATACGGGGCGCATTTGCGGTAAACGTACCGCCTCCGTCCATCCGTGTCATTGCGAACCAGTGACCGACGTCACTGGTG
>CAYTXW010000070.1:0-7076 GCA_964441575.1 uncultured Oscillospiraceae bacterium
AAACGCAATCCGCGCCGAAGTCGCGCTGGCTGTGGCTGAATTCCATCAGGAGTATATAAAGTAAACCGCCCTTTGTCACAGAAGCCGGGCTGCCCGCAAGGCAGTCCGGCCCTTGTGTTCGATAGAGCATATGGAACGGATAAATTAAAATGAAGGCGCCCCGGGGTACGGATTTGAATGTTTGGCTGTGACGTCGTGCCGGTATATTTCTATTGACTTTCGGCTTTCGGCACATTAGGATAATACTATCCAACGACTTTTGGGGGACATTGCAATGAAACACCGATGGAAATGGACGATGATTTTTGCACTGGTTTTACTGCTGTGCGCCCTGTGTGCCTGTGGGGCGGCTCCGGCAGAGGACGTTGAAGCAGCCGAACCGGCGGCTTCCGAGGCCTGGCAGTCCCGGCCCCTGCAGATGCCGGATGACAACTATCGCACCTATTATGAGATTTTTGTCTACTCCTTTTACGACAGCGACGGCGATGGAATCGGGGATCTGAACGGCGTACTGGAAAAGCTGGACTACCTCAACGACGGCGATGATACCACCTCGGACGATCTTGGCGTCAGCGGAATCTGGCTCATGCCGATTATGGCCTCCACCACCTATCATAAATACGATACCACGAACTACATGGACGTGGACCCGGAATATGGGACACTGGAGGATTTTCAGGCGCTGCTTGCCGCCTGCCATGACCGGGGAATCCGGGTGATTCTGGATCTGGCCATGAATCACAGCTCTTCCCAGCACCCCTGGTTCCAGGCCGCTGCGGAATATATGCGCAGTCTGCCGCAGGACGCGGACCCGGACCCGTCGGACTGCCCCTATGTGGACTATTATCACTTTTCCCGGGAATGTCCGTCCGGCTATGTACCGCTCAGCGGAACCGACTGGTACTATGAGGCCAACTTCTGGAGCGAGATGCCCGACCTGAATCTGGAGAATCCGGCTGTCCGGGCGGAGTTTGAGGAAGTCGCCGCGTTCTGGCTCGGGCTGGGAGTGGACGGCTTTCGGCTGGATGCGGTGAAAGAATTTGTCACCGGCTCTGTGGACGCCAATGTGGAAATTCTCTCCTGGTTCAACGACTATGTGAAATTCATCAATCCCGATGCCTACCTGGTCTGCGAATGCTGGACCGATCAGAGTACCTATGCCCAGTATTATGCCAGCGGCGTGGACTCCATGTTCGATTTCGAGTTTGCCGACAGCGACGGCGTGATTGCCGGCATTCTCAAGGGCAGCCGGAACGCAACCGCCTACGGCAGCGCGATGGAGGCCGAGCAGGCCCTCTATGCCTCCTATAACCCGGATTATATCAACGCGCCCTTCTATACCAACCACGATCTGGGCCGTACCGCCGGATATTACGCCGGGGACAACAGCGAGGCCCAGACTAAAATGGGCAATGCCATGAATCTGTTGATGTCTGGCAATGTGTTCCTCTACTATGGCGAGGAACTGGGCATGAAAGGCTCCGGCGCGGATGAGAACAAGCGCCTGGCGATGTACTGGAGTACGGACCCGGCCGCCGAGGGTATGTGCAAAGGCCCCGAGGGCGGCAGCGCCGCAATGAAATTTGGAAGCTTTGAGGAACAGGTTCAGGACCCGGACTCCATCTACAATTATGTCCGGCGGGCCATCCTGCTGCGGAACCAGAACCCGGAGATTGCCCGTGGGGATGTCGTCTACGACGCGGAACATTCCGGTGAGCAGATCTGCGTGATCACCAAGTCCTATGCGGGCCGGGAGCTGCTGCTGATCTTCAACACCTCGGACAGAGAGGCCGCCGTGGATCTGAAAAGCTTGACTGTTCAGGGCGCCGCCGTTTCGGAATTGGCTGTTCTGGGCGAGCTTTTGACGGGCGAACAGGAAGCGGTCATCGAGGACAGCAGCGTCACCATGCCTGCCTACTCTATTCTGGTGCTGGGCCGGGAATAGCCTCTGCGCTGTAGCCCTTTCGCCCGCACCCGGTTCCATAACACGGACATCGCCGCAAAAAATCCCGCCTTGCTGTTTACGCGGGCGGGATTTTGTTGTAGAATAAGGATATTCTATTAAATGTGAGGTAAGCATGAAACTTGCAGAATTGCACACCGGTGACAGCTTTACCGGGTTTTATATCCTGAAAAATGTGTTCAGCAAAACCACCAACGCCGGGAAGCCCTTTTTATCCGCAACGCTGGCGGATGCTTCCGCCATGGTGGAGGCCAAGGTCTGGGATTACCCCGGCCCGCTCGGCCCGGCCGATGAGGGCAAAGTGGTCAAGGTCCAGGGCCTGATGCAGGAGTTCAAGGGGGCGCCCCAGGTTAAGGTGGAGAAAATCCGTCTGGCTGCGCCGCAGGACTACTATGATCAGGCAGATCTGGTTCCCACGGCGCCCATGGACCTGGACGCGGCCTATGCCCGGGTGGAGGCGCTGGTGGATTCCATAGCCGACCCGTCCTACAAGGCCATTTGCCTGGAGCTGCTGCGCCGCCACGGTCCGGCCTTCCGGCGCTGCCCCGCCGCCAAAAGTGTCCACCATGGGTTCGTGGGAGGCCTTTTGATGCATACGGCCTATATGCTGGAAATCGCGGAGTTCCTGTCCGGACTGTACAGCGGCGTGGTCCAGCGGGATTTGCTGCTGGCGGGGACCCTGCTCCACGATATTGCGAAGCTGGAGGAGTTTGTCACGTCTCAGTTGGGTCTGGTAACGGAGTACTCCGCCAAGGGCCAGCTGCTGGGCCATCTGGTCATGGGCGCACAGGAGGTGGCGGAGGTCTCCAAGGAGCTGAAAATCCCGGAGGAAAAATCCATGCTGCTCCAGCATATGCTTCTCAGCCACCACGGCCAGCCCGAATTCGGCGCGGCGGTGGTTCCGCAGTGCGCCGAGGCCGAGCTGCTCAGCTGTATCGACTTGATCGACAGCCGCATGGAGATCTACCGTGAGAACCTGGAAAAGACGCCAGTGGGGGAATTCTCCCAGAAAATCTTCGCGCTGGACAAGCGGATTTTCCATCACGGCTGATCATTCATTCCGGGACGTCTCCGACGTCAAAGGTAATGACCGTTTCATACCGGCTGTCCTCGAACTGAACCCGCAGATCCAGAAGACGCTTTAGCTCATCCCGGCGGCTGTCCATTTCATAGGGGAGAGCCAGGTCAAAAATCAGACTGGTGTGCGTCTGGCCGCGAACCATACGGAAATCATGAATGGTCAGGCGGCGGTCCACAAGCGCCAGCTCCTGGGCTACCAGATGGCGCATCCGGTTCTGCTCTCCGTCATCTGTTACCAAGGGGTCATAGTGGATAACCAGCTGCAAGCGGTGCTTTTGGGCAAACGTCCGCTCGATGGAATCGATAATGTCATGGCAGACTAGAGGGTCCTCCCGGCTGTCCATTTCCACATGGACGCTGGCAAACCGGCGGCCGGGGCCATAGTCATGGACCACCAGATCGTGAATGCCCAGAACTTTGTCGTAGGTCAAAATCTCGTGCTCAATCTGCCGCACCAGAGCCGGATCGGGGGCCGTACCCAGCAGTGGATCGATGGTTTCTTTGGCGATCTGCACCCCGCTGTAAAGAATGAAAAGCGCCACAGCCAACCCCATCCAGCCGTCAATGTGCCAGCGGGTCAGCCGGCTGATCAGTCCGGCCAGCAGCACCGCCGCCGTGGAGATTACATCATTGCGGCTGTCTGCCGCCGCAGCCTCCAGGGTTTTGGAGCCGATGCGTCTTCCCAGCGCTCTGTCAAAGCCGGCAAGCCACAGCTTCGCCAGGATGGATACGATCAGAATGCCGGCTGTCAGGGCGGTAAAGGACACGGCTGCCGGATGCATGATTTTTTCGATGGAGGTTTTGGCCAGCTCCGCGCCAATGAACAGAATCATCACCGCCACGGCCAGACCGGACAGATATTCCATGCGGGCGTGGCCAAAGGGATGGCCCTGGTCCGCCGGTTTTTCCGCCAGCTTGAAGCCCAGGAGCGTCACAAGGGAGCTGGATGCATCGGAGAGATTATTCACCGCGTCGGCCAGCACCGAGACGCTTCCGGAGAGAATGCCGGCCAAAAGCTTGCCGGTGAACAGCAGCCCGTTGCACACGATCCCTACGATTCCCGCCAGCTTTCCATAGGCGGCCCGAACCGCCGGATCCTCCGTCTGGTCTGCATGACGGACAAACAGCCGCAGCAACAGCCGAGTCATAGGCGTCCCCTCCAGTTACAGTTTTGGTATATTATATGCTGCCCGAACGGCCTTTGCAATAGAAAAACGGCGTATAGTTCATGTCCTCCATTGACCAACCGGGCAGGACATGATAAAATAGATATAGTTCTTGCAGAATATCGCTTGAAAGGAAAATGGCTATGGGAACCTATCGAATTCTGACCGACTCCAGCTGTGATATGACCCAGGAGATGGCAGACCAGCTTGAACTGGTGGTTGTGCCTTTGACACTGAACTATAATGGAACGGAATATCCCAACTATTTGGATTACCGCGCTTTGGACATCAAAGAGGTTTACACGGGACTCCGGAACGGCGCCTCCACCAGCACCACCGCCGCCAACCCCGCTTCCTGGCGGGCCGCTGCCGAGCCGGTGCTGCAGGCGGGGGAGGATGCGCTGATTCTGGCCTTTTCCTCCGGCCTCAGCACCACCTTCAGCGCCGCTTATTTGGCTGCGCAGGAGCTGATGGAGCAGTATCCCGAGCGGAAGGTCTATGTGGTGGACACTCTGTGCGCCTCCCTGGGTCAGGGCCTGCTGGTCTGGTATGTGGCAAAAAAGCGCCTGGAAGGGGCGACATTGGAGGAAGCCCGGGACTTTGCCGAGGCCAACAAACTCCATCTGTGCCACTGGTTTACCGTGGACGATCTCTACTTTCTCAAGCGGGGCGGCCGCATTTCCGGCGCCACGGCCGTCATGGGCAGCCTGCTGCAAATCAAGCCCATCATGCATGTGGACAACGACGGCCATCTGGTGGCCGTATCCAAGGCCCGGGGCCGTAAGGCCGCCATCCGCGCCATCGCCGCCAAGGTTGGCGAGAGCGCCATTGAGCCGGAAAAGCAAACCATGTTCATCTGCCACGGCGACTGCCTGGAGGATGCGGAGTATCTGGCCGGCCTGGTCAAGGAGCAGTACCATGTGCCGGAGGTCTGTATCAACTATACCGGCCCTGTCATCGGCTCCCACTCCGGCCCCGGCACCCTGGCGCTGTTCTATTTGGGAACACAGCGGTAAATTCATGGATGAGTACGAACGGCAGGACTGAGTCCTGCCGTTCGTGTGATTCTTTTATTTGATTTGAATCGGTACGCCGTTGACTTCCACGCCATCTTCGGCATGGATCAGGATGTACTTGGCCCCGCCCAGAATGCGGGTCTCGATCAGATCCCGACGCTCCGGGTTTACCTGAATTTTGACGTCAGGTGTGCTGATTTCAAAGCGTTTGGCATCCACCAGGTTTTGCGGATTCAGGTCCGTATGTGCGCCGAAGGATTCGTCAAAGCCCTTGTCAAAGGCTTCCACCCGCGCCTCGGATAATCCGCAGGTTTCCAGCACATGGTTGACCTCCGGCTTGGAAATGACCAGCGGCTCCTTCTCCTTGCTTTCCTTGTGTTCCTGAATCATGTCGCTGAGCTGCGCATGGACCGCCTGAACCACAGCCATGCTGCAATCGTCCTCCAAGCTGCCTCCCAGGACGGACTGGAAGGTTTCCTTCTGAGCCGCGGCGGGCATGGGCGGCTCACCGCCGAATACCGTGTCGATAAACTGCGCATGGGCGTCCGCGATATCCCGGCTGTAGTACAACGCTCCATAGAGATTGGTGCTGCGGTCGTCAAAGGCCGGAAACAGGAATCCCAGCTCCGGCGAACAGACGATCCATTCGGTCTTGCTGTTGTGAAATGCCTGTTCCTGAGTGTGATAGCTCAGGGCGGATTTGGACAGCTTCACCGGGCAGACACTGCACAGAATATAGGAGAATACATCCGCCGAAGCGTCATCCAGCCTTGCGCCGTCCCGGCCCCGGAAAGGCACATCGTAGGCGTCATAGGCCAGGAGAATCAAATAGTTGGTGTCCATTGTCACGCACTGGCGCACATGGTCGAAGAAGGTCTCCACCGCATCCCCGTCCTCCAGACGGGAGTCCCGCAGCTTCATCAGCAGCTTGTGTTCCTCCCCGTTGACCACCTGCGCTGTGGGGAAGGAGAGATCCATCAGGTTTTTGCCCAAGGTCCCGGACAGCGTTCGTTTCAGAACGCCCAGAACCTTTTCTTTTTCATCCTCCAGCATCAGGGAGACAGACTGATTCAGCTGGGAGAGGACCTCCCCCTTGTCGCTGACATAGCAGCCCCGAATATGGGTAATATTGCTCTTATCCGACCGGAAGCGCCGTCGAATTTCTGAAACTTCTCGTTCGTTCATCATAACCTCCTGCCCGGCAGTTCCGGGGAGGGCTATTATATCATATGGAAGCCAAGAGTGCAAATGCATATCCTTTGTAACACTTCATTGCAACACCTGCAAAAAGTCGGTGCGAATCCGTTAAGGCAGTTGAAAAAATCAGAAATGAAAGGTATACTATTTCATATTGTGAGAGCGAAAATCGGAGCCTAACGGATGATAATGATATGAACCCGGAGATAAAAAGATTTACAAAATACCGGATGTATCGGAATATGATAACAGATTGAGAGAAGAAGAAAACTTCCAGAGATGGGGAAATCAACGACGTCTGATTCAGCCTGTTGAGAAAAGCGCTTCAAATTCTGAAATGCGTGATACCGGTATTTGGATTGAGGTAAAATAATTTCCAATTTGTCGGGCAGACACATCAAATAATCAGGAAGGCCGGTGAGAAAATGGAACAGAGATTAAACGAGGAGCAGCTTGCCGCCGTGACGGCAACGGAAGGCTATGTGCGCGTCATTGCGGGGGCCGGCTCCGGCAAGACGCGGGCGCTGACCCATCGGTTCGCCTTTCTGGTGAACGAGCTGGGGATTCTTCCCGAAAATATCCTCTGCGTCACCTTTACCAACAAAGCGGCCAATGAAATGCGCCAGCGTATCCACAACCTCATTGGCGACAACG
>CAYTXW010000071.1:0-7024 GCA_964441575.1 uncultured Oscillospiraceae bacterium
GAACAGGGAGAACATAGTTATCACATTAAAACCGGGCAGTTTTTAGAGGTGGCCTCCTGATGTGTTGAAAAACCGGCCGCTTCGAAACGTGACCGCGTCCAGGCCGGTATTCCCTGCAGATGACCGCCTGCCGAAAATGCTGTGCGGCAGATGAAACGGGGCGTTCCGCTCTATACCAAGCGCATGGACCGGCCGGGCGCTATTATGGCAAGATTTTGGAACAACGGCGGTTCCGGCCGGGAAGAAAGACGCAGACATTGCGGCGCAGCTTCCATCGGGAAGCTCTGTATGGTATCCGGCTCGGTTTTCAAAAAAGTTCACAGTTTGTTTACAGTAAATTAGCACTCTCCTATTGACAGTGCTAATTTTCGGACTATAATGATAATTGAACAGAGGAACCGAGATCGAACGAACGACCTCCTTCCCTCCCTGCTCAGGTAACAAACAGATGCGCAAACAGCGCCAATTTTAGAAAGAAGGTATGACCTATGTTACCGAGTATTTATGGAGAGAGTTTGTTTGATGACTTCTTTGATTTTCCAGACTGGCCGGAATTTCGAGACATTGATCGAAAGCTGTACGGCAAACACGCTGCACGGGCAATGAAGACCGATGTACACGAGTATGATGATCATTACGAAATGGACATCGATCTGCCGGGCTTTAAGAAGGATGAAATCACCCTGACTCTTGAAAACGGATGCTTGACGGTGGCTGTTGTCAAGGGGCTTGACATGGATCGAGAGGACAGAAAAGGCCGGGCCATCCGGCGGGAGCGCTATGCCGGCTCGATGCAGCGCAGCTTCTATGTGGGCGATACGCTTACCGAGGAAGACATCGGCGCGAAATTTGAGCACGGTGTGCTGAGCCTGACCATCCCCAAAAAAGACGTCAAAAAACTGCCTGAGAAAAAGACTATCATGATTGAAGGCTGACCGTAATAAGTGCGGGGCTGTCTCAAAATGATCCTTCCGGATCATAAGAGGCAGCCCCTCTTTTTGGGGATAAAAATCAAGGTGAAGTTCGGTTTTCTCCTGATAATACTGCGTTTATCGGCATTTCAGAAGTGAAAGGCATCCTTGCTTCGGCCGGTTCCGCGCCTATTATCCGCAGAAAATTCGATTTTGTCCGCGCCAGTGGAAATCTTCATTCTTTCTTCCCGGCGCCCGTTCCGGCAGGACGTTCCGGAATCCCCCGGTATTCCGCTCCATCCGGCGTCCGGGCGATCTCATACCCGCAAAAGGGCTGGGGCTGCCATTGGTAGCGGTTCCGATTTTGATCCGGAAACAGATGCGCCATGATGGCCGCAATGACGCCGCCGTGGGTCACAAGCAGCGTATCTGCCTCCAGCCGGTCCAACGCCGCCAGAACCCGGGCCGTCATCTGCGCCCCGCTTTCCCCACCGGGGCAGACGTTCTGCTCGTTGTCGCCAGTCAGCCAGGCTTGATAGGCCGGATTGTCCTTCAATTCCGCATACGTTCTGTTTTCAAAGGCTCCAAAATCCATCTCCCGGAAGTCCCGTTCCACCCCATGCGGCACAGCGCCGTAAAGCTCCAGCAGCGTCTGCTCGGTACGGGCCATGCCGGAGGTCAGAATTTGAAAGCCCGCCGGGTCCGGATAGACCAGCCCGGCGCGGACAGCCCGGAATTCTGCCAGAGCCTGCGGGTCCAAGGAAAGGTCGGTGGACCCGCAGTAGCGATGCAGCCGGTTGGCCTCGGTGATTCCGTGGCGTAGCAATACCAGCCGCTTTATCATTCAAACATTTCCTCCGGAATCCCCAGGTCCAGCAGGGCCTGGATCGTGCGGGTAGCGTCGGGGGTCAACAGCAGATAGCTGTATCGATGCTCTTGGAATTCGATTTCGATGTAGGCTTCCCAATCGCTGACGGTCTCCGGGGCAGCTTCGGCTGTGGCAGGCTGGTCCTCCCATTGCGTAAACCCCATACTGCTCTCCCGCAAATCCGGCTCCACGGCTGTCTTCAAAAGCGTATAGCCCTCTGCGGCGGACAGATATTTCTCATAGGAGCTGCCGTCGGCGGCGTTGCCAAAGAAATAGACCAGCCGAATATCCGCCTCGGTATAATCGGCAGGCAGAGTCCGGGCCACAATGTAATCCGGATCGTTGTAGGCATCCTCAAACCGTCCCAGCAGCGTTCTGCTGCCATCGGAGGGGGTCTCAGACTGGGGCAGCCGGTAGCAGCGGGAGACTTCTTTCCCGTTTTGCAGCCGGTAGCGGAAGACGACTATGCGGCTTCCTGCGCCGGAAAGATTTTCGTCTGGCCGCTGGTCCACGATATCCCGGTGCAAATCCACCACCTGGGCAATCAGCTGGGGTGAATCGGAGTAGCCGTTGTTCGCGTCAAGGCTGACGGCAGCCACTTCTGCCGCTTCCGGCACATAATTGCTGTAACCGAACACGTCGAACCGGCAGCAGCAAAGCGCTGCGGCAATCACGGCGCAGACCACGGCGCAGTTGGCCCAGTTTCTCTTGCGGAAGACCCGCAAGGACTTGTGGAGCAGCATCTCGCCGCTGAAGTAGCCCATAACTGCCCCCGCCAGCAGGCATCCCAGAACCGCCAGGAAGTGACCGCCTTCTGTGTTGTCAATCAGTATAAGCGCCAGAATCCAGCCAATAACCAGACTGCACCCTACGGTGAAGCAGTAGAGGAACACCGGCTTTAGCTGCCGCACGGCAATGACATCTCCGGCAGACTCCATGCGCCGCCTGCGGTACATCCAAAAGGCCGCCAGCGCAAATACCACGCCCACAGCGGCGTAAATCAGAACCGTTTTCCAGCCTGTAAGATTGCAGACGGTCAAATTGGGCGCGTCACCATAGGTCAAATTGGCGGAGGCCCCGTGACCGGTCAGGCAGTACCACAGCGGCGAGAGGAATTCCAACGTATATCCCGTGCTGTACCAGCCATAGACAAAGTTTTCCATCAGCGCCCGGACAATGGTCTCCAGGACGATGGCTGTAAAATTCAGCACCCCGTAGAGCAGGGGCAGCGCCGCCAGATGGCCCACCACCATGGCACAGAGAACCGCAAAGCTGAAATAAAACACATAGCCCAGGGCCGACATGGCAAACCAGGCCAAAACCTGCGCCGCCAGATTGACGCCCAGCACAGCCCCAATCAGGACCGTCACCACAGAAATAACCAGATTGGGCAGCAGCAAGTACATTAGGCCTGTCACATACTTGGTGGCAAACAGGGACTCCCGCCGCAAGGGAAGGGCGGCAAAGAAGTTGGCGCTCCGGCTGCGGTAGAGGTAGGAGAACAGCAGGCAGGCTGCGCCCAGGCCATAGAAAAACGGTATGATATGAGAGGACGCCGCAGCGGCCTCCAGCACCAGATACTGCATCTCCACGGGATCCCGCCAGCCGCGCTGGGAAAGCAGCGACAGGGGCATGGCCACCAGCCAGATCAGCAGATAAATGCTCCACAGCGGTGCGCCCCGCAGCAGATCCTTTTTCATGATTGCGCCGCTACAGCAGAACGTTCTTGACTTCATAGTCCACACCTCCCAGCTCGTAGATAAATACTTCCTCCAAGGACAGCGGCAACACATCGCACAGCAGCGGATTGGTCTGGGCCAGCAGGGCCTCCACCTGTTCTGCGCTGCCCCGGGCAATGACGGTCTGCACCCGGCCCACTGTGGAGGTATGGATCACTTGCAGCGCCTCCGGCAGAGGCTGGTCCGTCACCAGCTGGACTTTAACCATGTTCTCCTGCAAAGCCGAAAGGGAGCGTTCCAGCATCATACGGCCCTGGTGCATAATGCCCACATGGTCGCAGATGTCCTCCAGCTCCCGCAGATTGTGGGAAGATATCAGCACCGTGGTGCCATTCTCGGCCACATCCTCCAGAATGATGCTCATAATCTGCCGCCGCATGACCGGGTCCAGACCGTCCACCGGCTCATCCAGCACCAGTACGTCCGGGCGGCAGGAAATGGCCAGCCAGAAGGCCATCTGCTTCTGCATCCCCTTGGAAAACCGCCGCACCGCCTTTTTGGGATCCAGCCGGAACACCTCGCCCAGGCGCTGGAACCGGTCCTCGTCAAACCGGTGATAGACGCCCTTGTAGAGCTTTTTCAGGTCCCGTATGGTGTCGCCGGTGTAGTAGAAAATTTCATCGGGAATGCAGACCATGCGGCTTTTCAGCATGGAATTCTCATAGACCGGCAGGCCGTCCACGGTGATTTCCCCGCTGTCGGGCCGGTAGACCCCCATCAAATGGCGGATCAATGTGGATTTGCCCGCACCGTTGGGTCCCACCAGGCCATAGACCGAACCCTGCGGAATGGTCATGGACAGATTGTCCAGGGCCAGAAACCCGTCAAAGGTTTTTGTAAGACTACGAACGTCAATCATGGCTGTCCTCCTGTTCCAGCTCATCCAATATCTCTGTCAGCGCCTCTTTCGTTGTCCCCAGATGCAGCAGCTCCGAAGCCGCCTCCCGGAACTCCGCCAGCCTGGCGGCTCTCCGGCTCTGGTCCACCTCGTTCAACGGAGCTACATAGGAGCCTTTCCCGGGCATGGAATAGATGAAGCCCTCGCCCTCCAGCTCCCGGTAGGCCCGTTGGATTGTGTTGGGGTTGATGGCCAGCTGTCCGGCCATCTCCCGCACACTGGGCAGCTGATCCCCCTCCCGCAGCGCCTTTGTGAGAATCAGGCGGCAGATGCCCTCCTTGATCTGCACATAAATGGGACGCGGGTCCCGGGCATTGATGGTAATCAAGGCTGGTTCCCTCCTTAAAGTACTAATTGACTTAATACGGTTAGTATAACAGCCGGAGGCCCATTTGTCAATTCTATTTTCCCGCATGGACACGCCCGCCCCCGTGTCCTCTCTCAGAGAACACGAGGGCGAATGCATCAGTGAAACTCCCGATATACCTTCCCCGGCTCCAACTCCGTATGATACACCCCGGCCAGCTCGGAGACGGTGCAGAACTCATACCCTTTTGCCCGAAGCTGGTCGATGAGTTTCAGCGCCGCGTCTACGGAATTGGGATACAGGTCGTGGAGCAGCACAATGTCTCCAGCCCCGGTGTGCTGCACCAGGTGCGGAAGCACCTGATCCTTTCGATTCGCATTCCAGTCCTCCGGATCCACAGACCAGAGCAGAATGGAGAAACCGGCCTTTTCGGCTTCCTCCAGCAGAACGTCGCTGTACAGGCCCCCGGGCGGGCGGAACAGAGTGGCGGACAGGCCCGTGTATTCCGCCAGCAGAGCGGAACATGCCTCCATGTCTGCGGCAACCTCTTCGGCCGTCATGCGGTTCATGTATTCATGGCAGCAGCTGTGCAGACCGATCTCATGGCCGCCTTCGGCAATGGCCGCGAGGGTTTCCGGGTACTGGTCCATGCGGTAGCAGCAGACAAAAAATGTGGCCTTCACGTCCCTCCGGGCCAACCCCTCCAGAAGCCGCTCTGTGATAGATCCGGAGGGACCATCGTCAAACGTCAGGGCAATATACCCCTTTGGTCCGTTGGAGGCCGACACTGGCACAATCAGCGCAAAAGTCAATAAAATCGCAAGCAACCGGCGCATACTTCCGGCTCCTTTCCAAAAGATAGGGTTATTCTGTGCCGTTTAAAAAAAAGTACACAGGTTTTTGCTTCCAGGGTTTGACCTGAACGGAAAAATACAGTAGAATAGAGGAACGGGAAGGGGGCGGTTCCATGGTCCTTTTATGTCCGGTGTGCGGACAGCCTTTGACACGGCGAGAGAATACTTGGCGCTGCTGCGCCGGGCATTGTTTTGACGTGGCGCGGCAAGGTTATGTAAACTTGTTGACTGTGGACCGCAAGCATACCCGTCATCCCGGCGACACCAAGGAGCAGATCGCGGCCCGAAAAGCCTTTCTGGACGGCGGCTATTACAGGCCCATCTCCGACGCGGTCTGCCGGTTTTTGGCGCCGCTGTCGCCCCATGCCGTGCTGGACGCCGGCTGCGGTGAGGGCTATTACCTGACGCAGCTCCAGGCCGCACTGCCGCAGGCAGAATATGCCGGAATTGACATTTCCAAGGACGCGGTGCGCTTCGCCGCCGTGCGAAACAAGCGGGCTCTCTGGCTGACCGGCACCGCCGCCGCGCTGCCATTCCCGGACGACTCGTTTGACGCGGTGCTGTCCATGTTCACCTTGACCGCAGAGGCGGAATTTGCCCGCGTCCTGCGGCCCGGCGGCGCTTTTTTGCAGGTTCTGGCCGGACCGGAACATCTGATGGGTCTAAAATCCATCATCTATCCCACGATTCTGCACAAGAAAAAGGTCCTCCATCCGCAGCTTCCGGGCTTCCGGCTGGAGCGGGCCGAGACCCTGGCGTTCTCCTTTTCCCTGTCATCGCCGGAGCAGGTGCAGAATCTTTTGAGTATGACCCCTCACTTCTGGCGCATTACCAAGGATGGCGCGGCCCGTCTGGCGGCCACGGACCATCTGACGGATACGGCCCAGGTGATTTTGAACCTTTATCGTAAGGAGTAAGACCATGCTGGACAAACTGCAATTAGTGGAAGAACGATATGCGGAAATGGCCGAGCGGGCGGCTCAGCCGGACTTCTATAACGACCCCAAGGCCGCAACTAAGCTCCTGCGGGAGCAGCGGCAGCTGGAGCCAATCGTGGAGACCTACCGCCGGTATCAAAAGGCCCGGCAGGAGAATCAGGATCTACGGGAGATGCTGGACAGTGCTTTGGACCCGGACATACGGGAGCTGTGTCAGGAGGAATACACCCGGTCCAAAAAAGACCTGGAGGACCTGGAGCAGCAGCTGAAAATTCTCCTGCTGCCCCGGGACCCCAACGATGACAAGGACGTGATTGTGGAGATTCGCGGCGGCGTCGGCGGCGAGGAAAGCGCCCTGTTTGCCCACTCTCTGTTCCGGATGTACTCTATGTACGCGGATCGGCGGGGCTGGAAGGTGGAACTGATGAACTACAATGAAACCGAGCTGGGCGGCGTCAAGGAAGCGGACTTCGTGATTTCCGGCGAGGGGGCCTACTCCCGCCTGAAAT
>CAYTXW010000072.1:0-6994 GCA_964441575.1 uncultured Oscillospiraceae bacterium
GCCTGCGGGCGGGCGCCTCTTAGGGGGCTCCGCGAAGCGGTGGGGGTTGTATCGTTTTCAGAGCGGTACGTTTTGTCGGTAAAATCTGTCGTCCAACAACCCCCAGTCACGGCTTCGCCGTGCCAGCCCCCTAAGAGGGGGCACGAGGGGTGCAGTCCTAACAAATCAAGCAGAATGGGGGAGCGGTTTGAAAAACACCACCACGGAAAAATTAAAAGAAAAGCTGCGGGAGGCGCTGCAGGCGGTGCTGCCGATCATTGGGCTGGTGCTGGTGCTGTGCTTCTCCGTGGCGCCCATCTCCCCCAGCATTCTGCTGTGCTTTTTGCTGGGCAGCGTTCTGCTGGTTATCGGGATGATGTTTTTCACCTTGGGCGCGGAGATATCTATGACGCCCATGGGAGAGCAGGTGGGCAAGCGCATGACCCAGAGCCGGAAGGTCTGGGTAATCGTCGGGCTTTCGTTTCTGCTGGGCTTTATCATCACCATCTCTGAGCCGGATTTGCAGGTCCTGGCGGGCCAGGTACCCTCGGTTCCGAACCTGGTGCTGATTTTGGCGGTGGCCGTCGGCGTCGGCAGCTTTCTGGTTATTGCTCTGCTGCGGATGCTCTTCGGCATTCCGCTGCGGAATCTGCTGCTGATTTTCTACGCGCTGATTTTTGTGCTGGCCTTTTTTGTTCCGAAGGACTTTCTCGGCGTGGCCTTTGACTCCGGCGGCGTTACCACCGGACCCATGACGGTGCCGTTCATCATGGCCCTGGGTGTGGGCGTCAGCTCCATCCGAAGCGACCGCCACGCGGCGGATGACAGCTTCGGCCTGGTGGCGCTTTGCTCCATCGGCCCCATCGCGGCGGTCATGCTTCTGGGTATGATTTACCGCCCTCAGGAGAGCACATATACGGCCGCGGCCATTCCCGAGGTGGCCGATTCCGTGGAGCTGTGGGCCTTGTTTCGAACGGGCCTGCCCACCTATATCCGGGAGATCGCCGTTTCCTTGCTGCCCATTGTGGCGTTTTTCGGCCTGTTTCAACTGGCCACCCGAACCACCCCCAAACGGAGCCTTTTAAAAATCGGTGTAGGTCTGATCTATACCTATGTGGGCCTGGTGCTGTTCTTAACCGGCGTCAATGTGGGATTCATGCCCGCCGGAAACTATCTGGGACAGGTCCTGGCCGGGTCCCGGTATAGCTGGATTATCATCCCCATCGGCATGGTTATGGGCTATTTTATTGTCAAGGCCGAGCCTGCGGTGTACGTTCTCAACAAGCAGGTGGAGGAGATGACCGACGGCGCGGTATCCGCCAACGCCATGGGGACCGGTCTCTCCATCGGCGTGGCGCTGTCTGTGGGCATTGCCATGGTGCGGGTCCTGACGGGAATCTCCATCATGTGGTTTCTGATCCCTGGCTACTGCATTGCCATTGCAATCTCCTTTTTCGTCCCGAAGCTCTACACGGCCATCGCCTTCGACTCCGGCGGCGTGGCCTCCGGCCCCATGACGGCGGCATTTTTGCTGCCTCTGGCCCAGGGAGCCTGCACCGCTGTGGGCGGCGACCTGATTACCGACGCCTTCGGCGTGGTGGCCATGGTGGCCATGACCCCGCTGATTACCATCCAGATTTTAGGACTTGTCTCTCAGCGGAAGCAGCGCCATGTCCGCCGGACCGACGCAGCGCCCGATGCTGCCCTGGCCTTTGCCATGCTGGATGACGACGCCATTATTGAATTGTAGGGAGGCCGCCTATGAGTGAACTGTATTTGATGGTTTCCATCGTCAACCGCCGGCCGGTCAAGCGCTTTCTGGACCTATACGCCGAACACGGCGCGTCGCTGAGCATGGTAACGCTGGGCCGGGGGACAGCTGCTTCGGATATTCTGGATTATTTTGGCCTGGCCGCGGCGGAGAAGGCAATCATCACCTCCGTGATCACGGGTGAGACATGGAAGACGCTGAAAAGCGCCCTGCAAAAGCAGATGCACATCGATGTACCCGGCACCGGTATCGCGTTTCTGATGCCCATCAGCAGCATCGGCGGCAAGAAGCAGCTGCAATTCCTGCTGAATGGACAGCCATTTGAAAAAGGGGAGGAATCGACCTTGAAAGAGACCCACTATGAGCTGCTGATTATCATTGCCAATCAGGGCTATACAGAGCTGATTATGGACGCCGCCCGGGAGGCCAAGGCCGGAGGCGGCACCGTGATCCACGGCAAGGGTACCGGCATGGAGGCGGCGGAAAAATTCTTGGGCTTCTCCCTGGCTTCGGAGAAGGAGGCGGTGCTGATTGTGGTACCCCGCGCCCAAAAAAACGCCATTATGCAGGCCGTTATGGAAAAGGCGGGTCTGCGCAGCAAGGCAAAAGCCATCGCCCTGTCCCTGCCCGTCACCAGCACGGCGGGCCTGTGGTTAAGGGAGGAACAGGAGGAAGAAGCGCTTCCTGGATAAACTGCCTAAAACGTTTTTGAATATTTTGTGAAAGCTGCCAGCTTTCCCCTTGACTTGTGGCAGGGTGTCATGTATGATTATGACAGCCTGTCACATTTTGATTGAGAATTGAGAATGAAGATGTCCTTTGCGGGGATGAATGGAATTTTGCACACCTGTCAAGGACTGCACGGCCCTGCGAGGGGTTCGGCGCTTACTTCGTATTCTCAATTCTTTCATAGAAAGAGGATCTCTATGCCCACTTCCACTTTTTTTAACCTGCCGGAGGCCAAGCGGCAGCGGCTGATTGACGCCGCGTGGCAGGAGTTTACCACGGTATCCTATATGGATGCCTCCATCAACAAGATCATCCAGGGGGCGGGGATTTCCAGGGGCAGCTTTTATCAGTATTTTGCAGGCAAGGAGGATCTGTTCGCCTATCTGCTGCAAACGATCCTGCAAGCCGCCAAGTCCATGTTTTTGGCCCAGCTGACGGTCCATGGCAACGACCTGTTCGCGGCCATCTCGGGGATGTATGACCTGGTTTTATGGCGAAAAAATCAGCAGGGACGCAGTCTGGAACAGACGCGAATCTACCACCTGATCCGCCTGAACACCGAGCTGGACCTCCAGCAATTCTCCGAACAGCTGGATTTAGCGGCCATGACCCAGGAGGCCATGGGACTGCTGGAGAACTCCGGCTGCGCAGTGGAGAGCCGGGAGCAGTGCTTTGCCGTCCTGCATATGCTGGTCAGCGTCGGCGTCTTCGCCCTGACCGACACCCTGCGCCATCCCAATCATGAAATGCGAAACCGCCAGCTGCTGGAGCAGCAGCTGGCAATTATCCATCAAGGCATCCAGAAAGAAGGAGTTCCCTCATGCTGAAGCTCAAGCAAATTACAAAAGTCTACGGGCAGGGCGGCAATCAGGTTCAGGCTCTGCGGGGGCTGGATATCTGTTTCCGACCCTGCGAATTTGTGGCCATTTTGGGCCATTCCGGCTGCGGTAAAACCACTCTTTTGAACCTGATCGGCGGCCTGGACCAATGCACCGGCGGCGATCTGCTGATTGCGGGCCGCTCTACCAAGGAATTCAAAGACCGGGACTGGGACGCTTACCGCAACCATTCCATCGGCTTCGTGTTCCAGAGCTACAATCTGATTCCCCACCAGACGGTCCTGTCCAACGTGGAGCTGGCGCTGACTCTGTCCGGCGTACCAAAGGCAGAACGCCGCCGCCGGGCCAAGGAGGCTCTGGAGCAGGTGGGTCTGGGCGATCAGCTCCACAAAAAGCCCAATCAGATGTCCGGCGGCCAGATGCAGCGGGTGGCCATTGCCCGCGCCCTGGTCAACGACCCGGAAATCCTCCTGGCCGATGAACCCACCGGTGCGCTGGATTCGGAGACCAGCGTTCAGGTCATGGAGATTCTTAAGGAGGTGGCCCGGGACCGGCTGGTTATCATGGTCACGCACAATCCGGACCTGGCCCAGCGCTATGCCACCCGCACCGTGCAGCTGCTGGATGGCCGGATTACCGGCGATTCCAATCCCTATTCCGAGGAAGAGGAGGCCGCCGAGCAGCGGCGTGAGATTCAGAAGTCCAAGGCAAAAAAGCCCTCCATGTCCATGGCAACGGCTCTGGGCCTGTCCCTGAATAATCTGATGACCAAGAAGGGCCGCACCGTTTTGACGGCCTTTGCCGGGGCCATCGGCATCATCGGCATTGCGCTGATTCTCTCCCTGTCCAACGGCATTCAGACCTATATCGACCAGGTCCAGGAGGATACGCTGTCCTCCTATCCCATCCAGATTGAGGCGGAGAGCGCCGATATTTCGGCCCTGATGACCGCCATGATGGGCGTTACGGACGAAATCCGCGAGACGCGTGAGGACGATGACCGGATCTATTCCAGTACAATTATGTACGACTTGATGAACAGCCTCAATTCCACAGAGACTCAGACCAACGATCTAAAGTCCTTCCGGCAGTATTTGCTGGACCCGGATAGTCCCATTCACCAGTACACCAGCGCCATTCAGTATACCTACGACCTGAATATGGAGATCTACGCCCAGGACCCGGACGGGGAGATCGTCAAATCCGACATTATGGACCTGATTGAGTCGTCTCTCGGCGGAATCTACGGCGAGGGCATATCGGGCATTTCCTCCGCCTATATGGGTGACATGGAGAACTTCAGCACTGTCAGTGTGTGGGAGGAAATGCTGCCCGGCGAGGATGGCGAGATCATCAGCCCGCTGGTGCGGGAGCAGTATGATCTGATCTACGGCGACTGGCCCGCGGCCTATGACGAGGTGGTTCTGGTGGTCAATGAGCGGAACACCCTGTCGGACCTGATGCTCTACGGTCTGGGCATTAAGAGCAAGGCGGATATGCAAAGCCTGACCGAGGCCGTGATGAATCGGGCGGAAATCGAGGTGCAGGAGGATGAATCCTGGACCTACGAGGAGCTGTGTAACCGGACCTACAAAATGCTGCTCCCCGCGGCCTGCTATGAAAAGGACCCGAACACCGGAGCCTACGTCGATCTGCGGTCCACGGACGCGGGGATGGAGTTCCTCTACAATTCCGATACGGCGGGCGTCACTCTGAAGGTGGTGGGTATTATCCGTCCCAACGCCGACGCCACGGCCACCATGCTCAGCGGCGCGATGGCCTATACCAGTCTGCTGACGGAGTATGTGCTGGACCAGCTGGAGGATCAGCCGGTTCTGGCCGCTCAGCTGGCGGACCCGGCCACGGACGTGATTTCCGGTCTGCCCTTCCCAACCCAGGATGATGCGGAGCCGACCGACGCGGAGAAGCGCGCCGCCTTCCTAGATTATCTGGAGACGCAGGACACAACGCAGAAGGCAGCCATGTATCTGGATGTATCCTCCCAGCCCACGGAGGAATTTCTGAACAGCACGGTGGCGGAACAGATGGCTGGCCTGACCCGGTCCGATATCGAGGCTCAGGTGACGCAGTCCTATGCCCAGGAGATGGGCGTGGACGAGGCTACGGTCCTGGAATATATTTCCGGCATGTCCGATGAGGATCTGTTCAGCCGGGTGGAAGAAGCCATCCGGCAGCAGGCGGCCCAGCAGTATATCGAGGCCATGAAGGAGCAGCTCAGCGCCATGCCCAACGAGCAGCTGGCCGCTCTGCTGGACCAGCAAACGCTGACGGACAGCCAGTACGCCTATCTGTATGACAGCTATATGCCGCCCACGATTTCCGACTCCACCTACGAGGACAACCTGGATCTGCTGGGCTATGTGGACAAGGACAGCCCCTCCTCCATCAGCATCTATGCCGCCACCTTCGCCGGGAAGGACGCCATTTCGGACTGCATTTCGGATTATAACGACACGGTGGAGGATGAGGACAGCGAGATTTCCTATACCGACTATGTGGCTCTGCTCATGTCCTCCGTCACCACAATCATCAACGCCATTTCCTATGTGCTGATCGCTTTTGTGGCCATTTCCCTGGTGGTGTCTTCCATTATGATCGGAATCATCACCTACATTTCCGTGCTGGAGCGGACCAAGGAGATCGGCATCCTCCGGGCCATCGGCGCGTCCAAGGGCAATATCTCCCAGGTGTTCAACGCGGAGACTCTGATTGAAGGATTTATCTCCGGCGTCATCGGCATTGGCATGACGCTGGTGCTGACCATTCCCATCAACGCCATTGTCCGTCACCTGACAGGTATTCAGAGCCTCGGCGCGGTGCTGCCCTGGCAGGCTGGAGTGATTCTGGTGGTAATCTCCATGGTCCTGACCTTCATCGCCGGCCTGATTCCGTCCCGCATTGCGGCAAAAAAGGACCCGGTCGAGGCCCTGCGGACGGAATAACGCATGGCAGAGCTGTATGGATTGAATCTACAGCCTTGGATGGACGGACGGTGGAGGGAGCTGCTGCCGGAGCTGCCCCCGGACCGGCAGCGGCGGGCCTCGGCCTGCCGGTCTGACGGAGACAGCGCCCGGGTGGCCGGGGCCGGGTGGCTGCTGCAATATGCCCTGGAACGGGCCGGGGTGCCGAGGGTGGCCCAGATCTTTACCCAAAATCCCTGGGGCAAGCCGCTGCTGGCGGACCGGGACGGACCCCATTTCTCCCTGAGTCACAGCGGCGCCTGGGCTGTCTGCGCCGTGGGCGGCGCACCTTTGGGAGTGGATGTGGAGCTGCCCCGCTGCACCATGGCTGTGGCCCGGCGGCAGTTCCACCCCCAGGAGGTGGCGGCGCTGGAGGGCTTGGAGACGCAGGCCCGGAAGGACGCGCTGTGCCGCCTTTGGACGGGAAAGGAGGCCTATGTCAAGGCCCTCGGCCGCGGGCTGACGCTGCCGCTCTGCAGCTTCCGCATCATCCTGACGCCGGAAGATGCACGGTTAGAGGCAGATATGTCCTTGCCCTACTGTCTCCACGAATACCGCCTGGACGAACACCGAATCTGCCTCTGCACCACTGAGGCCCGACCGGAACTCGTGCTGGTAAAACGGGAATAAAAAACACCCCTCGAAGGGGGCACGAGAGCCGTTGCGGAATCCCTCGTGCCCCCTTCTTAGGGGGC
>CAYTXW010000073.1:0-6991 GCA_964441575.1 uncultured Oscillospiraceae bacterium
AGGGGGCACGAGGGCTTGCGTGTATTCATTCAAATCCGTCCGCGTCAGCGGACACCTCACTTATTCCCTCTTCCCTCTTATCTGCCCTTCAAGTCCTCCAGCAGCGCCCGGATATTGTCGTAGATCATGGTGGGCTGTATCTCGCCGGTTTTCAAGTCCTCCAATGTCCCTTCGCCGGACAGGACGAAGCAGGCGTCGATCCCGGCGTGAATGCCGCAGGCGATATCCGTGTACAGCCGATCCCCTACCACCATGGTCTGCTCCTTGGAATAGCCGCACCGGGCCATGGCCAGGAGGGCCATCTCCGGCTGGGGCTTGCCAATCACGCGGGGCCGCCGCCCTGTGGCCCGGAACAGCATCTCGCACACGCTGCCGCAGTCCGGCACAAAGCCGTACCAGGTGGGACAGACCCAGTCCGGATTGGTGGCAATAAATTCCACGCCCCGGTTTAGCAGAATACAGCTGTCCTCCAGCTTTTGAAAGGTCAGCTCCGTGTCAAAGCCCATGACCAGAACTTCGATTCCTTCCTCCAGGCGGTCTGTAACGCGGATTCCGCTTCGGATCAGCTGCTGCCGGAACGCGGCGGTACCGGAGGCGTAGCAGAGTCCGCCGGGGAAATGGGTCTGCAAATACAGCGCCGTAGCGTCCACAGAGGTCAAAAAGTCCTCGGCTGTGGTTTCAATGCCCAGCCGGGCCATTTTTTTCACATAGGCCTCCACACTCTGGGAGGAATTGTTGGTCAAAAACAGATACCGGCCCCCGATGGCCCGGACATAGCGCAGAAAGTTCACAGTCCCGTCAAACAACTGCTCATCCAAATAAATGGTGCCGTCCATATCCAATAAAAACAGCCGCTTCTGAGAAAGCGTTCCCATACGCATCCCTCCTGCCGCCATTATAACACAAATTGACAGAAATGCGGCGGAAGTTTATAATGAGGCCATTGAAGAAAGAAAGGAGTTTCCTATGGACGAAGTCTTTTCCCAGCTTCCCGGGCGGCTATTGCCCTGGTTTGAGACTCACAAGCGGGATCTGCCCTGGCGGCGGGACCGGGAGCCATACCATGTATGGCTGTCGGAAATTATGCTCCAGCAGACCAGGGTGGAAGCGGTCAGGGGTTACTATACCCGATTCCTGGAGGCGCTGCCCACCATTCAGGCGCTGGCCGAGGCTCCGGCAGAGCAGTTGAACAAGCTATGGGAAGGTCTGGGTTATTACAGCCGGGTCCGCAATCTGCAAACGGCCGCCCGGCAGATCATGACGCAGCACCAGGGCCGCTTCCCGACAGCCTATGCAGACATCCGCGCCCTGGCAGGTATCGGCGACTATACCGCGGGCGCCATTGGCTCCATCTGCTTTGAGCTGCCCACCCCGGCAGTAGACGGCAATGTATTGCGGGTATCGGCCCGAGCAACGGCAGACTTCACGCCCATTGGCCGCCCCCGGATAAAACGGGACCTGTGCATCCGGCTGGCGGAAATCTATCCCGCAGGACACTGCGGCGATTTCACCCAGGCCCTTATGGAGCTGGGGGCCACGGTCTGCGGTCCCAACGGTGTGCCTCAGTGCGGTGTCTGCCCACTGGCGGACCTGTGTCTGGCCCACGCCCAGGGCGTGGAGACGCTTTTGCCGGTCAAGGACAGCAAAAAGCCCCGGCGGGTGGAGGAAATGACGGTATTCCTCCTCCAATGCCGGGGCCAATGGGCTTTGCGGAAGCGGCCGGATCGGGGGCTGCTGGCAGGCCTGTGGGAATTCCCCCATGTGCCGGGGACGCTGGAACTGGCCGAAGCCCTGGCACAGCTGGACGCCTGGGGCATACACCCCACAGAGGTGGAGCGCGCAGCGGACAAGGTTCATATTTTCACCCATATTCAATGGAACATGCGGGGCTGGTATTTTCAGTGCGCCAACACGCCGCCGGAATTCCAATGGGCAGACGCGGCCCAGCTGAACGGCCAACTCGCGCTGCCAACCGCGTTTCGAATCTTCTACGACGCAGCCACATCGTAGAGCGGGCCGCTTTCCGGGAATCTGCCGCACAAGCTCAAAGCCGTTCATTCCCGGACCCGCAGGATCAACTGCCTACCGTCCCATCTCCTTGGTCCGTTCATAGGCGGCAACCACTGCCTCGATTCCGGCGGCGCGGAAGGCGCGGTTTTCCAAAGCGCGGACGCCCGCAATGGTGGAGCCGCCGGGGCTGCATACTGCGTCCTTTAACGCGCCTGGATGAAGACCGCTTTCCAGGGCAAGCCGGGCAGAGCCGAGAAGCATCTGGGCCGCGTAGATCTGCGCCTTGGCTCTGGGCAGACCGCAGGCAACGCCGCCGTCGGCCAAAGCCTCTAAAAACAGGTCCGCAAAGGCGGGACCGCAGCCGGACACAGCACTGCCCGCGTCAATGAGCCGCTCCGGCAGCGGGTCCAGGACCCCGGCCGCAGCCATGCCCCGGCAGAAACCCTCCAGCGCCGCCGGAGACACGTTTTCCGTGGCGTCATAGAGTATCAGCCCGCTCCCCACTGCCACAGGGGTATTGGGCATGATACGGATGACGGGATAGCCGCCCCCGGCCATGGCCTGAATCTCCGCCATGGAGAGGCCCGCCGCCATGGATACCAGCACAAATTCGTCCGTTCTGGCCGCCAGAATCGGCGACAGGGTCTGCAGCAGAGCCGCCATTTTCTGGGGCTTGACGCCCAAGAAAATATAGCCGCTTTGCGCTGCGATGGTTTCATTATCCGCCGTGGCGCAGCCCAACTCCCGAGCCAGGGCCGCAGCCCGCTCCCCGGAATGGCTGGACACGAAAAGATCTGCCGGGTCCAGCGTTTTCGCCGCTGCCCTGGCCAGGGCGCTGCCCATATTGCCCGTTCCGATCAATCCAAAGGACTGCTTCATAGTGTGCCTCCTCCTTATCCCAAAAGATGTACAAAGCCGTAGCTCAACCCCGTCATGATGAATCCGGCGATGACCACGCCCAGGCAGATGGCGGGCATGGCCCGTTTTAGGCGCATATTCATCAGCGCCGCCACCAGCGCACCGGTCCAGGCGCCGGTGCCGGGCAGGGGAATGGCCACCAAAAGGCACAGCCCCAGCCAGGCATACTTGCGGACCATCTCGCTTTTCCTGGCGGCCCGCTGTTCCAGCCGCTCAATGAACCGCCGGACGCGGCTTTTGGTTTTGAGCCAGGTGAAAATCCGGCGGATAAAAAGAATAATCAGGGGTGCAGGGACCAGATTACCAAAAACTGCCGTAGCCAACGCCGCAAGGGGAGACAGGCCGTTGGCCACGCCATAGGGAATGGCGGCGCGCAGTTCCAGCACGGGAACCATGGAGAGGAAGAAGGTGATCAGTACGGAGCGGAATACGGACAAACATGCCCACCTGCCTTTGCCGACGATATTTTCCTTATTCTACCGCACTTGTCGGAGAAAGACAAGCAAATTTCCGCAAAAATCCCAATATGGTCATGGTATATCGATAAAGCCATCTCGATTTTGTGAATAATTCATAAAATTTCTTTTTCTTGGATTGTTCTTTTATGTATTCGGAATATTGACTTTTTTCGCCTTAACGGGTAAACTGGCTGCATCCAATGAAAAAGCCGGAAAGGAGCGGGCAGAAATGTTAGCAGCTTGTTCAGCCATGAATATGTGTTCCGATGTCCGCCTCGCACCGGCTCATCGGTCTGCCCGCATGACCTCTGTCATTGACGCTGCCGTACCGGCAGTGTCTTTTTTGCGTTCCAGCCTGAATGAGGTGCAAATTATTCCGCCGGGCAGGAAAAACCAAGGGTCTTAGTTCTCGCTGCAATCGTGGCGGGGGATGCTATAAACCAACGGCTTTGTTGCTTTCCGGCAAGGCCGTTTTTTATTTGTCATTTTCTGCTCCAATGGGCAGAGGATTGCGGTCCCTGTCCGTATCCCGCAACATGTCTGCAATCCGCACTTGACATCCGCCATATTTCACGGTACAATATCCATAAATCTTGCAAAAAGCGAGGTGCGGACCATGTCGGCCCGGTTGATGTCCATGATGATGCCCCAGACGCCTTCACGATCCGCGCCGCCAAGCGCCGAATCCTGAGGGCAATTTGTCGTGTGCAAATTGCCCTTTTCCTTTTGCTTCGCAGCTCCATTCTACATGGGAAAGAGGAAACCAATTATGCCGATTAAGATTCCCAACGGCCTCCCGGCACGGGAGACACTGGAAAAAGAGAACATCTTTGTCATGCCGGAAACCCGGGCTTTGACCCAGAATATCCGGCCTCTGCGCATCGCGCTGCTCAATCTGATGCCGACGAAGATTGTCACAGAAACCCAGCTCAGCCGGCTTTTAGGCAATACGCCTCTGCAGGTGGAGCTGGAGCTGGTGCAAGTCAGCACTCACAAGGCCAAGAACACCTCCCAGGAGCATATGCTGGCCTTCTACAAAACCTTCGACGAAATTCAGTCGCAGTGCTATGACGGGCTGATTATCACCGGCGCGCCGGTGGAGCAGATGCCCTTTGAAGCGGTGGAATACTGGCAGGAACTGTGCCGGATCATGGAATGGAGCAAAACCCACGCCCACAGTACCTTCCACATCTGCTGGGGCGCCCAGGCGGGGCTTTACTATCACTTCGGCATTCAGAAGGTCCCGCTGGAGCGGAAGCTGTTCGGCGTCTTTGCCCACCGGGTGGTCTATAAGAATCCCATTTTGCTTCGGGGGTTTGACGATATCTTCTGGGTTCCTCACTCCCGCCACACCACTATTCGCTGGGAAGATGTGGCGGCGGTGCCGGAGATTAAAATTTTGGCGGGTTCTGAGGAAGCGGGGCTTTACGCCATGGCCACGCAGGGCGGCCGCCAGATCTTCATCACCGGTCACTCCGAGTACGACCCCGAGACCTTGCAGCTGGAGTATATCCGGGATAAAAGCGCCGGCCTGCCAATTGATGTGCCGAAGAATTACTTCCCCAATGACGATGACACCCAGCCGCCTATCGTCCGCTGGCGGAGTCACGCGAATCTGCTGTATTCTAACTGGCTCAACTATATCGTCTATCAGAATACTCCCTACGACGTCATGGAAATCGGGCGCCGGGGGCAGTAGCGCCAAATACAAAATATGCACCGGCTGCCGGGATTCCGGCATCCGGTGCGTTTCTTATTTGCGCAGTTGAAAATACCGCCGGGTTTCTTCGGCATTCCTCAAAATCTCCGCCTTCAGCGCATCCAGAGATTCAAACTTTTTCTCCTCCCGCAGATGCCGGTAAAACTCCACCCGGATGGCCTGGCCGTAGAGGATGCCGTCATAGTCCAGAAGCCACGGCTCCACCAGAACGCCCAGATTGTCATGGACGGTGGGACGGACGCCCACATTGGTCACGGCGATCCATTGACTTCCGTCCGGCAGAAAGACCTTCGCGGCATAGACGCCGAAGGCCGGGGCCAAAATGCCCTCCGGGAGGAGCAGATTGGCGGTGGGAATGCCCAAGCGGTGGCCCAGCTCTTTTCCATGAGACACAGTTCCCGTCAGCAGATGGGGATGGCCCAGCAGATGGGCGGCCTCCTCCATGCTGCCCTGGTGAATCAGCTGGCGGATGTGGGTAGAGGAAATCGGGAAGCCGCCATAGGCCACCTGGTCGATGACGTCACAGCCAACGCCCAGCGCGGCGCATTTCTCCCGCAGCCGCCGGGGATTTCCCTCCCCCTTGACTCCAAACGTGAAGTCATGCCCGCAGACCACATGACACGCGCCCAGCTGCTTGACCAGATAGTCCTCCACAAAGACCTCCCACGGCATTGACGCCATGGCCCGGTCAAAGTGTGCGGTCAGGACCTCGTCCATATGGTAGCGCTGGGTCATGAGAAATTGGCGGTCCGCCAGCGTGTTAATCAGCTCCACCGGCTGGCCGAAGACCACCGTATCCGGATGTGCGTCAAAAGTCAGGGCCACCGCCGAGCGGCCCTGTTCCGTGGCCCGCTGGCGGGCCTTCTGCAAAAGAGCGCCGTGGCCCTGGTGGACGCCGTCAAAAAAGCCCAGCGCAATGACGCGGTTATGTTCCACTTTTGCTCACCTCATAAAAGCTCTTGACCGTGTGAAGCCGTCCCCCCTCGGCCCGGCCCACCATGAGAAAGGTCCCATCGGGGGCATAGACCCGGTAGATTCCGGCGGCCAAGCCGACGGCCCTGGCGGGCGCGCCGTTGAAAATAGGCTTCAGCTGAGACGGCGTGGCCGTGACGGCGGGGAGGTCCGCAAACAGGCTGTCCACAGGCCGAAGCAGCGCCGCCGGGTCCTGCGCCTGCATCAGCGCATCCAGGGACACCGCCTGACCGATGTCATAGCATCCGGCCCTGGTCCTTCGCAGGCTGGACATGCACCCGCCGCAGCCAAGGGCCTGGCCGATATCGTGGCACAAGGTCCGCACATAGGTCCCCTTGGAGCAGCGGACCCGCAGAAGATAGTCCCTGCCGCTGCCCTCCAGCAGCTCCAGCTCGGAAATCTCAATGTTCCGGGGCTTTCGCTCCACGGTTTTTCCCTGGCGGGCCAGCTCATAGAGCTTTTTGCCGCCGATTTTCACGGCGGAGTACATGGGCGGCAGCTGCTGCTGGGGTCCCAGGAAGCGGGGCAGCGCCGCCTCCACCCGATCCCGGGCAGCGGAAACGGGCTTCTCCGCCACGATTTCGCCGGTGATATCCTGGGTATTGGTCTCCAGCCCCAGGCGTAAGCCCGCGATATATTCCTTTTCAGCGGATTCAAAGAACTCCACCGCCCGGGTGGCGCGGCCCACAAAAATGGGCAGCACACCGGTGGCCATGGGGTCCAGGGTACCGCCGTGACCGATGCGCCGCTCTTGAAAGACGCCCCGGAGCTTCGCCGCCACATCCTGGCTGGTCCAGCCCTCCGGCTTGTCGATGATGATGATTCCAGCCGGCATACGGCCCTCCTTTATTTATTCGAACCCCTCGTGCCCCCTTTTAGGGGGCTGGGCAGGTTATCATATGAAGTGCAACAC
>CAYTXW010000074.1:0-6890 GCA_964441575.1 uncultured Oscillospiraceae bacterium
TTGGACAACAGAGCGGTACGATCATACGATAAAATCTATCGTCGGAACAACCCCCAGTCACGGCTTCGCCGTGACAGCCCCCTAAAAAAGGGGGCACGAGGGTACTTGCAAAAATTTCAATCCGTCCGCGTCAGCGGACACCTCACTTTTTCACTCTTCACTATTACCTCTTACCTATTACCCGCCCTTCTCAGGAGTTTCCCATGAATCTACTTCTATCCTCCCTCTCATCCCTTCCTGAATACGCCTCCCTCTGCGCCGCTGTGGAGGCCGGGCAGACGGTGGCGCTGTCCGGCGTGGGACAGCTGCCTCGGAGCCATGTTATGGCGGCGCTGTATGCCGATACGGGCCGTCCGGCCCTGGTGGTTTGCCAGGATGAAATGGCGGCCCAGCGGATTCAGAGCGAACTGGCCTCCTTCCTGCGGGAGACGCCCGCTCTGCTGCCTACCCGGGAGTTCACCTTCTATGATACCGCCGCAGTCTCCCGTGGCTGGGAGCAGAAGCGGCTGCGACTGCTTTACGATCTGGCCACGGGAAAGATCCGGCTCCTGGTGGCGTCTCTGGACGCTCTGTCCCTGCGGACCATTCCGCGGGATGTGCTGTTCTCTGCCGCTGTCCGGCTAAAGGCCGGGGCGGCTTACAGCATGGATGATCTGATCCGAAAGCTCACCGGCGCGGGCTATGCCCGGACCACACTGGTGGAGGGCGTGGGGCAGTTTTCCGTTCGCGGTGGCATTCTGGACGTCTACTCTCCTGCCTACGACAATCCCATCCGGGCGGAATTCTGGGGAGATGACCTGGACGCCATGGGCTTTTTCGACACCATTTCCCAGCGGCGGGTGGAAAATATTGAGGAAGCGGTGATCCTGCCTGTGGCGGAGACCGCGCCACGGCTCCATCCTCAGGGGATCGAGGGCCTGTGCCAGGACATCCGGGCGCTGCTTGCCCGGCAGAAGCGCCGCCGGACGCCCAATCAGGCTCTGATTTCCACACTCGAGTCCGACCTGGAGAAGCTGGAAAACGGCGTCTCTTTTCTGGCGGCGGACCGGTATATGGCCCTGATCTATCCGGAATTTGCCACGGCCTGCGACTATGTGTCCAAGGACGCCATGGTCCTGTTCTGCGACCATGGGGTCTTGCAGCGGGCGGCCAGGACCCGGCAGGAAAATTTCGGACTGGAGCTGGACAGCTTTTTGCAGTCTGGCAGCCTGTGCGGCGACCTGTGCGACCTGTCGGCGGACTTTGACGGCCTTTGCAGCCGCCTGGCCGGGCGGCCCGCCGTGTATTTTGACAGCTTCCTGGCAAGCGCCTATCCCGAGGCGCTGCCGCCGAAGCAGATTTTGAACATCACCTGCAAGCAGCTGCCCTCCTACGGCGGCAGTCTGGACACGGCAGCATCGGATCTGCAATTCTACGCAAGAAACGGCTTCCGCAGCCTGGTCCTGTGCGGCAACGAGCGCCGGGGCGAGATTCTGCGGCAGCTTCTGGAGGAGCGGGGCCTTGCGCCGGCCACAGCCTTCCCGGCGGAGCAGCTTCCTGAACGAGGTCAGATTCTCCTGACCGGCGGCAGCCTCCCGGCGGGCCTGGAGTATCCCACCATCGGCCTGGCCGTGCTGACCGAGGGCCAGCTCTCCATGCAGACCCGCAAAAGGCGGAAGGCGGTAAAAAAGAAGCCTACCAACCGGCAAAAATTGAACTCTTTTGCCGACCTGAGCCCCGGCGATCTGGTGGTCCATGAATACCACGGAATTGGCCGCTATGTGGCCATGGAGCAGATGAAGGTGGATGGGGTAATCAAGGACTATGTGAAGATTGCCTATCAGGGTACCGACATTCTCTATGTTCCCGCCACTCAGCTGGATCTCGTCAGCAAATATATCGGCAGCGGCGGCGAGGATACCGCCGTGCGGCTGAACAAGCTGGGCGGCGACAGCTGGCAGAGGACCAAGGCCAAGGCCAAGGCCGCAGCCAAGGACCTGGCGGCAGGACTCATTCAGCTCTATGCAGCCCGGAAGCGCCGCCCCGGCTACGCCTTCTCTGCCGATACCCCCTGGCAGGGCGAGTTTGAGGACAGCTTCGAATATGAGGAGACCGATGACCAGCTCCGGTGCATTGCCGAGATCAAGCAGGACATGGAAAGCCCCACTCCCATGGATCGGCTGCTCTGCGGCGATGTGGGCTTCGGAAAAACCGAGGTGGCCCTGCGGGCCGCCATGAAGGCCATGCTGGACGGCAAGCAGGTGGCCATTCTGGTTCCGACCACGGTTCTGGCCCAGCAGCATTACATGACGGCCATGAAGCGATTCGGCGGCTTCCCGGTGAATATTGACGTGCTGAGCCGGTTCCGCAGCGCCGCCCAGCAGAAGAAAACCCTCTATGACCTGTCTGTGGGCAGAGTGGACCTGGTCATCGGCACCCACAAGCTGCTGCAGAAAAACATTCGGTTTAAGGACCTGGGGCTTCTGATCGTCGACGAGGAGCAGCGCTTCGGCGTCACCCACAAGGAGCGCTTAAAGGAGCTGGCGGCGGGAGTGGACGTGCTGACCCTGTCGGCCACACCCATTCCCAGGACGCTGAACATGGCGCTTTCCGGCCTGCGGGATATGTCCACCATCGAGGAGCCGCCCGGGGACCGTTATCCGGTTCAGACCTTTGTGCTGGAGTATGACGAACGTCTGCTGGATGACGCCATCAACCGGGAGCTGGACCGGGGCGGCCAGGTGTACTATCTCCACAACCGCGTGGAGAACATCGAGCAGACCGCCGCCCGTATAAAGGCTCGTCATCCCGGCGCGGAAATCGCCGTAGCCCACGGCAAGATGAACGAGGAACAGCTGAGCGACGTCATGCAGCGCATGTCGGACGGGGAAATTCAAATTTTGGTCTGCACCACGATCATTGAGACAGGAATCGACATTCCCAATGTCAATACGCTGATGATCGAGGACGCGGACCAGCTGGGCCTGGCACAGCTCCACCAGCTTCGGGGCCGCGTCGGACGCAGCAGCCGCCACGCCTTTGCCTATCTGACCTTCCGGCGGGGCAAGGTTCTGAGCGAGGTGGCGGAGAAGCGCCTCAACGCGATTCGGGAGTTTGCCGAATTCGGCTCCGGCTTTAAAATCGCCATGCGGGACCTGGAGATTCGCGGCGCGGGCGACTTGCTGGGCGCGGAGCAGTCGGGACATATGATGTCCGTGGGCTATGATCTCTACTTGAAGCTTCTGGAGGACGCGGTGCTGGAGGAGCGGGGCGGCGATCAGCCCAAGGAGCCGGAATGTACGGCCGATCTGTCGGTGACGGCCAATATCTCCAAGACCTATGTACCCTCTGGCGAGCAGCGTATGGATCTGTACCGCCGCATGGCCGCCATCCGCTCCGAGGAGGACAGCGAGGAACTTCTGGACGAGATCGTGGACCGCTACGGCGACCCGCCCAAGGGCGTCATGAACCTGGTGGCCGTCGCATTGCTACGGGCCAAAGCCTCTGCGGCCGGCGTGTGCAAAATCGAGCAGAAGGGCGACACGGTAACCGTTTCCATGGAAAAACTGAACTTCCCCGCCGTCTCCGCCGTCTGCGCAGAAAAGGAGTACAAGGGCCGGATTTTCTTCTCCGTGGAGGAAAAGCCCAGGCTCTCCCTGAAGCTCCAAAAAGGCGAGGACCCGCTGAAAGCCACGCAGACGCTGGTGGAACGCTATGGGGAATCGGCAAGGAATGTCTCCCCTTCGGGGACGAATTGAAAAGCCTCCCCTTTCGGGGATGCCGCAGCGAAGCTCCGCTTGCCCCTGCAGCCCATTGCGCGGAATGTCCGGGGGATCGCCACTGAGACAGAGATAGGGGCTTGCGCATTTATTGAAAAGGAGATTGATTTTATGATTCGTCACGTCATTATGTGGAAATTCAGGGAGGGCGAGGAGGAGAACATGCGGAAATTTCTCTCCGGCCTCCAGGCGCTGGACGGGGTCATTCCCGAGATTCTGCACATGGAAATCGGTGTCAACTGCAAGGACGGCAACAACTACGATGCCTGCCTGATCGCGGATTTTGCCGACCTGGACGCACTGGCGCGCTATAAAAACGACCCCCGTCATGTGGCAGTGTCCCAGCTGTGCAAATCCATCCGCACCGACCGTGGCGCGGTGGATTTTGAAATCAAAGCATAAACCGCTCCATGATTTGCTGCCGCGCAAAAGCGCGTCAGCCCCTCTCATACAATCTCCGACGCTTCTTCGGGGCGAAAAACCTTTTCGGTTTTTTAACGAAGATCCGGACGCATATTGAGAAAAAAGTCCGCTCCCCGTGAAAGGGAAGCGGACTTTTCATAATACGCTTAGCCGTACACAGCCAGCAGGAAGCCGGCGGCGATGGCGGAGCCGATGACGCCGGCCACATTGGGACCCATGGCATGCATCAGCAGGAAGTTGGAAGGATTGGCCTTTTGACCCTCCTTCTGGGAAACGCGGGCCGCCATGGGGACGGCGGACACGCCAGCGGAGCCGATGAGGGGATTGATCTTGCCGCCGGAGAGCTTGCACATGATGTTGCCGCCCAGCAGGCCGCCCAGGGTGGAGATGGCGAAGGCCACCAGGCCCAGGACAACGATCTTCAGCGTATCCAGGGTCAGGAAACGGGAGGCCACGGTGGTGGCGCCCACGGAGATGCCCAGGAACACGGTGACAATGTTCATCAAAGCGTTCTGCACGGTGTCGGAAAGCCGCTCGGTGACGCCGCACTCCTTCCACAGGTTGCCCAGCATCAGGCAGCCGATCAGAGGCGCGGTGGAGGGCAGCAGCAGGATGATGAAAATGGAGACCACGATGGGGAAGATGATCTTCTCGGTCTTGGTGACGACGCGGGTCTGCTCCATCTTGATCTTGCGATTCTTTTCGCTGGTACACAGGCGCATGATGGGGGGTTGAATCATGGGGATCAAGGCCATGTAGGAATAGGCCGCGATGGCGATGGCACCCAACAGCTCGGGGGCCAGACGGGTGGCCGTCAGAATGGCCGTGGGGCCGTCCGCGCCGCCGATGATGCCGATGGAGGCGGCCTGGTTGCCGGTGAAGCCCAGCAGCACCGCGCCGAAGTAGGCCACGAAGACGCCCAGCTGGGCGGCAGCGCCCAGAAGCAGACTCTTGGGATTACTGAGCAGGGGGCCGAAATCGGTCATGGCGCCGATGCCCATAAAGATCAATGACGGGTAAACGCCGGCCTTGACGCCGATGTACAGAATGTCCAGCAGGCCGCCGTTGGCTAAAATGGTGCCGTAGCTGTGGTAGGCGGGGCTGGCGGAATCCAGAAAAGCGTCCCACAGCTCGGGGGTGTACAGGCCGTTGCCGGGCAGATTGGTCAGCAGTGCGCCGAAGGCGATGCCAACCAGCAGCAGCGGCTCAAACTTCTTGACGATGCCCAGGTAAAGAAGACCGCAGGCAACGACAATCATGATGAAGGACTTCCAGCCGTCGCCCACAAAGAAGGCGTTGAAGCCGGAATCATTCCATAGTTTTGAGAGGGTTCCCAATACATCCATTTGAAGCCCTCCTTAAGCCAGAACGACCAGAGGAGCACCGGTATCCACCACGGCGCCCTTGGAGGTGACAACCTGGGCGACTGTGCCGTCGCGAGGCGCGACGATTTCATTTTCCATCTTCATGGCCTCCAGAATCACCAGGACATCGCCGGCCTTGACAGCCTGGCCCTGGGACACGTTGACCTTCAGAATATTGCCGGGCATAGGCGCGTTGACGGCTTCGCCGGCGGCCAGATTGACGGCGGCAGGCGCGGGGGCGGCGGCGGGAGCGGGCGCGGCAGCCGGGGCTGCGGCAGGGGCCGGAGCCGCTGCGGGCGCGGGGGCATACGCCTCATATTCATCCACCAGCATGGCCTTGCCGGCTTCCACTTCGACCTCGTAGGTCTTGCCGTTGAGTGTGACCTTATATTTCATGTTCACTTGACCTCCTTGATGGATTTGAAGCGCAGCTCGTTCAGGGGTTTGCCCATTTTGTTGGCCACAATGGCCATAATCATGGCGGCTTCTCTGTCGGGTGTGTCATAGAGCTTGATTTTACCGGCGGCGCCGGGGGCGAGTTTGGCGGCGGGCGCGGGTGCGGGAGCTGGGGCGGCGGGGGCGGCCGGAGCCGGGGCGGCAGGCGCGGTCTTCTTGGCGGTGGCGGCGGTCATGATCTTACCCAGAAGGATGACAACGACCATCAGCAGCACCAGGCCCAGGAACACCACGCAGTAGCCCAGCAGGGCCGTAATGGCGGCTTCGCCGATTCCGACCTTGGAGCCGGAGGCGACGACGTTGGCTAACATCATAATTCGGACCTCCTTATGCTTCTTCAATCACATAGGTGGCGACGTTCTCTTCCTTGGCGCGGCGGGTCTCCAGGAACTTCTTGGCCTGGTCGGGGAAGCAGATGTAGCTCATCAAATCTTCCTCGCTTCTGGCCAGATCGCCCAAGGCCTCCTTGGCAGCCTGGAAGTCGGCGCCGGTGCGCTTGCTGTCCTCAATGCGGCAGTCTACAGGCTCGCCGCCTTCACCCAGAATCTTGTTCTGCAGTTCCCGACTGACCGGCGCGGGGGCAATGCCGTATTCGCCCTTGAAGTAATTCTTGACCTCCTTGGAGATCTGCTTGTATCGCTCGCCCACCAGCACGTTGGTGACGGCCTGGTTGCCCACCATCTGAGACAGGGGCGTGACCAGAGGCGGATAGCCCAGGTCCTTGCGGACGGCGGGAATCTCGGCCAGGGCCGCATCGAACTTATCCATGGCCTTCATGTCGGTCAGATTGGCGATCATGTTGGACAGCATGCCGCCGGGGACCTTGTAGACCAGCGCCTGGGCGTCGGTGGCCATGCTCTTGGGGTTGATGCGGCCGGAGTCGATGTAC
>CAYTXW010000075.1:0-6806 GCA_964441575.1 uncultured Oscillospiraceae bacterium
AGTAGGTGATGTCGGCGGCGTAGGCCTCCCGGCGCTCCTTGGCGGTGAGGCCGTGGATAATCAGGCCCACGGACAGGCCCATAAAGCGGTAAACCTTGCCCATCCACTCCGAGTCACGCTTGGCCAGATAGTCGTTGACCGTGACGATGTGGACCCCCTTGCCGGACAGCGCGTTCAGATAGGCGGGGAGAATGGCAACCAGAGTTTTGCCCTCACCGGTTTTCATCTCGGCAATACGGCCCTGGTGCAGCACAATGCCGCCGATAACCTGGACCCGGTAGGGCCGCATACCCAGAACCCGGTCCGCAGCTTCCCGCACGGCAGCAAAGGCGTCGGGCAGGAGATCGTCCAGGGTTTCACCCTGGGCCAGACGGTCCTTGAATTCCTTGGTTTTGGCCCGCAGAGCCTCGTCGGACAGCTGCCGGTACTGGTCCTCCAGGGCCATGACACGGTCCACCTGGGAGGCAAATTTCTTGATTTCCCGCTCAGAGCGGGTGCCGAAGATTTTTTGGATGAATCCCATTGTATTTCAAGCCTTTCACAGGATATATTTTCTTGCAAACGGACTTATTGTATCACAAATCCGGAGGGAAAAAAAGATAAAATTGTGAACATTGCGTCAATAAAACAGCCGTTTTACAATAATCAGCGTCAGACGGGCCGGATCATAGCCCCGGGAGAGCAGATACCGATCGCCAGCCAGAGCGGCTTCCGGGGCGGCGGGACAGGGATGCTTCGGGGCAAGGCGGTAGGCAACGCAGAGGGTTCGGGCCTTTGTTTTAGAGGCCGAAACGCCGGCCATACCCTTGGCATGCCGAGCATTGCCCGCCACATAGCCGCCGCCGTGGAGATAAAGCATGACTCTGGGGTCGTGCGACACCCTGGTAAAATAAGAGTGAGCGAAAATGCAAATCAAGCGTTGCATGTCCCCATCGGGCGGACGGATGGAATCACGCCAGATGGGGACATACGGCCCATAATCTGAACTCCCTTCCGGGGGAGGCAGCCGCGAAGCGACGGTGCTTTTTATTTTGTCTATTGTACTATACTCAATTCCCCATTGCAAGAACCTTTACTTTTTCAGAGAATTATGTTAACATGAGAGGGACGAAGCAGCGCGGCTTTTGCCGTGCGGAAAAAGGAGCTACAAAGCAATGAAACAATGGATGAAACGGACTGCGTTTCTGCTGCTGGCCGCGATCCTATGCACTGTCTGCGCGTCGGCGGCCGGGAGCGGCGTATTGCAGGAGAACCGCTTGACTTTGGCCAACAGCCTGGATTTGCGCGGCGCTGCGCTGGATGGCAGCGAGGGAACCGTCACGGAGCGGGTTTTGACCTACAGTCCCGGCGGCGATGTGACGCCCATGGTGGTGTTCGGTGATACGCTCTACGGGCGCAGCACCATGGACTACATACAGGCTTACATGGCCGAGAAGGATTATACTGTGGTGGGCGGCATCAATGCCGCATTCTTTGACATGAGTACGGGCATCCCCTACGGCATGCTGGTCACGGACGGTATTCTCCGGAGCAGCGGCGATGTGAATACTGTCGGCATCTGGTCTGACGGCACGGTGCAAATCGGTATGCCGGGGCTGACGGTGGAGCTGGATTACTCCGGTGGCACGGCGACGCTGAACTATAACAAAGCCCTGTCCAAGACCAACGGCTTCAGCCTCTATTCCCGGGACTACGATGAAAAAACAAAAAATACGATCTCGGCCTACAACCTGATTCTGAAGCCGGAGAGCGATCAGCTGACGGTCAGCGGCCGGGTGACTGCTAAGGTGCAGCGTATTGTGGCGGATACAGCCTCCTGCGAAATTCCGTCCGGCTGCTTTGTGCTGTCTCTGGCCACGGATACGGCCTATGCCCAGGCTATGGAGGGCATCAAAAAGGTTCAGGTTGGCGAGACAGTCACCATCACTACGGCGGTGGACCCGGACTGGGAGGATGTGGAATATGCCGTAGGCGGCGGCGAACTGCTGGTGGAGAGAGGGCGCGCCCAATCGGACTTCACCCTGGACACGGCGGAGAAACAGGTGGCCCGCACGGCGCTGGGAATCAAGGCCAACGGCGATGTGGTCTGCTATACGGTGGACGCAAGCAAGACCTCCACGGGCATGACCCTGGAGGAGCTTGCCCAGCGGATGGAGGACCTGGGCTGTGAAACAGCCGTGAACCTGGACGGCGGCGGCTCTACCTGCGTTGGAGTCACCCTGCCCGGCGACACCGCGTTTTCCACGGTGAACGAGCCTTCCGATGGCAAGCAGCGGGCCAGCGCCAACTTCCTGCTCTTTGTCCGGCCCACCACCAGAGCCGGGGCGGCGTCCAAGCTGTTTGTCTATCCCTATGACCAGGCGGTGCTGCCCGGCGGAGAGCTGGAGATGACCGTCAAGGCCACGGACCAGAATTATATGGCAGCCAGTGTACCTGGCGACGTGTCCTTCTCTGCCAGCGGCGGCACCATGTCAGGCAATGTGTTTACAGCCGGTTCCGCCGGGACCGCCACGGTAACGGCCCGGGCCGGTGGAATCTCCGGCTCAGCGCAGATTCTGGTGGTGGAGACGCCAACGTCTCTGGAGGTAAAGCGGGCGAATCAGCACAAGTCCCTGACAGCCCTGACGGTGGAGAGCGGCACCTCTGTGGATCTGGCGGCGGAGGCGGCCTATTTGGGCGCGGCCCTGGCGGCCAAGGATACCTCCTTCACCTGGCGCGTGTCCCCGGAGGTAGGCAGCGTTTCCGATGAGGGCGTCCTGACAGCGGGGGAGCAGAATGCCAAAGGTGAGTTGACGGTCTCCTGTGGCGATCTGACTGTGACCATCCCTGTGGAAGTCAAGGCCAACCCCTTTACAGATATGGACGGCCACTGGGCCAAGGAATATGTAAATGAGATGTACTTCCAGGGTGTGCTGCAGGGCGCAGAGAATGGAGCGGGCCGGCTGGTGTTCCGCCCGGATGACTCCATGACCCGGCAGGAGTTCCTGGTGGCCCTGATCCGGTATCTGGGCGTGGATACCGGCCGCTATACCGATGAGGCGCTGCCCTTCGCGGACCAATCGGAAATTGCCTCCTGGGCGCTGGACGCAGTAAAGACGGCCTACTGTCTGGGCTATCTGACCGGCAGCCAGAAGGGAGATCAGGTTTATGCCAATCCTCAAGATACCATCAGCCGGGAAGAGGCCATGACCATACTGGCCAGAAGCATGAACGCGGCCTCGGAATCCGATGCGCTGAACGCATTCACAGATGCCGCCCAGGTTTCCGACTGGGCCAAGTCCTATCTGACCGCCATGGTGGAGCAGGGAATCATCAATGGTTCCGATGGGAAACTGAACCCCAAGGGCGACGTTACCCGCGCCCAGGTGGCGAAGATGCTGTACGCCATGGGATAGGGGAGGACCAATCTTACCCAATCGGACAACATCACGCGGGACACGGCGGCCGCATTTTGGCCATCGCGTCCCGCGTTTCTTTTGCAATGGCTTCCAATTCTGGTATGTCCGGCGAACACTGCGCATGAGAAAAAGCGTTATATGGAAAACGTCATAAATAAGGTTTATTTGTGATAGGGACCGTTTGCATCATTATATGCGGTCAAACTGCCCGGGAAGATTCACAGGCTATCAGATTATGCTGATTGCGCAAACCCTTGAAAACACAGGACTTTCCAAATGGTCGAGCGGGGAATTCCAGCGTATGAGTTGACTTTCTGCCGACCCCTTTGCTATGATGCAAACAGTCTTGCAGGACGCATCCAGACAAAGGAGCATGGTTTTATGGAGAGTAAACAAACCTTTGGCGCATACATCTGCCACCGCCGGAAGGAACTGGGAATGACCCAGAAGGAATTTGCCCAGCGGCTGTTCGTTACGGATTCCGCTGTCAGCAAATGGGAGCGGGGATTGGCCTACCCTGACATTACGCTGCTGCAAAGCATCTGTGAGATTTTGCAGATCAGTGAAAAGGAACTTCTCAGATCCGGCGAGGACACGGAGGGGAGGCGGGTCGAACAGCTGGCCCGGAAGTATCAGCGGCTGTCCCGAAATTACCGCATCATACAATATGTTCTCTATGGGTTGACGGCCCTGATCTGCTTTCTCTGCAATCTGGCAGTGCAGCACACGCTGAGCTGGTTCTGGATTGTGCTGGCATCGGAGCTGATGTGCGCCTCTCTGACGCTGCTGCCGGTCATGGCGCCAGAGGGCAGAAGGGGGCAGTGGAGCTTGAGCACGTTTACCGTTTCTCTGCTGCTATTGCTGCTGATCTGCTGCCTCTATACCGGCGGCGCCTGGTTCCCGGTGGCGGCTGTTGCCACACTGTTCGGCATGAGCCTTGTCTTTCTCCCTCTTGTGCTGCGATGGCTGCCGCTGCCTGAGACGCTGCAAACGCAGCGGTTCTCCCTCTATGTGGGCGGCGTGACGGCGCTGCTGCTGGCGATGCTGGCGGTCATCTGCGTCACATGGGCGGAGGGCTGGTTTTTCACCGCTGCCGCAGCCATTCTCTTTGGCGTGGGGCTGGTCTTCGGGCCGGTAATTTTGAAAAAGCTGCCTCTGCGGCCTCCCTTTGCCGGGCGAAAGCCTCTGCTCTATGCGGCAGAGGAGGTGCTGCTGCTGATTCTGCTGTACGGCGTCTGCTGCCTGCAAAGCGGAGGGCGCTGGTTCGTCTCCGCCAGTCTGTGGACCGTATTCGGGCTGACCGTGGTCCTGCTGCCGTTTTTAATGCGGCAGCTTCCCTTGCCCCTGGCTTGGCAGCGGCACAAGGCATTGACATATTTCTGCCTGGAGAGCGTGTATCTGCTTCTGTCTCTGGCCTATGAGGGCGTAGGCGATTGGTTCCCCATTCCCGGTCTGCTCCTTGCCCTGCTTGGGCTGAGTCTCCCCTGGGGCTGGCTGGGCGCCATGCGGTATCTGCCTATAGGCCGCTGGTTCCGGGCCGCTGTCGGCTGCTTCTGGACCGGACTATGGGCCTGGCTGTGCCCGTGGCTTATGGACCGGAGTCTGGCATTGCGCGGCTGGAGCGACGGCGGATTGCATCCCCTGCGCATTCCCTTTGACCTCTCCGATTGGATGGACCTTTGCCTGCGGAGCGGAAACATCTATGTTCTGACCCTGCTGGGAATTGGTCTGCTGGGGGTTGTATGCATCGGAACCGGTCTGGTCCGAAAAAAACGCCGGAGTTGAACCTTTATACTTTGCACTTCTGATCGGAAGCATGAGGGGCGCGGTATGCTTTTTGGGGGAAATCCATGGTCTTCCGTTTTCCCCCGTCGGCGGAGCTCCATCTCCAAGGCGCTGCTGCGCTTGCCGTTTCCGGGTTTCCTGCCGTCACCTTGTTCCGACAGCCCAGGCTGACTGAAAGCGTACGTCCCTCGCTTCCCGTCTCCGGAGACAGCGCCGCTCCAAACCGCAATCTCGGCCGCCATTGCGCGGCCTCCTGATTCCTTGGCGTTCCCATATGTTTCTTTTGTTTGCCTCACGGAGAATTTGTGATGATTGATTATCATGCATAATGCATGGTGGAGAAAAGACAATGGAGAATCAAAATATGTCCCGTACTTCCTTCCGTCAGAGGGGAGTACGGGACATAAGAGGGGGTTGACAACGCTCAATCAAAAAAATATAGTATAGGTGTCTTCGCTTTCGCAGAAGCCCTGTGCATATAAAAGAAAAAACCCTGCTTCTTTGCAGGGCTGCTTCCTTCAAGGTTCATCAGCGCTCGCTGACATGGGCATCATCTGCTTCAAAAATCATATCGTCGATATCCGGAAGAACATGATACATAATATTCACCCTCTTTCTTAAAAATATAGGGCTATTATATAACAGCGGATCTGTAAAAGCAAGCAAAATTTGTTGAAATTTCTGTGAATTTTACTGTGAGGTTTTATGAAACAGGTTTTTCTTTTGGGCGATTCCATTCGCCTTGGATATGAGGCGGCGCTTCGCGGCCTGTGGGCCGGGCAGTGCCAGGTCTATGCACCGGCGGAGAACTGCCAGTTTGCTCAGTATGCCCTGCGGCATCTCCATCAATGGGCGGCAGAATGTCCGGCGGGTGAGATGGATCTGGTGATTTGGAACTGCGGTCTGTGGGATGTGCTGCGGATGTACGGCGATGGGCCGCTGACGCCGCCGGAGACCTACAGCCTGATGCTCCGGCGTCTGGTGCGGCGGATTGCGCTGCTGTTTCCCAAGGCAAAGCAGTTATTTTTGACCTCTACGCCCACCATAGAGGAACGGTATACCGGCCCCAGCCTGCGCCGGAATGCCGACATCCGCCAATACAACGAGCTGGCCAGGGCGGTTATGGTACAGAACCAAATTCCGGTGCTGGACCTGTACGCGGCGGCGGAGGCGTTTCCGCTTTCATTCTGGGCAGACCATGTCCATTATACGGAAGAAGGCTTTCGGACTCTAGCCCAGACCATCGCCGGGGCGGTGGATGGAATGGACAATTGATAATTGACAATTGACAATGAAGGTGTCCGCTTCGCGGACGGATTAGAATACTTGAATCAGCTCTTGTGCCCCCTTTTTAGGGGGCTGCTGAGCGAAGCGAAGCTGGGGGTTGTTGGATGACAGAGCGGTACGTTTTTTCGGTAAAATCTGTTGTCGGAACAACCCCCCGGCCTCCTTCGTCGCCCACTCCCCTAAAAAGGGGGCACGAGGGACTGCCCGTCGTTGGATGCACTTACCCACGCGCCGTAGGGGACGGCCTCCTGGACGTCCCGTGTGCTGTAGGGGCGACCTGTGTGTCAAGAGAAACATAGGTAACACATAGGGAAGACACATGGGTTACAGTCTGCG
>CAYTXW010000076.1:0-6794 GCA_964441575.1 uncultured Oscillospiraceae bacterium
AGAGGGGGCACGAGGGTGCGGTGCAAACCTAAAGTTTTAGACTTTACACCCTAGTAGGGCGGCCTGGGGGTTGTTGGACAACAGACCGGTACAATCCAACGGTAGAATCTGTCGTCGATACAACCCCCTGCTGTGCATGGGCATCCGTAAGGCAGCAAGCTGCCAACGGCTGCCTCAAGTCACGGCTTCGCCGTGCCAGCCCCCTGGAAGGGGGCGCGAGGGATTTCATAAATATAGGAGGCTTCCCATGGAATATGGAAAGGTCTGCCTCCGCCGGGGCGAGGAAAAGGACGTCCGGGGCGGCGGCTTCTGGATTTATGACAACGAAATCGACTGGTACGACGATATCTGCCCCGACGGCGGTATTGTGGATGTGGTGGACAGCCGCCTGAAATTTGCGGCCCGAGGCTATTTTAACAGCAAATCCAAGATCACGGTCCGCGTTCTGACCCGGGACCCGGCAGAGACCATCGACGGCGATTTTTTCCGCCGCCGCATCCTGGCCGCCTGGGACTTTCGCCGGCGTCTGGGCTTTGACAACGCATGCCGGGTGGTCTTCGGCGAAAGTGACGGCCTGCCGGGGCTGACCGTGGATAAATTCGGCGATTACCTGTCCTTTCAGATCACATCGCTGGGGATGGAAACCTGGAAGGAGACGGTCATTCAGATCTTGACGGACCTGTTCAACCCGCGCGGAATCTATGAGCGGGACGATGTGCCGGTGCGGGAAAAAGAGGGTCTTGCGCAGCGGACCGGCTGCGTCTATGGTGAAGTGCCGGACCTGGTATCCATCCGGGAACATGACGCCTGGATGCTGGTGGATATCCCCCACGGGCAGAAGACCGGCCATTTTCTGGATCAGCAGGAGAACCGGGGCCGGATCAAGCCCTATTGCAAAGGCCGGACCGTTCTGGACCTGTGCTGCCACACCGGCGGTTTTGCCATCCATGCGGCGCTCTACGGCGCGGCGGCGGTGGAGGCGGTGGACGTATCGGAGGAGGCGCTGGGGATGCTCCGGCAGAATGCGTCCCGGAACGGTGTGACCGTAGAGACCACCTGCGCCAACGTCTTCGATCTGGTGAAGGAATACAGCGAGGCCGGACGGCAGTACGGCCTGGTGATCTGCGATCCTCCCGCCTTCGCCAAGAGCCGCCGGGCTTTGGACGCCGCCTATCGGGGCTACAAGGAGCTGAATCTCCGCGCCATGAAGCTGACGGCCCCGGGCGGATATCTGGTCAGCTGCTCATGCAGCCAATACATGACGCCGGAGCTGTTTTTGCAGATGCTCAAGGAGGCGGCCATGGACTGCGGCCGTCAGGTTCGGCTGCTGGAAACGCTCATCCAATCCCGCGACCATCCCGCCAGCCTCAACGCGGAGCAGGCCCTGTACCTCAAGGGCTACATTTTACAGGTGCTGTAAGAAACAGACGAAGGCCGCTTTTTAACGGAGCGTTTGGCATAGCCCCTGCCCGTTCCAAACAAATCACACCGCAATCAAAAAGAAAAAAAGAAGTAACCGCCAAGCTCCCAAGCAAACGGTTACTTCTTGAACCATGTGAGGGACCAACCGTTTACCGGCAGCGCCCTTCCTGTATTGATGATACCGCAAACCGCCGGAATGTCAAGCCCGGCGATAAAAAATTGACAAAAAACAACAGATATGATAGGATAAACCCGGCCCCAATGGGGCCGGGCGCTGCCAAATACGGTAGGCGGTTGGTCCCTCCGGCAAAAGGAGGGGACTTCTTGCCCCCTCCGTGGAGGGGGGTGATGCACATGGTAACATATTCCGATTTAATCCAAGTCGGCATATTAATCGTTGGCATTGTGAACCTGTTTTTTCAGGTCCGAAAAAAGAAGTAACCGCCACGCTCCCAAGCCAACGGTTACTTCTTTAACCAGCTGAGGGACCAACCGTTTACCGGCAGCGCCCTTCCTGTATTTATTATACCGCAAACCGGCGAAATGTCAAGCGCGGCGTTCAAAATTTGACAAGCAGATCGGCTTTGCCTCTCCGAGCGGGCCTGCGGCAATGTTACAGTTATGTTACAAAACCCGCAGGCCTCTTGAAATTTTCCGCGGGAAAAGGTATGATGCAGTTACAAATGATTTATGAGCTGGCAACAGCTCAAAATCAAATAAGAAACAGGAGGAAAACTCAATGAAGAACTTTCGCAAAGTTCTGGCGTTGATCCTGGTGGCTGCTACCCTCTTCAGCTTCACCGCCATGGCCAGCGCCACGACTGCGGCGAGCTACACCGACGGCGATGAGGTCAACTATGTTGACGCTGTTGATGTCCTCTCCGCAATTGGAATCTTGAACGGCTATACCGATGGCTCGTTCAAGCCCACACAGAACATCGAGCGTGATGAGATGGCGAAGATGGTCGCCGTTCTCTCCAACGCCGGTGATGATGTCGATGATCTGTATGCTTCCGCATGCACCTTCGCCGACACCAAGAACACCTGGGCTGCCAGCTACGTTGCATACTGCGCCCAGACCGGTATCGTTGCCGGCCGCAGCTCCACCACCTTCGATCCCGACGCCAATGTGACCGGCATCGAGACCGCCAAGATGCTGCTTTGCGTCCTCGGCTTTGACGCCAAGGAGCAGGGCTATGTCGGCTCCAACTGGAAGGTCAATGTCCTGGCTGACGCCAAGAGCATGGGCCTGCTGGACGGCTTTGCCAGCGGCTACGATGTGTCCAAGGCAATCACCCGTGAGGAAGCCGCTCAGATGTTCCTGAACGCGCTGAACGCGAACCTGGTTGTGGGCACCCTGTCCAACAATGTGATCAGCATCTCCACCGCCAATCGTGTCACGAACCTCGTGAATGACACCACTTTGACCCATGCGGAGAAGTACGGCTGGTACAACCTGTACGGCAATGTGATCGTCTCCAAGAGCAAGCTGTTCTCCATCTACAAGAACCTGAATACCACCGAGAGCAACGATTGCCAGGGCCGTCCCGGCTATGTCTGGACGTACTACAGCTCCACTGGCAAGAAGGTCCTGAACAAGTTCTATGCTGATACCGTTACGAAAGTTTACACCACTGCCTCCACGCTGAAGAGCAACTACGGAAGCCTGGCCAAGGTGGGATACACCGTTGAGACCTATGTTGACGGCGTGTTGCAGGACAAAGACAACGGCAGCGGCACCAAGAATTGGACCGGCGCAGTGAGCACGACCATCCTGGGTGCTGTCGATGCGATTACCGGCAACGGCGTCCGCACCGAAGCTTATGTGGATGAAGTCAACGAGAAGCTGACCATCGTGGTCATCAACCCCTACTGGGGCGTTGTGCAGTCTGTCTCTGAGCTGTATGACACGTTCACCGTGTACAACCAGGTCACCAAGCAGAACGAAACCTACAGCCGCGATGGCGCCGACATTTCCACGGGTGATGTGGTTCTGTTCCACCTCTGCGACGACAGCAAGCTGAACCACACCTATACCAACAATGGTCTCCATGATGTAACTGTTTTGGAGCCTGTCACGGGCAGCCTGGAGTATACCAGAACCTATGATGGATATCCCGACTATGACTACATCACCGCCAGCGGCGAGACCTACTACTTCAACATCAAGAACGAAACCCGTCTGGGCAATGCGGATCTGTATTCCGATCTGGGCATCTATCTGGACGAGTACGGCTACATCCTGCTGACCGCTGACTGGACCGATGAAGGTTACGGCTACGGCTATGTTGTGGAGAGCTCCATCAAAGAGTCTCAGACAAAGAAATTGAATGCTAACGGCGTATGGGTCACCACTACTTCCTATACCGGTAATGTTGTTTCCTACACTGGTGAAGCAGGCGTTCTGGAAGTTACAACCGGCGTGACTTTGGACCAGACCATTGTGGATCAAATGGAAACTGTCGGACAGAGCAACGGTACCGGCGCTCTGGTCAAGTATCAGACCCTCAGCTCCGGCAAGCTGGCCCTGGTGAGCGGCGCTGAGTTCGCGCCTGTCGGCACCGTGGTTTCCGCTTCTAAGAACTGCCTGAAGGCCGGCACCGTCTACGCCAACAAGAACACGGAGTTCCTGATCCGTACCACCAACCCCGCGACCGGCGCGAAGACCTATACGGAAATCATCGGCTATCAGAACCTGGATGCCAAATATGTCTCCTATGTAACGGCCAGCGGCAACACAAACATCCAGTACCTGGATGAGGATGGTAACGGCATTGCGGAGCATGTCTACATTGACGCGATTGCGACCAAGACTGCTGCCACCTTCATGGTACTGTATAGAGATTATGTTGGTAACAGCATCACCGTACCCGGCTATGCTGACTACGAGGGCTACTGGTCTCTGGTGGACGGCGAGGAAGCCTACATCCTGTTCAAGAGCGGTACCGTCGGTGTGAATGCAAGCAACACTGTAGCCCCCGGTGTCCTGTATAAGACTGCGTATGCTCTGATCGACGCCGAAATGACCTATGACGACAACCTGCCGCTGTACATTGCTGTGGAAGCTTACACGCCTGTCGCAATGGAACCCTTGGTCTTCAAGCTGGACATTGCGGACGGCGAGTACCAGGTCAACCTTGGCACCACTAAAAATCCGGATTGGGAGATCTGCGCCGAGAACTTCAATGTGTACTACATTATGGACAATGATGACTGGGATATCTATTATGCATGGTACTATGGCTACGTCAGCACCTATGGCTATGTCAAGGTCAGCAACGCTCTGTATCCCGAACTGACCGAGAAGTACGACAGCCTGACCGGTTATGTGCTGTATGACAGCAACGGCAACGTGTCTGACATCTACATCGTCGGATATGAACTGGTAGCGACTCCGTACTAAGTTCTCCCTCAGAATCACTTTTGCCGGGAATTCCTCGAATTTCAGGCTGAGCTGAACTGAAAAAAAGGCGGCCTCCCGATTTTTCGGGAGGCCGTTTTTTCGATGCTCCGTTCCGTTTGCCGGGTCGGCCCGATGGGCCTGTCTGCCTGCACGGGCGGATACCGGCCCCCGAAAGACTTTTCGATCTCTATCGGAGAAGCTTGCCCCGCATGCACGGGGAAGCGCCTTGCGCTGCCCCGGCCGCACAGGGGGGCTGACGCGGAATATTTCGGTGAAAAATTCGGACATTTTTCCAAAATGCCCTTGCATTTTCCGCATAGCGGCGCTATAATATAGCTAATCTTATTGTATATGATACAAAAGACTGGGGAACTCTCCCCAGTCTTTCTTGTTGGAAAGGGCAGACGAATATGAAAATCACAGATCAGGTCCGGCAGTTTGCGGAGCCGGTTGTGCAGGAATACGGCTGTTCCCTGTGGGACGTGGAATACGTTCGGGAGGGCGGCGAGTGGTATCTCCGGCTGTATATTGACAAGGACGGCGGCGTGGATATCAACGACTGCGAGGCCATTTCCCGGGCGGTGGACCCTATTTTGGACGAAAAGGACCCGGTTCCGGACAGCTACCACTTTGAGGTCTGCTCTGCCGGACTGGAACGCCCTCTGAAGCGGCCCGGCGATTTTGAGGCGTTTATGGGCGCGGAGGTGCTGGTCAAACTGTACCGGCCCAAAAACGGCGTCAAGGAGCTGCAAGGGAAGCTGACCGGCTATGACAACGGCCGTGTCACCATCGAGCAGGCCGGCGCCGCAATCACATTGGAAAAACAAGAGGTCGCCCTGGTGCGGCTTTATGTGGATTTTTAGAAGGAGGAATTTGAAAAAAATGAGCTCGGAGATTTTTGCTGCCCTGGCGCAGCTGGAAAAGGAGCGCGGCATTCCCCAGGACTATATGGTTGAGAAGATCACCCAGGCCCTGGTGGCCGCCTATAAAAAGAACAAGGACGGCTATACGGACAACGTGTTTGTCGAGGTCAAGGATGATGATCTGCACATGTATGCGCAGAAGGAAGTGGTAGACAATGTCATTTCCTCTGCCACCGAGGTTTCTCTGGAGGCCGCGCAGAAGATTTCTCCCCATGCCCAGCTGGGCGACCTGGTGAATGTGGAGGTTGAGACCAAAATGTTTGGCCGTATCGCCGCCCAGACTGCCAAGCAGGTCATCATCCAGGGAATCCGCGAGGCCGAACGCGGCATGATTTTTGACAATTTCTCCTCCAAGGAGCATGAGATTCTCACCGGCACGGTGCTGCGGATCGAACCGGCCACCGGCGACATGATGATCCGAATCGGCACCGGCAGCGACAAAACCGACGCGCTGCTGTCCGGCTCCGAGCAGGTCCGCACGGAAAGCTTCAAGGAAGGCGATATGGTCCGCGTCTATGTGGTGGAGGTCCGCCGCTCCAACCGCGGACCCCAGGTCATTGTCTCCCGGACCCATCCCGGCCTGGTCAAGCGGCTGTTTGAGATGAACGTCCCCGAGATCGAAAGCGGCCTGGTGGAGATCAAATCCATCGCTCGGGAGGCCGGCTCCCGCACCAAGCTGGCCGTGGCCGCCACGGAGGAAAACATCGACGCGGTGGGCGCGTGCGTCGGTCCCCGCGGCGGACGTGTGGCCGCTGTGGTGGATGAGCTGCACGGCGAGAAAATGGACATCGTAGTCTGGTCCGAGGACCCGGCCCAATTCGTCGCCTCCGCCCTGTCTCCCGCCGATGTGGTGGCGGTGACGGTGCTGCCCGGTATGGCCAAGTCCTGCCGCGTGATTGTGCCGGATGATCAGCTGTCGCTGGCCATCGGCAAGGAAGGCCAGAATGCCCGTTTGGCCGCCCGTCTGACCGGGTATAAAATTGATATCAAGCCCGCCTCCCAGGCTGAGGCCGAACCCGAAGCGGAGAAGCCGGAAGAAACAGAAG
>CAYTXW010000077.1:0-6750 GCA_964441575.1 uncultured Oscillospiraceae bacterium
GTTCGGAGCGCAGTTGCAACGTCCGAATCCGTTTTCCGGATTCCGCATTTTGCCAAAATTGAGGTCAGACCTGCGAAGAGGGCGGACAGCGCCGCCATTACAAGCCATAACATGATTTCGTTCTCCTTCCGGAATGTGTGTTCTCGTAAATGCAGAAAAATTTTTCGTAAATTACAAGTGAACCTTGCGGTGGAACGTCAATAGTCAAAAACCATTTACGGATGTATCCCTAATTCTGTGTAAACTCCGCACGGTATACAGAACAGTATATTACATTTCAGAGCGGCAGCGGCTCCGGCCGATGCCGTCTTGTCTACAGCATAACGCCGGTGGGTCCGGATGTCAAGGGCGGCGATGCCAATTGCCGTTCATGGAAGGGCCGCCGGACCGCCTGTGGAAACTTGAAGCAGGTGCTGAGATTGGCCAGGTTTCCCCGCCGGGAGCGGCTAATCTTGGGATATTTCTTGCCTCAGCGCTCTGAGAAAACGTCCGGGGCGGCCAAGGCAGAGGGTTCATCCGCAGCCGCGCAGACTGCCTTCAGATCCGCCATAAGGGCCTTAAGGCCCTTGCCGGAGTTCCGGCGCTGATAGATGATGCAGTTCCGAGTACAATGATGCTGATTGCTCCATCCACACCGCATTCAAGCAGCGCAAATTAACATTTGAGGAAAACAATCCTATTCTGCTGCCAGTGTGTCATGGTCAATGTAAATCATCGAATCATCCTTTTTCCCGGAATCGAGAAAAGCAGGCCGCTGGCCTGCTTCCCTCGATTATGTGCTTCTTACCACACCTCGTTGAAGCCTCTCAAAAAGGCGTCCTCTGGCTGGGCTTCGGTGCTGCCGCCGCGGGTGACGCTACGGACGGGGGCGCGGGCAGTGGTGGCCGCGTTCTGGCGCAGGATGCGGTTCTCCTTCCACAGGGTGTTGGCGTCCTGACACTGACGGCGGGCAAAGTCGTTATAGGCTTCTACCAGGCTCTGACCGCTGACGCAGGCTCGGGTCACCTCCGGCGGAAGATCCTGTCCCCGCAGTTCCGGCCGGGCGGCGTACAGCGCCCGGACCTCCCGGGCATAGTCCCGGGCCGCAGGCTGCTGGGCCGGTTCCTCGGCTTCCGGTTCCTGCGCCTCTGCGACAGGCGCGGCCTCCGGCGCTTCCTCCTCCGGCAAAATGGCTTCCTCATTCTCATAGGGCAGTTCGTTTTTCAGTTCTTCCATGATAAAAGCTCCTTTCTGTGGTTTGATTTTGAATTCTTGCATGAACCCTCGTGCCCCCTTTTAGGGGGCTCCGCGAAGCGGTGGGGGTTGTATCGACAATAGAGCGGTACAATCATACGATACAATTGCAACCTTGCAGCAACTTCGTAGGGGGCGGCGTCCTCGACGCCCCGTTTCCGATGCACCATCGGAAATGCCTTCACACGGGACGTCTGGAGGCCGTCCTCTACGAAGTGTGAACGAGGGTGCCTGCATGCGGCGGGCTGAAGGCAGCCCGCCCTACTCTTTTTACGCTTACCTATTCCCTCAATCACAGGCTTCCCTTCTGCAGCACCGCCTTCTGGGCCACCTTTGGCAGATTTTGATAGGCCGCTTGAATACTGGTGGGCTGTTGAGCCAAAACCTTGTCTGCGCTGAGCGGCCCGCCCATGGAGGGCAGCGCCTTTCCCGCCGCCGGAGCCTGGGCCGCCTCCCGCTCTTTCTGGGCCTTTCTCAGTTCCTCCACCAGCTCAGCCTTGCGGGGCAGCAGCTTGTCCGGCAGACGCTCCAGATATTGAATCACATCCAGAGTGCCGTTCTGCCGCAGATTGTCCAGGGTCTGGGTCATGGCAATCTCCGAGAAATAGCTGGACGCGCCCACATCCACTCGCATGTTCAGCCACAGATTCTTGAAGCGGGAGAAGTCATACAGCTCCACCACCCGGCGGGTGACGGTCTCCAGGGCCATGACGCCCGTTTGATCCAGCTGCGGCGCGCCGTTTGGTCCCAGCACCGGCTCCCGCAGCTCCCGTTGGCGTACTACGGGGCGTTTGCCGTAGTAGGTTCCCATCATGTCCAGCAGGATGCCGCCCACATCCTCCAGCCATTCGTAAAGGCCCGCCCGTGTATTCTCCAGCGGCACCTCTGCCGAGGATTGCAGCACCATCAGGGCCGATGTGTTGTCGGGCTTCACGTTGCCCATCTGTGCGTCCGTGGCCCCCAGGCAGTCCTTGGTATAGCTCACCGCCCGGTCGATGACCGTGAGAATCTGGTTGGACATATCGGCAGGCTGCAAATTATAGGCCACTTGGCTGACAGCCTGACCCGGCTGCAGGCCCCGGACGCCGATGGCCTGTCCCACCTCGTTGTTCCACTGGCCGATCAGATCCGCGTTGTACACCGTCTTGGGGAAGCCCAGCAGCTGCAAATGGCGCATGACCATGGCGAACATGGTGTTGATAAAAATCTGATTGGGGATGATGCCCGTCACCAGCGCCCGGCCATGGTACTGATTTTTCTGCTTTTCCCAGTTGCCCCAGGCGATCGGGTAACGGCTCAGACCCGTGTTCACATCCTTGTAGATCACAGCGCTGCGGGTGGCCTTGGTCACATGAACCGTCTTCTCGCCGGTGTTCGGGTCTTCTTCCTTGGTATAGAGATACACATACAGAGCCTTGCCGCCGTCGCCGCTCAGCTCGATTTGGCCGCCCTGTCCGGCCATGCCGTCCACCTCCATGTCCGGCTGAATGTCCTCGTCCACAGCGTCCTTCCGGTAGCGTCGGGCCTCCTGGCGCAGGTTCTCCACGGTGTCCCGGCCCAGCAGCAGAATATAGGGCTGCCGCTCCACGCAGCTGTCGGCGGGGTTGCCGAACATGACGTTAATACCGTCTACCAGCTCCATCTGCACCTCTCCCCGGTAGTCACCGAAGGCCCCGCCATAGGGCCGGGCTTCCGGGTCCCAGTAAAAGTGGGCGCAGTAATCGCCGGTCTGGGCTCCATCAAACAGGGCCTCCCGGATGCGGTATTCCATCTTAAATTTCTCCAGCAGATTTTCGACTTCCGCCGTGGCATATTCCGCAGCCTCTCCATCCTGGTCATAATCGTTCAGAGCGGTAAATTGAATGGCCGCTCCGCTGGACGTCAGGGACGCCACAAACAGGGAGGCCACTCGCTTGATGATGTTGAAAACCGGCTTCGGCAGCCGCCGCATGGCGGGCGTATCCGGCATGTGAATCCACTGGTTTCCCGTAAAAAACGCGATGTTGGTGTTGACCAGACTGTACTGGTTCGGCTCCAACTGGTTGTTATAGGCGCGTCCCAGCTCATACAGTTCCCACGCCCGCGTCATGGTATTGTTCATAAAACTCCTCCTCATGTTAGAATGCACCCTTGTGTCCCCCTGCCCTACAACGAGGCAAGCCCTCGTGCCCCCTCTTAGGGGGCTCCGCGAAGCGGTGGGGGTTGTTGGACGACAGATTTTACCGGCAAAACGTACCGCTCTGAAAACGATACAATCCCCTGCTGTACATGGGCATCCGTAAGGCAGCAAGCTGCCAACGGCTGCCTCAAGCTTCGCTTCACTCAGCAGCCCCCTATAAGGGGGCACGAGGGCCTGCACAAAATTTTAATCCGTCCGCGTCAGCGGACACCTTCATTGTCAATTCTCCATTATCAATTATCCATTCCATACACCTCCCACGGATCGATCTGCCGTTCCTCCTCCTCCTGTGTGACCACCTCTCCGTTGGCGCTCAGCAGCCAGCTCAGGGCCTGGGAGCTGCTGTCCACCATATCGTCGTGGCGGCCTGCCGGAAAGGCTGTCCACTGGTCCAGAAATTCCTCCACCCAGGCCCCCTGGGACGGCACAAACACATGGCCTGACTCAATGGCCGGGGACACGGCGTGGACCCGGGCCACCTTGCCGCCTTTGGGATTCACGGGAATGCAGAACAGCTCCCGTTGGAGCGTCTGGATCACCGCCGGGCCGTTGGCCTTGTCTTCGATCAGCACGGCCCGCGCCGCCGGATACAGCCGCCCCATAGCCCGGATTGCCTGCAGCGTACCGGGAAAATCCAGGTGCCGGTTCAGACAGTCCAGCAGATAGTAGTCCCGCCCCCGCTTGCCCCAAACCGTGATGGCCACAAAGTCATTGTCCCCGCCTCCCTTGAAGGCCGCGTCCACTGAGATCACCACGGTCCCCAGCGGCGGCAGGTCCCGGGGATCATACCGCCGCCACCACGGACGCTGAACCAGATTCCCGTGTTCTGCCCGGGGACTGCACTGATACAGGGCGGCCCAGGCCCGGGCGCCGCCCTTGGGATCGTCCAGATAGGACCGCTTGAAATCCCGCAGCCACGCCTCGTCCTTCCCCAGCTCGGGACAGAGGGGCGCACCGGGCGGCCGCCCCAGCAAATCCCCGGCCTCCGCCTCCACCGGCAGCCGTACCAGCTGTACATGGACCTCATTTTGAAGAATCCGCGCCGCCAGATCGTCCTCATGCCAGGGTGTCATGATGACAATGACCTTGGCCCCAGCGGCAAACCGGGATTTCAGGCTGTTCTGCCATTCCTCCCAGACCCGGTCGCGGATCACCTGGGAATCCGCCTCCTGCCGCGTCTTGATGGGGTCGTCCACAATCAGCAGCTCTGCCGGATTTCCGGTGACGCCTGACAAAATACCGCGAGAGATCATCCTCCCGCGGCAGCCCGCCAATTCAAATTCCGTGGCCCGGTTGACCTTGCCCATGGCAACGCCGAACAGGTCCTGTCCAAAGGTCTGAAGCTTCTCCCGGTTCCGGCGGCAGAAGCGCTCGGCAAAATCATCGGAATACCCGGCTACAATGACCCGCCGGTCCGGCCACCGTCCCAGGTACCAGCTGGGCAGCGTCTCGGTAATCGCGGTGGACTTTCCGTGCTGGGGCGGCGTTTCGATGAGCAAGACGTCATAGGCATGGCCCGTCTCCGCCTCCAAAAACGTCTGGGCTGTCCTGGCCAAGAACTCTGAAAGCCTTGTCCGCTTCCAGCCCTTTCCCTGGGCCAGCGCCAAATATGCCCCATACTCCCGCCGCGCCAGCTCCCGGCGGGCCAGCTCAGATAAGATAATTGATCGGTCCATAATACCTCCCGGATGTGAATTGATTCCGGAGAATGGATGTGACTGCCGGTGCGGAAGGATTTGAATTGCTTCCCGCACCCATTCCCGTTACCGCGGCAGTCCGTTTCCCGCTCCTTTCGCCATTTCCCGCAGCACCGCCGTAGGCAGTGCGCGCAGCGCGTCCTCATCCAGCGCCTGCGGCTTGTCCTCGCCCATGGCCTCGCGAATATACTTGGCGGCGGAGAGATCGCCCCCGGCCGCTTTCTTGACCAGGTGTAGCCACATTCCGTTTCCATAGGTCGCCGGAATGCGCATGGCTTCCAGCTCCTCCCGCAGCTGCCCCGGCTCCATCTTCTTTTTCATCAGCTTTCTCAATATTTTTTCATCCTGTTCCATTTGTATTCCCCCCTTTACATGCCAAAAGGACGGTCATCGGCCGTCCTTTTTCTGGCTATCGCATCTATTATATATTATATCACACGAAACGCTTTCATGGACTCTCATTTGCTCTCATTTGCTCTCATTTTCGTCCATTCTTTCCCAATTCGTACAATCTCAGTACCGCTGCGGGATAATCCCGGTCAGAAACCAGAATCCGCAGGGAATCCGGCTCCCGGACCAGAGACACATGGTCCAGATCTTCCAGGGCCGGCGTCATATCCCATCCCGCAGGGAACGCTGCCGCCACCAGAGCCAGAGTACCCGGCTGACCGGGCAAAGTCAGTCCCCGCCGGCCGGCCAGGGCCAGGCCGCAGGTGGAACAGTCCTCACAGATCATGGTACCGGGCTTTTCCGGCTCCCGTGCGCTGAGAATGTTCAGGGGAATCCCCGCCTGGCGCACCGGGGCCACAGCATCCTCATGGAGAACCTGCATGCCCGCCTCCGTCAGCTGCTGAAGCTGCCGGTAGCTGAGCCGCTCCAGAGGCGCTGCTTCGGGAATCAGCTCCGGGTCCGCTTCCAAAACGCCCGGCACATCGGTCCAGTTTTCATACCGGTCCGCATCCAGCATGGCGGCGGCCAAAGCCCCGGTGACGTCGCTGCCGCCCCGGGAAAAGGTGTGAATGGAGCCATCCGGCATACTTCCGTAGAAGCCCGGCGTCACAATGGGCCGCCCCTCCGCCAGCCGCCGCAGGGCGGTTCTTGAGGCGGTGAAGTCCACCCGGCCATCGTAAGTGAACCGCAGCCAATCCGCCGCGTCCACAAACTGATAGCCTAAAAGGTCCGCCATCAGCAGGGCAGACAGATACTCGCCCCGGGAGGCCGCGTAATCCTCGCCGCTGCCCAGGGAGGCATAAATGGAGTCCAGCACGGGGTCCAGATCTGTGGACAATCCGCATCCGTCCCGAATCTCCCAATACCGCTCCCGCACCCGGCGGAACAGGTCCCAACAGCTGACACCATGGGCCAGATGGGCGTAGCATAAGTACAGTAAATCGGTGATTTTGCAGTCCCCGCTCTGCCGCTTCCCGGCAGCGGAGACCACAATCACCCGCCGGGCCGGGTCCTGCCGGACCAGGTCTGCGGCATTTAAAAAGCGGGCGCTGTCCGCCAGGGACGACCCGCCGAATTTTGCTGTGGTCAGCATATGGCTTCACCTCATATGATCTGCGGCATTCGCCGCTGTTCCAGTTTATGCGCCAAGGTGCGGCGCTGTCCCTGGAGGGCAAGGAATAGGTTCAAGGG
>CAYTXW010000078.1:0-6458 GCA_964441575.1 uncultured Oscillospiraceae bacterium
TGTCATCCAACAACCCCCACCGCTTCGCGGAGCCCCCTAAGAGGGGGCACGAGGGTGCGAGCAAAAATTTTAATCCGTCCCCGAAGGGGACACATTCATTGTCAATTATCAATTCTCCATTATCCATTTCACCAGCATTCGACAGGCGTTTCGGGCTAACATAGTGGGTACACCAAAAGAAAGAAGGAGTGTTTCCCATGACAAAACCAGAAAACCTGCAGGACCGTTATCTCAACCAAGCCCGCCGGGACAAGATTCCGCTGACCGTATTCCTGGTCAACGGCTTCCAGCTCCGGGGAACCATCATCAGCTTCGACCAGTTTGCCGTGCTGCTGCTGTCGGAGGGAAGGCAGAATTTCATTTATAAGCACGCCATTTCCACCATTCAGCCGATGGAGGCTATCAAGACGGCGCCGTAGTATTTCACCATTGCCGCTTCAGGGAGGTCCTTATGAAACAGGGGAAATTTTATACAAAGCTGATCCTATGGATCTTTTTGGCGGCGGTGGTATGCTATTTCGGTTATTACATCTTCCGTACCATTTACGCGCCGCTGGTTACCACAACGGCCATCGAATATGAGGCCGGTACCGGCAGCTATACCACCGGTTTTGTGGTTCGGGATGAGTCGGTGGTTTCCTCCCGCTATGACATCACCAACCTGGTGGTGGCGGAGGGAGAGCGGGTATCCCGGGGGCAGATTCTTGCCACGGGATACCTGAACGCCGACGCCCAGGAGCGGCAAATGCAGATCGAATCGTTGGAAAACCAGCTGGAGCAGCTGCAATATGCTGCCTCGTATTCCAACGACGCCGCCGGACAGGCGTTGCTGGACGCGGAAATTCAGACCCAGCTTATCAATATGAGCCGCAATGTGGCCCGCCGGGATTTAAACTCCGCCCGGGATAGCAGCGCGGCGCTGAAGGGTCTGACTTTGCGCCGGATGTCCGCTATGGACGACGAGGATACGCTCTCCGAGCGCATCGAGGAGCTGCAGGAGCAGCTGTCTCAGCTGAATACCGTCTCCTCCATCGATACCACGGTTGTGACAGCCAACAGAAGCGGCTACTTCTCCGGCACGGTGGACGGCTATGAGACCGTCCTGACCGTGGACGTTCTGGGAAAGCTGACGGTGGATAGCTTTAACGCCCTGTCGCCGCTGGACGTGGATAAATCGGCGGTGGGAAAAATCATGAACGGTGACACCTGGTATTATGTCACGGTGGTCCCTTCCGGCGAACTGGAGGGCATGGCCGTGGGCGATAAGGTACCCATCACCTTTACCTCCCAGTTCTATAACAGCCTGTCCATGACCATCTCCCGCATAGGCAAGGATGAAAACGGAAGCCGGGTGCTGGTGCTGTCGTGCAGCTATTATATGCAGGACGTCACGCTGCTGCGGCAGCAGTCGGCGGATGTGGTTTTTACCTCCTACACGGGTCTGCGAGTCCCCAAGGAGGCCATCCGCGTCAATGAAAACGCCCAGGCAGGCGTCTATGTGCTGGAGGGCAACAACGCCGTTTGGAAATCCGTGAATATCCTCTATGACAACGGCGAGAGCTATGTGGTGGAGCTGGACAAGACCTCCACGGCCCATCTGTGGCCTGGGGATGAAATCATTGTGGAGGCCAAAAACCTCTATGACGGAAAGGTCGTGCGTTAAAATGGAGCAGATTGCGCAAAATATCGCCCGTATCCGTGCGGAAATGGCCCGGGCGGCCCGGGCCGCAGGGCGGGACCCCGGAGAAATCCAGCTGTGCGCCGCCACGAAGATGAACGGCGCCGAAGCGGTCAAAGCCGCTGTGGCGGCCGGGGTGGACTGCTGCGGCGAGAACCGGGTGCAGGAACTTTTGCAGAAGCAGCCCCTGGGGGCCTATGAAGGCTGCCCCGTCCATTTTATCGGCCATTTGCAAACCAACAAGGTCAAACAGGTGGTGGGCCGGGTGGACCTGATTCAGTCCGTGGACCGGCTGCCGCTTCTGGAATGCATTGAAAAGACCGCCGCCCGGCTGGGCCTGGTGCAGAAGATCCTGCTGGAGGTCAACATCGGCCGGGAGGAGAGCAAATCCGGCTTCACCCCCGCCGAGGCCATGGAAACAGCCTCCCGGATGGCCCAATTTCCCCACTGTCATCTGGCTGGCCTTATGGCAATTCCACCAATTTCGACGGAACCTGGCGGAAATTCCAATTATTTTGCACAAATGCATCAGCTTCTTGTTGACATAAGGGCAAAAAAATACGATAATGTTAGTACGTTCTGTCTGTCTATGGGAATGAGCGGCGATTTTGCCGATGCCATTGCCGCAGGCAGCACCATGATCCGCGTGGGGACCGCTATCTTCGGACCACGGGATTATGGGCAGGCGTAAAGACACAGAAATAAACATAGAAATATACGCAGCGATGCTGCATTTTGGAGGACATACAAATGGGATTTATGGATGAATTGAAGAAGCTGGCACGTCCTTATGCCGAAGATGAGGATGACTTTGACGATGACTTTGACCTGGAGGAGCGTCCCCGGGCATCCCGCGCCAGCACCGCACCCCGGCAGGCGCCCCGCGCCTCTGCTTCCCCCTATGACGACGTGCTGGAGGATCTGAACGGCGCGTCCGGCCAGGGCCGCAGCACCGGCAGCGCCGGCAGCACCGGCAGCACCGGCTCCGGCCGCCGGACCACCGACAATAAGGTGGTCAATATCCACACCACCACGCAGATGCAGGTGGTGCTGGTGAAGCCGGACCGCTTTGACAATGTCTCCGAGATTGCGGAGCATCTGCGCAGCAAACACGCTGTGGTTCTGAACCTGGAGGCCACCAACAAGGATATTTCCCGCCGCCTGGTGGATTTTCTGTCCGGCTGCGCCTATGCCCTGGACGGCAAGATCAAGAAGATCGCCATTTCCACCTATATCATCACGCCCTACAATGTGGACATCGTGGGCGACCTGATCGATGAGCTGGAAAACAACGGCCTGTATCTGTAATCTGACCGGAAGGAGCCAAAGTCATGTTCACACCGCAGGAAATTCAGGAAAAAACCTTTGTAAAGGCCGTGTTCGGCGGCTATGATATGGAGACGGTGGATGAGTTTCTGGAGCCTTTGACCGAGGATTATATCACCCTGTACAAGGAAAACGCCGTTCTTAAAAGCAAGATGAGGGTCCTGGTGGAGAAGCTGGAGGAATACCGCAGCCAGGAAGCCAGCATGCGCAAGGCCATCCTTAACGCCCAGCGCACGGCCGAATCCATGGTGGCCGAGGCGGAGAAGAAATGCGCCCGGATGATGTCCGAGGCGGAGCATACCGTTCAGGACAAGAGCGTGGATCTGGAACAGGCACTCGGCGAGGAGGAGGAACGCGTGAACTGCGCCAAGCAGACGGCGCTGAATTTCATCGACGTTCTGGAAAAGGACATCAAGGGCCATCTGGATCTGCTGGAATCCCTGAAGAAGCGGGATCTGAGGCAGGAGCATCAGTACAACACCGCGCCGCAGCGGCAGAAGGCGTTTGACTATGAGGTGGCGGAAAAGCCTCTGGTGATGCCCAAGTCCGCGCCTAAGCCGGAGCCTGAACCCGCCCCCAAGCCGGAACCGGCGTCCGCTCCCCAGCAGCCCAAGCGCCAGCCCGCCCCGGAGCCGGAACTCAGCTTCCAGTCCGCGCCGGTCAAGCCGGAGCCCGCACCTGCCATCGAGTTCGACTTCCGGACGACGGCCCCGGAGACACACAAGAGCGAATCCCCCGAGGAGATTGCCAGCGAGATTGAGCAGAATCTCTCCCGCCTGATGGATTTGGAGGACCCGGCCCAACCTGCCCCCGCCCATGGCAGCCATCCTGAAAGCACCACAGTTAAATTTACCAATCTGCAATTTGGCCGGAACTACGATCCCACCGCAGGGAAATAATAAAAGAAGAAAATGAAAATCGCTCGCGCCCCTGGAGGGCGGCGAATCGGTAAGAGTGAAGCGTGAAAATGTGAGGTATCCGCGCTGCGGAGGATGATTTGCCGCTGCGGGCGGCGCCGCACGGGTTCACGCTTCGCTCTTGCTTCTTATCTGCCGTTTCGGGAGGAACGCTTGAAATCGGTTTGTAATTTTTCGTTGCCCAATTGTTGTTGCAAAATCCGGCCATATTCGGTAAGATGAAAGGGATTGGATGACAACCGTATCCGGTACGGAAACGATAGGAGTGAGTACCATCAAAAACAAAAAAGGAAAATTTGAGCAGCCCAGGAGCGCTGCGGCCAAGGCGGCCAGCCGGTCGGCAGGCAAACAGACGAAGGAAAAAGCCGGCCGGAAAAAGAAAAAAACCGGCAGGAAGCTGGGCATCGTTCTGACAGTTCTGCTGATCGCGGTGCTGGTTCTGGGCGTGTATCTCTACGGCGGGACGCTCCAAAATGGGCAGACCATCTATCCCAATGTCTATGTGGCCGGCGTCAACGTGGGCGGCATGCGGCAGCGGGAGGCCAGGTCCGCTGTGGACGAGGCCGTCACCGCCACCTATGCCGCCGAGACCCTCCGGGTCATGCTGCCGGATAGGACCTTGTCCTTTGACCCGACCCAGACCAAGGTGGCCCTGGATTCGGATGAAGCCGTAGCCGCCGCCATGGCCTATGGCCGGGAGGGGAACTGCTTCACCGCTGTGCTGGACTATATTCGAAGCAAGTCCGGCCGCTATGACATCGATGTGGAGACCAGCATGAATCTGGACACGGACTACATACGCAATCTGATCGATCAGACCGCCCGGGAGGTGGCGTTGGACGCCAAGTCCTCCTCCGTGGATTACAACGAGGCAGCCGGAACGCTGACCGTTCAGGTGGGGACCCCTGCGGTGAGTCTGGACGCCGACGGGCTGTATGAGGCGGTCTGCAATGCCTATGCCACCGGCAACATGGAGCCGTTTTCCTGGGATTATATCGAGACGCCGGTTGACGCTCTGAATCTGAACGCCTATTATAACAGCCTCTGCACCGAGGCCAAAGACGCCTATTACGATGAGGACAGCCATACCATTGTGGAGAGCGTGACGGGCTACGGCTTCGACCTGGAGACGGCGCAGCAGCAGCTGGAAAATGTCGCCGCTGGCAGCCAGATCATTCTCCGGATGGAGTATGTGGAGCCGGAGGTGACGAAGGAACAGCTGACCAACCAGATGTTCGGTACCAAGCTGCAAAGCCGTTCCAGCCCGTATAACGCCGCGCAGACGGGGCGCACCAAAAATCTGGAGCTGGCCTGCGAGGCCATCAACGGCACGATTCTGAACCCGGGCGAGGTATTCTCCTTCAACGGCATTGTGGGAGAGCGGACAGAAGACAAAGGCTATCAGGAAGCCACAGTCTTCGCCGACGGCGGCGCCAACAGCGATGAGCTGGGCGGCGGCGTGTGCCAGGTGGCCTCCACCATCTACCTGTCCACCCTGTATCTAAACCTGGAGCAGGTTCACAGGGAGCCGCATATGTACCGCGTGACCTATGTCCCCGAGGGCATGGATGCCACGGTCTATTGGGGCAGCATTGACTATCAGTTCAAAAACACCCTGGATTTCCCCATTAAAATTCAGGCCAATATTGACGGCGGCAACGTGAATATCACCTTCTGGGGCGCGGAGGAGCTGGATTACTATGTGGAGATGACCTCCACGGTTCTGACCACCTTCAGCGAGCCGGAGGAGGAGGTTCTGGACGAGACCAAGCCCGTCGGCTTCCGGGAGCAGACCCAGACTGCCTACACCGGCGCCAATGTGGAGGCGTATCAGAAGGTCTATGACAAGAGCGGCAGCCTGCTGGAGCAGCACACCATCACCAGCCACTACAGCAGCCGCCCCGCCATCTATACCGTCGGCCCCGCCGAGACCCCGGCAGATCCGGACCCGTCCGTCTCCGATCCGGACCCGTCTGTCTCCGACCCGGACGATGACGCCGATTACGACGGCGGCAACGGTGAATGGTGGCCGTAAGAACGCAATGATATCATGAAAGGGCAGCCCCTGCGGCTGCCCTCCCGCTATTCTGATATGGATTTCGTCTTGGCTTCTCGAAGGCAATCCGCCTGGCAGTTGGGAATTGGAATATCCCGTTTTGCCGCCTCGGCTTTTCAAACTGTGGAGAGCACTGGTGTAGCTTTACAATTGATGTGAGACTGAGGGTAGAAAAAAGCGATTGAGTTCATTAGAATAAAAGTAACCACACCTCGAGACTAATGAAAGGACTCAATCGCTATGGAGATTATAACACACAGCAAACGCTATTTGCCACATGAAATAACAACAAAAGTAAATTCGGTGAAGCTATACCGACAAACACAGGACATTTCATTTGTTTGTCGCCGATATCACATATCCAAGGCGTCTCTGATGCGCTGGAACAAGCAATACGATGGGAGCATTGACAAACGTACAAAAATAAAAAAAGAATTTGAAAAAAGTTCTTGACAAATGAGGGGCGGCGTGATACTATAGA
>CAYTXW010000079.1:0-6404 GCA_964441575.1 uncultured Oscillospiraceae bacterium
GCGCCGTAGCGGGTGTGAGAGTCGGAGCCGAGGATCATTCTGCCGCAGCCGGCCAGACGCTCCCGGGCATACTGGTGGATGACCGCCTGGTTGGCAGGAACATAAATGCCGCCGTATTTCTTGGCGGCGGACAGGCCAAAAGCGTGATCATCCTCGTTGATGGTGCCGCCGACAGCGCAGAGGCTGTTGTGACAGTTGGTCATGGCATAGGGAATGGGGAACTTTTTCAGGCCGGAGGCCTTGGCGGTCTGAATGATGCCCACGAAGGTAATATCGTGAGAAATCAGGGCATCGAATTTCAGCCGCAGCTTTTTGGGGTCGTTGCTCTTGTTGTGGGCGCGGAGAATGGAGTAGGCGATGGTCTTTTCCCGGGCAGCGTCAGGAGCTTCGCAGTCCTGTGCCTGGTCGGCCCAGACAATCTGGCCGTCCACCAAATACGCACCCTTTTTGATTACTTCTACCATTGAGAATACCCTCCTTGTGGTTTCTTCTCATTTAGTTTAGCACACATGAAACCGAAAGTAAATTTCCATCTTCAATCAAATTGAATTTTTGTATGAATGACGGAAGAATTGCGTTTTAACCATATAATTTGCAAGGTCTTTGAAAATTCTTGCAGCAATCCACCCTTTTCGCAGGATTTCCGTCATAAATTATGAATTTCCATCTCATACTACCCCCGATTTTTTATGCGCAATTTGCACAAAAGCATCCCGGAGGGAGGCCTGGCCATCGTGCAGAAACCCATATAAATGGAAATTCGCTTTTGGAAATTTTAGAATTTTCCGCATCCGCAAATTCTCCTCCCGTAACGGGCAAACCGTGTCCCGCAAAACGGTCCGCGGGCAGCAAAAAGACGCTGTCCCCGACGGCTTTTGCCGTTCATGAGACAGCGTCTTCTTCTGTGTTAGCTTTTTTCCCGCTGCTGGGAATACCGGCCGTAGGCCACCACCACGCGGCGGTTCGGCTCAGTGCCGGTGGAGAAGGTGGTCACATCCGGGAAGTCCTGAAGCGCGGCGTGGATCACATGGCGCTCATAGGCGTTCATCGGCTCCAGGGTGATATTCCGGCGGTACTTGACTACCTTCCCGGCCACCTTCCGGGCCAGATGCCGGAGGCTCTCTTCCCGCTTCAGGCGGTAGTTCTCCGCATCCACATTGACGCGGACCCGCTTGCTGTTGTCGCGGTTGACGGCATAGTTGGTCAGATGCTGAATGGCATCCAGCGTCTCGCCCCGGCGTCCGATCAGCATGCCCAGGTTCTCTCCCACCAGGTCCACCTGATATGTATCGTCCCCGGTCTTCCAGGCATGCGGCACCGCGTCGGAGTCCATATGCTCCAGCAGTCCCTTAATAAATGTCTCGATGCGCGCCTCCTGGGAACCCGGCTCCGCAGGGGCGTATTCCCGCGGCTCGGCCTTGGGAACGGGCGCGGAGACCCGCTCCTCGGCTCTGACTGCGGGCCGCTTCTCCGGGCGGGAGCGTCTCGGCTGCTCATAGCCGCGCTCCGGATCGGACGCCTCCGGCGCTTTGACCGGTCTGATGGTTTCCGGCTCTTTGGCCGCCTTCGGCGTCTTGGGCGGCAGCGGATTCAGCGGATTCAGCGGCTCGGTTTTCGGCTCGAACTTCTTCGGCTTGCTGCGGGAGGCCGAAGACAGCGCCGGCGCCGGCTTTCCTTCCTCATCGGGCGTCTCATAGGTCACCTTGACCTTGGCGGGGACCGCACCGAAGCCCAGGAAACCGGACTTGGGATTCTCCAATACCTCAACAGACACGCTGTCCCGGTCCATATGCAGCTCCTTCAGCGCCGCTTCAATGGCCAGATCAATGGTCTTTCCGGTAGCAGTAATAAATTTTTCCATTTCCATCCTCCTATCCAAAAGGTCAATTACCCATTCCGATAGCGGTTGGGGTCGTAAGCGCGGCCCTTGCAGTAGGGTCGCTCCGAGATGCCGGAGGGACATTTTTCCGCGTCCACTGCTTCCACGTCCACGCCGGCCTTTTCGGCGGCGTACTTTTTGGCGGCGGCCTCCCGTTCCTCGCGCTCCTTGCGCTCCTGTTTTTTCTTACTGGTATTTTCCGTGATTCCTTCGGGGTTGGCTGCGCGGCGCTCGGCGCGAATGCGCTCCCGCTCCGCCTCCTCGGCGGCCAGCTTTGCGGCCTTCTCCCGGCGGATCTCATCCTCCGCGGCATAGATCTTCCGGTAGCGGACCGTCAAAATGGAATCAAACACCATGGTGAAGACAGCCTGGGCAATCCAGTAGACCGTCACGGCGGCAGGCATGGTATAGCCGATCCACACGGAAACCAGCGGCATCAAATACAGCATCATATTCATGGACTGGTTGGCCTTGGCGGCAGCCTTATCCTTCTCGCCCTTGTCGTTGGTGGCCACAGAGCCGTTCATCTTCTGGCTGACCCACATGCTCAGCAGGTTGGACCCGCCGGAGAGCAGCGGCAGCAGGAACTGGCCCCAGCCGTTCCAGTCGGTCAGCGTCCAGAATTTCCAGGTGGGAATAGATTCCAGATTAATACCCAGAAAGGAGAAGTTCAGCGCCCGCAGCTTTTCTGAAACCTCCGGGAACCGGGCCACCAGCTCCTCCAGAAACTGGCCGATGTAGGGTGCGGCGGCCAGCTGATGAAAGTAGGTGTTGGAGCCAAGTTCCACGCCCTTCTCCTGGATAAAAGTCACAATCTGCTGCGCCACATCGGAATCGATGTGCATGATATAGGTAATCGGCTCCCGAATGACATAATACAGGGGCCACAGAATCAGCAGCGGGATAAAGGACCACAGGCAGCCGCCGGTAGTGGACACGCCCTCCTCCTTGTAGAGGGCCATCAGCTCCTGCTGATATTTGTTCTTGTCGTCGGCGTATTTCTCCTCCAACGCCTTGGCTAGCGGGGCTACCCGGGACATTTTCAGCATGCTCTTCTTGCTTTTTGCGTTCATGGGAAGCAGCACCAGCTTGACAATAAGGGAGAAGAGGACCAGCGCCAGACCATAATTTCCGGCAAATCGGTACAGCCAGTCCAGCAGATAGCCAAAGGGAATACGGATGATATCGCTGATGTTCATTTGTTTTCCTCCAGTATGGGGAATTCCTAGACAGGTCTAGGGCACAGGATCGTAGCAGTCGCCTTTGTTAAATGGGTTGCAGCGCAGCAGCCGCTTAAACGCCAGCCATCCGCCCTTCGCCGCGCCATATTTTTCAATGGCCTCCAGCGCGTACTGAGAACAGGTGGGGGTAAACCGGCACCGGGCCGGAAACCAGGGCGAAATGCTGGTCTGATAGAATCTAATGAGAATCAGGAACAGTTTCTTCATCGGATGCCTCCTTTTTCCGCAGGAGTCCCAGTTGCTCTGCCAAGGACAGATACGCCTGCTCCAGCTTTCTATAGGGCGCGTCCACAGCCCGGCTCCGGGCCACCACGACCACGTCCCATCCGGGGCGGAACTCCGCCTCATGGAGGCGGTAAATTTCCCGCAGACGGCGGCGGATGCGGTTCCGGACCACGGCATGACCCAGCTTCCCGCTGACCGTCAGGCCAATCCGGTTCTCATCTGTGCCGTTTCTGCGGCAATAGAGGACCAGATACCGGTTGGCGCAGGATCTCCCCTTCTGATACAGGCGGCGGAAGAGGTGGTTCAATTTCAGGGATTTCGAAAACTGCATTCCAGCCCCTCCCAGGCAGAAACTCCCGATAAACGGACGGGGCGAACAGAAAAATCAGCTTTCCATCCACCCCGTATCTATCAAACATATTGGCGGTATACGCGGCCCCAAAAAATCAGGCGGACAGCTTGGCTCTGCCCTTTGCACGGCGGCGAGCCAGAACCTTGCGGCCATTGGCCGTGGCCATTCTCTGTCTGAAACCATGCACCTTGGATCTGTGGCGCTTCTTGGGCTGATAGGTACGCAGCATTGTGTACACCTCCTGTAAAAATATGCTCAACAGCTGCCTTCGCAGCCGCAGCGAACGAATCTCAGGCGTATTCATGAATACGCACAAGGTATTATATCAAATCAATCGTTACGCTGTCAATGAAAAGTTTCAAAAATTTCCGCACCCTCGCCGCTCCGCAAAATTCTTGTATACATTCCCATCTTTTTGTGCTATACTAATTATATCGTCCCCTGATATGGGACATTCCATTGCGTATGATGCGTCAGGCGCACATGGGCCAACTTACATGGCGGGCGGCATGGGCTTTTGAAAAAACGCGGCGAGACGGGGTTGCGTTTGACAAAGGCCGATGCATGGCTTCGCTATGCCTTTTTCTACAGGTCCGCGCTGAACCATAGTCATATAATCTGAAATTAACGGAGTGAAACCAATTTGAGCGAAAAACTGAAAATCATCTCTCTGGGCGGTCTCAATGAAATCGGCAAGAACATGACCGTTCTGGAGTACGGGCGGGACATGATCGTTGTGGACTGCGGTATGGGCTTTCCGGAGGATGATATGTACGGCATAGACTCGGTCATTGCCGACACCACCTATCTTGTAAAAAACAAGGAAAAACTGCGCGGTCTTTTTTTAACCCACGGCCATGAGGATCACATCGGCGGCATTCCCTATGCCATGCAGAACTTCCGCACCCCCATCCACGGCACCCGGCTGACCATCGGCCTGGTCCAGCACAAGCTGGAGGAATTCGGCCTGGATACCAAGGTAAAAATGTTCACCCATGAGGCGGGAGAGGTCGTCAAGGCCGGCAACTTCCAGGTGGAATTCATCCATGTCAACCATTCCATTGCCGACGCCGTGGCCTTTGCCATCAAGACCCCTGTAGGCACCGTGGTCATGACCGGCGACTTCAAAATTGACCCCACCGCCGAAGGCGGAATCACCGATCTGGCCCGTTTCGGCGAGCTGGGCAAGGAGGGCGTTCTGGCCCTGCTGTGCGACTCCACCAACGTGGAACGCCCCGGCTATTCCTCCTCGGAAAAAATGGTGGCCGACGCCTTTGACCGGCAGTTCAAGGAATGCGACCAGCGGATCATCGTCACCACCTTTGCCTCCAATGCCTACCGGCTCCAGAGCATCATCAACGCGGCCCACAAATACGGCCGCAAGGTGGCGGTCACGGGCCGCAGTATGGAAAACGTCATGCGGGTCTCCATGGAGCTGGGATATTTGAAGGTCCCGGCCCGGACCCTGGTGGATATCAGTCAGATCAAGACTCTGCCCAAGGACAAGGTGGTCATCGTCTCCACCGGCTCCCAGGGCGAGAACATGTCCGCCCTGTATCGCATGGCCTTCACCGGCCACAAGCAGGTGGAGATTCAGCCCGGCGACCGGATCATCATCTCCGCCTCCGCCATTCCCGGCAACGAGAAGGCCGTCAGCCGCATCATCAACGAGCTGTACCGCAAAGGCGCGGACGTGGTCTACGACAAGCAGGCAGACCTCCACGCCTCCGGCCACGCCAGCCAGGAGGAGCTGAAAATCATCCACGCGCTGCTGATGCCCCGGTTCTTTATCCCGGTCCACGGCGAGCAGCGCCATCTGCAGGCCCATTCCCGTCTGGCCCAGTCCATGGGCATGGACCCCAAAAATATCTTTATTTCCGACATCGGCCGGGTCATTGAGCTGACTAAGACCACCTGCAAGCTGACCGGCACGGTGCCCGCCGGGCGCATTCTGGTGGACGGCACCGGCGTTGGCGATGTGGGCAGCGTGGTCCTGCGGGACCGCAAGCACCTGGCCCAGGACGGTATGCTGGTGGTGGTGGTAAACCTGTCCTCCGAGGACGGCAGCATCATCTCCGGCCCGGATATCATCACCCGCGGCTTCGTCTATGTGAAGGAGTCCGAAAACCTGATGGAAGAAATGCGCGTTGTGGCGGCCCACGCCCTTGACCGCTGCATGAAAGACGGTGTCCGCGATTGGAGCGCTCTGAAAGCCGGAATCAAGTCCGACCTGTCCAGCTACCTGTTCCGAACCACCAAGCGCAACCCCATGATTTTGCCGATTATCATGGAAATCTAACGCCGAAATCGGGTCGTAAATTGCAAGTGCAAATTGAGCACTTGAGCGGCAGAAATTGAACTGCAAACTCTCCAAAAGGCCCCTGCCGCTTTCCCTGATTTGACGGGATGCGCCGTAAAGCGCAAAATTGGCGCACGAATTGGCGCGCTCAAGGCGGAAATCGAAAAATTGCGGAGGGAACTCAAAAGTTTGACCTGGCTGGTCCATCATGGATATCTTCGCAGGGAGGGAATGAACAGATGTCATTTACGATCGTCCGACAGGACATCACGAAACTTCATGTCGATGCCGTTGTCAACGCCGCCAACACGGATTTGCAAATGGGCGGCGGGGTTTGCGGCGCAATTTTCCGGGCGGCGGGAGCGAAGCGGCTTCAGGATGCCTGCGACAAGGTCGCGCCGATCCGGA
>CAYTXW010000080.1:0-6252 GCA_964441575.1 uncultured Oscillospiraceae bacterium
GACCAACATCATCCACTGCCCCATCGGCAAGGTCTCCTTTGGCCCCGAGAAGCTGCAGCAGAACTTTGACGCGCTGCTGGGCGCCGTCATCAAGGCCAAGCCCTCCGCCGCCAAGGGCCAGTATATCCGCAGCTGCGTCATCGCTTCCACCATGGGTCCCGGCATCAAGGTCAATACCGCAAAATATTGATTTTTCCCCTTGACATTCCCCGCGAAACTTGATATAGTATTTTGGCTGCCAAAGACAGCAGGAGGCTTTGCCGTAAAGGACCCCGGTCCTTCCTGCCGAGGTTTCGCGAAATGACAAGCATTTTGTGTCCTCACGTCTTTTGGCGTGAGGACATTTATTTTACTCGGAGGTGACACATCATGCCCAACGCAAAGGTTTTGGAAACCAAAAAGGCCGCTGTGGGCGCCCTTGCTGAGAAGCTGCAAAACGCAACTTCCGCAGTGTTTGTGGACTACAAGGGTATCAACGTCGCCCAGGATACCGAGCTTCGGAACCAGTTCCGCGCTGCCGAAGTGGAATACGCTGTTGTCAAGAACACCCTGACCCGTTTCGCCGCCAACAAGGCAGGCTATACCGAGTTTGATGAGCTGCTCAACGGCACCACTTCCATGGCCAGCACCACTGGCGACCCCATCGCGCCCGCTCGGATCGTGTGCGAATTTGCCAAGAAGAACAAGGACGTCATCAAGATCAAGGGCGGTATGGTTGAAGGCAAGGTTCTGTCTGTGGACGAATTGAAATCCTTCGGCGAGCTGCCTTCCAAGAATGCTCTGGTGGCTCAGGTCCTGGGTACCTTCCTGGCTCCCATCACCAGCCTGGCCGTTGTTCTGGATCAGATCTGCCAGGCCAAGAACGGCGGCGCACCCGCAGAGGAAGCGCCCGCAGAAGCCTAAACACACCGAATTTTATGACTATAATATTGGAGGTTCATTACAATGGCATCTGAAAAAATTACTGCTATCATTGAAGAAGTAAAGACCCTGACTGTGCTGGAGCTGGCCGAGCTGGTTCATGCTCTGGAAGACGAGTTCGGCGTTTCCGCCGCTGCCGCCGCTGTTGCCGCTCCCGCTGCCGCCGCTCCCGCCGAGGAAGAGAAGACCGAGTTCGACGTCATCCTCAAGGCCGTCGGCGCCAACAAGATCGCCGTCATCAAGGTTGTCCGCGCCCTGACCGGCCTGGGCCTGAAGGAAGCCAAGGAGATCGTGGACAGCGCGCCCAAGGCTCTGAAGGAAGGCATCTCCAAGGACGACGCCGAGAAGATTGTCAACGATCTGAAGGAAGCCGGCGCCGAGGCAGAGCTGAAGTAATTTTACTTCTCTCCCCTTCCATATGTAAAATCCCCGCTGTGCCAATGGGCACGGCGGGGATTTTTTGCGCGGCGGGCTGCAGTTTCTGCTTCGCATTCTCCAGTTTCAATTGCTTACACGGCTACGCTGGTCATCTCCATATCTCTTAGCTGGAGCTGCAAACGGTCCGCGATCAGGGCGATAAATTCCGAATTGGTCGGCTTGCCCTTGGAATTGGAAACCGTGTAGCCGAAGAACCGCTGCAAAGTCTCCAGATCTCCCCGGTCCCAGGCTACTTCAATTGCATGGCGGATGGCCCGCTCCACCCGGGACGGCGTGGTGGAAAATGTTTTTGCAACCTGGGGATACAGCACCTTCGTGATGGCGTTGATGACCTCCATGTCTCCCACCGCGATTTTAATGGCCTCCCGCAAATATTGGTAGCCCTTAATGTGGGCCGGTACGCCGATTTCATGGATCACCGCCGTCACCATGGCGTCAATGTTGACTTCCGCCCTGCGGGCATAGCGCTGCCCGGTGGTTTCTTCCGCCTGCAAAATCTCCTCCAGGCGCTCCGCCACGGTCAGACATTGGCAGGGCTTCGCCATGAAGTACCTCACGCCCAGCCCAGCCGCTGTGCTTGCAACATACTCCGTCATATATCCGGTCAGCACCAGGCTCACCGGCACCCGCTCCAGTGCCGCCGCCTGACGCAGAACCGCGATTCCGTCCATCTTAGACAGCATGAGATCCATAATCAGCACGTCCGGTTTCAGCCTTTGCAGATGCTCCACCGCCTGCTGCCCGTCGCTGACTAAACCCACAACCTCCAGACCCTGGCGCTGATCCAAAAGCCGCTTTAGCTCCTGGCAAAAGTCTTCGCTGCCATCGGCAATCAAGATTCTCCTCCGTTGATTCATATGATGTTGACCTCTCCTAATCAATGGTTCTGTGGAATACCTCCGTAAGACACTGTCTTATATCATCGCTGCGATACACCAAGTTTACCACATATATCCATGATTTTCAACAGTTTTTATTTCGAAAAGTTCAGTTTTTATCGTTTAATTTCGACAAATCACAACATTTTCGTGCATTTTCCTGTTATTTCCGCAAACTTAGACAGGATCGAACTGGAAATGCGCCGCGTCTCCGCCGCCGGGAAACCGCTCGACAATCACCTATTTTCCACACAAGGAGAAGGCCGGCGGCGTTCCGCAATCGCGAATCCGTCCGCCGCCCACAAACCGGAGACTATGCAGATGGCCCGGGGCCTCATAGTCAAGGGACCAGAACACGGCGACACTACACCGTCCGGACCACCGATGGACAGAGTCTCGGCTTCGCAGCGCATGTCCCCTGTCACCAGCCGGTGGTCCTCCGGCAGGGAAACGTCAAAGCGCCGCCGTCCCAGATGCAGATCCGACAGGTGCCAAAAACGCATGGTCTTCACGCTCCTTCCCATCGATTGTGACATAACCCCCGCTGAAATGTCAAGCGGCAACAGACTCGCAGAAGCTGTTTTATTGTCAATTATTTCCTGTTCCATTATCCGCACCGGCATTTCTTTCATTGCTTTTTTACCGTTTTCGGAACGATTGTGGCAGTATGTATGAAATCAGAGGTTCCTCAGATGTATGGGTTGGTCCTTGTCAGCTAACAATAACATTTGACACGATCGGCACAAGAGTATTATTTTACATTTCCGGATTTCTGGTGTATAATGAGATTTCGACGAAAGGAATGTTGCTATGACGACAAATCGCATTGCGCTGGCGCCGGGTGTTTGGCTCAACACCGTTCAAACGGACCGCTTCAAGACCGGCTGCTTCAGCATCAATTTACTGCGTCCTCTTTTCTATGACGACGCAGCGCCCAACGCTCTGATTCCCAGTGTGCTGCTCCGGGGCTGTCGGGACTATCCCAATATGCAGTTGATTTCTCAGCGTTTGGACGAGCTTTACGGCGCCAGCGTGGGTACGCTGGTGCGAAAAAAAGGCGAAGTTCAGACTCTGGGGCTATTTGCCGACTTTCTGGAAGACCGCTACGCCAATGAAGACCCAGTTTTTTCCGATATGATGGCATTTCTCCGGCAACTTCTCTTTGCGCCCTGTCAGGCGGACGGCGGCTTTACAGAGGAATTTGTGACCGGGGAGTCGCTGAATTTAAAAAACGCCATTGACGCCAGAATCAACGAAAAGCGGGCTTATGCCGTCTCCCGGCTCCTGCACCACATGTGCAGCCAGGAGGCCTATGCCGTGCCGCGGCTGGGCGAGACGGATACACTGGAAGCTGTTACCCCGCAGAACCTGATGGACCGCTGGCACAAGCTGCTCTCATCCTCGCGAATCGAGCTGTTTTATCTGGGGCAGCAGCCTCAGGAGGCGATTGCGGCAGCCGTGACAGATCTGCTCTATGGCCTGCCCAGAGAGACGCAGACCGCCATAGGCACAGAGCTGGTCCTGCCGGACCGGCCGGTCCAATATGTGCAGGAGTCCATGGATGTGACCCAGGGCAAGCTGGCGCTCGGGCTGCGGACAGACATTACCGTGAAGGACCCCAGATACCCCGCTATGCTGCTTTTGAACGCCATTTACGGCGCCGGTATGACCAGCAAGCTGTTTTTGAAAATCCGGGAGGAGCAATCCCTGTGCTACTACGCCAATTCCTCCCTGGACAAGTTCAAGGGCGTGATGGTCATCGGTTCCGGCATTGATTTTGACCGCTATCAAGTGGCCCTGGACGGCATTCTGCATCAACTGGACCTTTGCAAACAGGGTCAGATCACCGCAGATGAGCTGGAGTCGGCACGGAATTATCTGATCTCGGCGCTGCGGACGGGGCAGGACAGTCCGGGGCAGCTGGACGACTATGCTGTGGGGCAGGCCATCGCAGGCATGGACAGCTCCATGATGGATCTGGCGATACAGCTGTCGGCTGTGACAATGGACCAGGTGGTGGAGGCGGCCAATACGCTCCGTCTGGACACGGTCTATTTCCTGAAAGGGGTGGAGGCATGAAGCAAAAGCAATATCCCAGCCTGGGGGAACGGGTTTATGATGCCTCCCTTTCCAACGGCCTGCTGATTCGTGTGGTGCCGAAGCCGGGCTTTGCCAAGACCTACGCGTTTCTCGCCACAGATTATGGCTCCATTGATACCGCTTTCACGATAGACGGGATTCGGCACACCACACCCCAGGGCGTCGCCCATTATCTGGAACACAAGATGTTTGATATGCCTGACGGCAACGCTATGCAGATGTTTTCCCAGTATGCCGGCAACCCCAATGCCTTTACCAGCTACGACATCACCGCCTACTATGTGGAGTGTACGGAACATGTCCGGGAAAACCTGGCACTCCTGCTGCAATTGGTGACTACGCCCTACTTCACCCAGGAAAGCGTGGAAAAGGAGCGGGGCATTATCGCCCAGGAGATTCGCATGTATGAGGACAGCGCCGGTTCCCGCGTATATGAAGCGCTGTTTGAAGCGGCTTACGCTGCCCATCCCGTTCGAAACGCCATTGCCGGCACAGTGGAAAGCATTCGGGAGATCACGGCTCAGACACTCTATGATTGTCACAAGGCGTTTTACGCCCCGTCCAATATGATGCTGTGTGTTGTCGGCGATGTGGATGCGCAGGACGTGCTGGAGCTGGCGGAGGACACGCTTCCCACCGGCCGTGCGGCGGCCATTCTCCGGGACTATGGACCCGGAGAGGCCATGTCCCCTGTCAAGTCCTATGTGGAACAGGAGATGGCAGTTTCCATGCCCACCTTTGCGCTGGGCTTTAAAGCTGAACCGGCGGCCTTCGGGCCTGACGCCATGGTACAGGAACTGATCGGCGATCTGGCCGCCGAAATCCTCATGGGAGAGTCCTCTCCCCTGTATACCAGGCTCTATGAAAAGGGGTTGATTGACGCCGACTTTTCCGCCGGATACGAGGGACTGAAAGGCGTCAGTATGCTCACCGCCGGCGGAGACAGTACGCAGCCCCGGGCCGTCTATGAAGCCATTCTGGAAGAAGCGGCGCGAATCCGCCGCGATGGCGTGGAGCCGGCCCTGTTCGAGCGGCTGAAGAAATCCGCCCTGGGTCGCAGAATTCGGGACCTGGACGGCTTTGAGAGCATCTGCTACCGGATGTGCGCCTATCACTTTGAGGGTGCAGACTATTTTGACTTTCCTGAGATTTTCCGCGCTGTCCATCAGGAGCAGGTGGCGGAATTTCTGAGCCGGACCGTGCGGGAAGACCGAGCGGCTCTATCCGTGATCCGGCCCCATCGGTAAGGAGGGACTTGGGTGCTTTCCAGTGTCATTACCTTTCCCAATCTGGGAATCTCCGTCAATCCCAGCCGCGTAGCTTTTCAATTGTTCGGAAAAGATATCTATTGGTACGGCGTGATCATTGCGGTTGGATTTATTCTGGCAGTGGCCTATGCGCTGCACCGAGCGCCGCAGTTTGGGCTGACAGAGGACCAGCTTCTGGACATGCTGTTTCTCGCCGTTCCGGTCGCCATCATCTGCGCCAGATTATATTACTGCATTTTTAATTGGGAGCTTTATGCAGAAAACCCCATTTCCGTTCTATATATTTGGGAGGGCGGACTTGCGATTTACGGTGGCGTCATCGGCGCGGCCGTGACGGTGGTTCTGTTCTGCAAGGTGAAACAGATTCCCGCCGGGCCGATGCTGGATGTGGGCGGCTTGGGTCTGCTGATCGGACAGGCGGTGGGACGGTGGGGTAATTTTGTCAACCGGGAAGCCCACGGCTCCGTGACCGATTCCTTCTTGAAAATGGGCCTGATGGATGCATCCGGCCAGACAGTTTATTACCACCCCACGTTTCTATACGAGTCCCTGTGGAATTTTCTCGGCTTTCTTCTGCTGCATGGTTATTCCAAGCGGCGGCGGTTTGACGGCGAGGTTTTTGCCCTCTATGTGGCCTGGTATGGTCT
>CAYTXW010000081.1:0-6213 GCA_964441575.1 uncultured Oscillospiraceae bacterium
GGAGGGGGCACGAGGTGTGCCTCTTAAAGTTTTAGAATTTACAGTCTACTAGGTAAGCCCTCGTCCCCCCTTTTTTTAGGGGGGTGGCCGACGAAGGAGGCCGGGGGGTGTATCGACAACAGATTTTACCGATCAAACGTACCGCTCTGTTGACCAACAACCCCCGCCCCCTTTTAGGGGGCACGAGGGACTTGGCGGTGTAGGGCGGGCTGCCTACAGCCCGCCGGATACCTTACCGTAGGGGACTATTCAGCCCTTGATCCCGCTCCAGTACCGTTTGGCGGCCTGTTCGGTTTTGTTGTCGCCGTATTCATAGTATCTCTTGTCCTTCAGCTCATCGGGCAGATATTGCTGGCGGACCCAATGGCCGGGGAAGTCGTGGGGATAGAGATAGCCCTGCTCCCGCTCAAAGCCCGCGCCGTCGGCGTGGACATTCTGCAGCTCCCGAGGGACCGCGCCGGTGATGCCCGCCTTCACATCGGCCATGGCCGCATCGATGGCCGTCACCACCGAGTTGGATTTGGGGGCCGTGGCCAGCAGAATGCAGGCCTGTGCCAGCGGGAGCCGCGCCTCCGGCATTCCCAGCTGCAGGGCCGTGTCCACGCAGGATTTCACGATGGAGACGGCCTGGGGATAGGCCATGCCGATATCCTCGCTGGCGGAGCAGAGAATCCGGCGGCAGGCGCCCTGCAGATCTCCGGCCTCCAGCAGACGGGCCAGATAGTGGAGGGCCGCGTCCGGGTCCGAGCCGCGCAGGGACTTCATCAGGCCGGACACCACGTCATAATGCTGGTCCCCATCCCGGTCATAGCGCATAATAGACCGCTGGGTCAAGGCCTTGGCGTCCTCCAGGGTCAAACGAATGGTCCCGCCTTCGACAATTCCGGCGGAGAACAGCAGCTCCACCGCGTTGACGGCCTTGCGGATATCGCCGCCGCAGGCCGCTGCCATATGGGGCAGGACCTCCGGCTCCCATACGGCCCGGAGGCCCGTTTTTTTCTCCATATAATCCACCGCCCGGAGGATGGCCTTGGTCACCGCCTCCGGGCCGATGGCCTTGAACTCAAACACCGTGGACCGGGACAAAATGGCGTTGTAAACATAGAAATAGGGATTCTCCGTGGTGGAGGCGATCAGGGTGATGCGGCCGTTCTCGATATACTCCAGCAGGGTCTGCTGCTGCTTCTTGGTGAAATACTGAATCTCATCCAGGTACAGCAGAATGCCGTTGGGGGCCAGGAAGGTGTCCAGCTGCGCCACCACCTCCTTGATATCCGCAGACGAAGCCGTGGTGGCGTTGAGCTTGCACAATTTCCGCTGTGTCCTGGCGGCAATGATATTGGCCACCGTGGTCTTGCCCACGCCGGAAGGGCCATAGAAGATCATGTTGGGGATTTTCCCGCTCTCAATGATCCGCCGGAGCAGCCCCCCGGGTCCCAGAATATGCTCCTGCCCGCAGATTTCCTCCAGCTTCACCGGCCGCAGCTCATCGGCCAAAGGCTGATACATAACGCGCTCCCCTTTCGAAGGTTTGGTTACATTATATAGAATTCCCGCCGGAAATACAAGCCTCATGCCCCTCTTGCGGGACAGGTCAGAAGTAAGAGGGACGAAGTTCGGTGACAGCTTTGAATTTTGTACAGCGCGGCAAACCCTCGTCCCCCCTTTTTTTAGGGGGGTGGCCGACGAAGGAGGCCGTGAGGCAGCCGTTGGCAGCTTGCTGCCTTACGGATGCCCATGCACAGCAGGGGTTGTACCGATAACAGATTTACCGATCCAACGTACCGCTCTGTCGTCCAACAACCCCCAGCTTCGCTTCGCTCAGCAGCCCCCTCAAAGGGGGCACGAGGGCAAGTGTGGACATACAGCTTTACGGTTCGCAGTCCGGAACATATCCCGCAATCTCCGCCAGCGTACAATTCAGAATTTGACACAGTTTATTTAATGTATGCGTAGAAACCGCCATATTGGCTTGCAGCCGCTGCACCGTTGCATGGCTCATACCATGCTTAACTCTCAATGTATAGGTTGTCACCTGTTTCTTGGCGATCATATTCCATAACGGATCATATCGCCATCCCTCCCTTTACAAATCCCATTATGGCTGTTATAATGTCCATACGATATGGCTATTAATTGGCCATGCAGAAAAAACCCATTGGCCGCGCAGGAGAGAAGCGCCAGCAATGCGGCGGGCTGAGGGCAGCCCGCCCTACGGTCCGTTTCGCCGCTGCGGCGGCGAGAATGCTTCCCTTTTCGCGGATTTTCTGCTATACTGTAGAAAACAGGCGAAATGGAGCGTTTTTTATGGAGATGCAGGAAAAGGTCAGGGGGATTATCGAGGCGCTGAAGGCCGCTTATCCGGACCCGTATTGTGCCTTGCACTATCAAAAGGACTACGAGCTGATGATCGCCGTGCGGCTGTCGGCCCAGTGTACCGACGAACGGGTCAATCTGGTGACACCGGCGCTGTTCGCCCGCTTTCCCACGCTGGAGGATTTTGCCCGGGCGGATATCGCGGAGGTCGAGGCGCTGGTCCACTCCTGCGGGTTTTACCGGCACAAGGCCCGGGACATCGTGCTGGCCTGTCAGGCCCTGCTGGAGCGGTTCGGCGGCAAGGTTCCCGGCGACATGGAGGCGCTGCTCTCCCTGCCCGGCGTGGGGCGGAAAACCGCCAATCTGCTGATGGGCGACCTGTACAAGACCCCCGGCTCTGTGGTCTGCGACACCCACTGCATCCGAATCAGCAACCGGCTGGGTCTTGCCCATGGCAAGGAGCCGGAGAAGGTGGAGACGCAGCTGCGGGCCATTTTGCCGCCGGAGGAAAGCTCCGACTTCTGCCACCGCGTCGTTCTCCATGGCCGTGCCGTCTGCACCGCCCGGAATCCCCGGTGCGGAAGCTGCCCCCTGGCGCCCTGGTGCAGCGCGTTCCCGGGCGCGTGACGCCGCAGGTTCCGGGGCCTCCGCTTCCGGCGGCGCCCTCTGTGCGGGCGCGGGACGCCAATTCTTTCCCGGCCTCGGCTCTATTTTTCCGTCATTTTACCCAATTGACGGCCGAAAAACTCCCTGTTATAATAACTCAAAAAGCACAGCGGTCCGCTGGACCGGAAAGGAGCCGTTCATGCTGCACGATTTGTCCGCACCGAACATCCGTTTTGTGTCCGCCGGCGCTCCGATTCCCCATTGCGGGGATAGGCTTTCCTTTCTTCCCCGTGATCATGTTTATACCGTTTTTCCCGGTTTCGCAGATGTCCACGTTCATCTGCGGGAGCCGGGTTTTTCTTATAAGGAGACCATCGCCTCCGGAACCCGGGCGGCAGCCCGGGGCGGCTATACCGCAGTCTGCGCTATGCCGAACCTGAACCCCGTGCCAGACACGGACGCGCATCTGCGGCAGGAGGAGGAAATCATTGCCCGGGACGCCTGCATCCGCGTCTATCCCTATGGCGCGATCACGCTGGGAGAGAAGGGGGAAGCCCTTGCCAACCTGCGCGTCCTGGCTCCCCGGGTAGTGGGCTTCTCCGACGACGGCCGGGGCGTTCAGTCCCGGGAAATGATGAAGGCCGCCATGCGGGAAGCCAGGAGTCTGGGAAAAATCATCGCCGCCCACTGCGAGGACAACGCCCTGCTCCGCGGCGGATATATCCACGACGGCGCGTACGCCCGGGCGCATGGCCATCGGGGCATCTGTTCCGAAAGCGAGTGGGGTCCCATCGCCCGGGACCTGGAGCTGGCCGCCGAGACCGGCTGCGCCTACCATGTGTGCCACATTTCCACCAAGGAGAGCGTTGCGCTGATCCGGCAGGCCAAGCAGTCCGGCGTGGATGTGACCTGCGAGACCGGGCCGCACTATCTGACCCTGGACGAAAACGACCTCCGGGAGGACGGCCGGTTCAAAATGAACCCGCCCCTGCGGAGCCGCGCCGACCGGGAGGCTCTGCTGGAGGGCCTGCGGGACGGCGTCATCGACATGATTGCCACGGACCACGCGCCCCACAGCGCGGAGGAAAAATCCGGAGGGCTGGAGAAATCCGCCATGGGCGTGGTGGGCTTGGAGACTGCCTTCCCGGTGCTGTACACCAAGCTCGTTCGGCCCGGCATTCTTCCGCTGGATACCGTGATAAAAGCGCTGACCCTGAACCCCCGGCAGCGGTTCGGCCTGCCTCCGGGCGACAGCTGGTCCGTCTGGGATCTGGACGCGGCCTACGCCGTGGACCCCGGTGAATTCCTGAGCCGGGGCAAGGCCAGTCCCTTCACCGGCATGGAGGTCTATGGCCGGTGCGTCATGACGGTGTGTGACGGGAAGACCGTGTGGAAAGCCGCCCCCTGAGCGGGGCGCGTGCGGGACACGGCAGGAAGGAGAAATTGCATGAATCAGCAGCTTTGTACCGTTTCGGAAAACCGGCCCCTGACCGGCTCTGTCCGGCGGCTGCGGCTTTTGGCGGACACATCCGCCGTCACCGCGCCGGGGCAGTTCGTCAACCTGAAGGTGGACGGCCTGTATCTCCGCCGCCCCATCTCCGTCTGCGATTGGGACGAGGGCAGCCTGACCCTGATCTACAAGGTGGTGGGAGACGGCACGGCGCGGATGGCGGAATGGAAACCCGGCGACCGGGTCGATACCCTGGTGGGCCTGGGCAACGGCTATGACCCGGCCAAGGCCGGGGACGCGCCCCTGCTCATCGGCGGCGGCGCGGGCGTTCCGCCTCTGTACGGTCTGGCGAAGGCTTTGACCGCCCGGGGCAAGGCCGTGACCGTAATTCTGGGCTTCAACACAAAGGAAGAAATCTTCTATGAGGACGAGTTCCGCGCCCTGGGCGCGGCGGTCCATGTCGCCACCGCCGACGGCTCCTACGGCGTCAAGGGCTTCGTCACCGATGTGATGAAAACGTGCGCTTACAGCTATTTTTACACCTGCGGCCCCGACCCCATGTTCCGGGCCATAGAAGCGTGCGCCGTCACCGGCGGCCAGTTCAGCTTTGAGGAACGAATGGGCTGCGGCTTCGGCGCATGCATGGGCTGCACCCGCAAAACCAAATCCGGCAGCAAGCGCATCTGCAAGGACGGGCCAGTGCTGGAACGGGAGGAGATTTTATGGTAGACACCGGCGTCACACTTTGCGGGATCGGCCTGGACAACCCGATCATCCCCGCCAGCGGCACCTTCGGCTATGGCCGGGAGTTTGCCGCCCTCTACGACATCAACTGCCTGGGCAGCTTCTCCTTCAAAGGTACCACCCTGCACCCCCGGTTCGGCAACCCGACGCCCCGCATTGCCGAGTGTCCCCGGGGAATGCTCAACGCGGTGGGCCTGCAAAATCCCGGCGTGGACCGCGTCATTGCCGAGGAGCTGCCCGCTCTGCGAAGCGTCTTCCGCAAGCCGGTCATGGCCAACGTCTCCGGCTTCTCCGCGGAGGAATATGCGGAGGTCTGCCGGAGGCTGGACCGGGAGGACTGCATCGGCTGGCTGGAGGTCAATATCTCCTGCCCCAACGTCCACGGCGGCGGCGCGAACTTCGGCGCCAGCCCCGAGACGGCGGCGGCGGTCACACGGGCCGTCCGCGCAGTCACCAGGAAGCCCATTCTCATGAAGCTCTCTCCCAATGTGACGGACATTGTATCCATTGCCAGAGCCTGCGAGGACGCGGGCGCGGACGGCATCAGTCTCATCAACACCCTGCTGGCCATGCGGATCAGCCTGAAAACCCGCAGACCGGTTCTGGCCAACATCACCGGCGGCTACTCCGGTCCGGCGGTATTTCCCGTGGCGCTGCAGATGGTCTATCAGGTGTCTCAGGCCGTATCCATCCCCGTAGTGGGTCTGGGCGGCGTCTCCAGTGCGGAGGATGTGCTTGAAATGATGCTGGCGGGCGCCACGGCAGTGGAAGTCGGGGCCGCCAATCTGGTGGACCCCTTTGCCTGCAAAAAGCTGGTGGAAGCGCTGCCGGAGACGATGGAGAAGTACGGAATCGAAAGTCTGTCCAATATTGTCGGAGCTGCCCACGAAGCATAGCACCCTCGTGCCCCCTCTGACACCCGCCCGCAGGCGGGCGTGCGAGAGCGCAACCGGGCGAAGCACGGCTCTTAGCGCGAAGCAGGGGCTGTCGCGAAGCGGCGGGGGTTGTACCGACAAGCAATTTTACCGTATGCCCGTACCGTTCTGTTGTCCAACAACCCCCAGTCAGGCCGTTGGCCTGACAGCCCCCTCAGAGGG
>CAYTXW010000082.1:0-6091 GCA_964441575.1 uncultured Oscillospiraceae bacterium
AGGAACCAGAGCGAACAACATTTCAATCCGTCTCCGCAGGGGACATATCGGTTCCCAATCTTCTATTTTCAATTCCAACAAGAATGGGGGCCGTGGATTTACGGCCCCCATTTGCTATGTTTGCGATGTTTCATGATTGTCGCTGAACGCGCCCTCGTCGATATGGCGCTGAATTCTTCCCATAATCATCTCCAAAGCCACCAGGTTTTTGCCGCCTTCTGGAACCACCAGATTGGCGTTTTTCTTGCTTGGCTCCACGAATTGCTCATGCATCGGTTTTACGGTCTCTAAGTACTGGCTGATGACCGAATCGATGGTTCGGCCCCGCTTTTTTACGTCACGGCGGATGCGGCGGCACAGACGCACATCGGCGTCAGCATCTACGAAGATTTTGATATCCATCTCGTCGCATAGCTCTTTATTCTCAAAGATCAGAATGCCCTCCACCAGAATGACCTTGGTGGGTTCGATCAGCAGGACCTCTTGACTTCGGTTATGGATTGTATAGTCATAGGTCGGGCAGTGAATGGGGCGTCCCTGCTTCAAAATACGAAGATGCTCAATCATCAGGTCCGTATCAAACGCGCTGGGATGGTCATAGTTCAGCCGGCTCCGCTCCTCGTAGGTCATGTCATCGTGGGCCTTATAGTAGTTGTCATGGCTCAGGACCGTGATGTCATCCCCAAAGCGGGCAATGAGGTTCTTGACCAGCGTCGTTTTGCCGCTGCCTGTCCCACCGGCCACACCGATCACCATAATATCAGACATGAAGGCCCTCCTTCAGCGGACAATCTCGTAGATCAGCGGCGCCTGGGCCGGAGCGGTCTCACCCCACGCAAGCGCCGACAGGAACAGGTCCTCTGCTCCCCGGAGGCGGCTTTCGTCATTGGTATAAAACCAGGCCAGGGTCTCTCCCGCGTTCACCCAGTCGCCGGTCTTTTTCTCCAGGACGATACCGGCGGCATAGTCGATGGGGTCCTCTTTTTTCATACGGCCCGCACCCAGCAGAGACGAGCTGATGCCGATCTTTTCCGCATCCATATGGGTGAGATACCCGCTGCGAGGCGCTTTGACGCCGTGGCACACCGACGCCTGGGGCAGCCGGGAGAAGTCCGTCAGGGCCTTGGCGTCGCCGCCCTGGGCGGCAATCCAGGCCTCCATGGTCTGGAAGGCACGGCCAGTTTCCAGAACCTCATCCACGCTCTTCACCGCGTCCTCATGGCTCCAGCCGTGGCACAGGGACAGGAGCGTGGACGCCAGGGCCGTGCAGATTTCCCGCAGATCGCCGGGCTTGCCTTTCAAAACCTCCACGGCCTCCATGACCTCCAGGGCATTGCCCACATTGTTTCCAAGCGGGATATCCATGTTGGTAATCAGCGCCGCCACATTGCGGCCGCAAGCCTTGCCGATGGCCACCATTTTCTCCGCCAGCTGCTTGCCGTCGGCTTCGGTCTTCATAAACGCACCGGAGCCGCACTTGACATCCAGCACAATGGACTTGGCCCCTGCCGCCAGCTTTTTGGACATGATAGAAGATGCGATCAGCGGAACGGAATCGATGGTGGCGGTGACATCCCGCAGCGCATAGAGCTTCTTATCAGCCGGAGTCAGGTTCCCGCTCTGGCCAATGACCGCCACGCCCACGTCCTCCACCTGCTTTTGAAAGGCCTCGGCGGAAAGTGTGGCGCGGAAGCCGGGAATGGACTCCAGTTTATCTACTGTGCCGCCTGTATGACCCAGGCCGCGTCCGGACATTTTCGCCAGCTTGCCGCCCAGGGACGCCACAATGGGGGCCACAATCAGGGTAGTCTTATCCCCCACGCCGCCAGTGGAGTGCTTATCCACGGAAAGACCGCCGAAGCAGCTCAGATCCACCGTATCGCCGGAGTGCATCATGGCCTCCGTCAGGACAGCGGTTTCGTGATCGGTCATGCCCTTGAAATACACGGCCATGGCCCAGGCGGACATCTGATAGTCCGGGATGGAGCCGTCGGTGTAGCCCTGGATCACAAAGTGGATTTCCTCGTCGGTTAAAATGCCGCCGTCCCGTTTCTTTTGGATGATATCTACCATTCTCATAAGCAGTTCTCCTCCGCTTAGCGCATTCCCTTGTCGTAGGGGACACCCTCAGCCTTGGGAGCGCGGGATTTCTTGGAGGTGAACGCCAGAATAATCATGGAGGCGATAAACGGCATCATGTTATAGACCTCCTTGGTCAGGTTCAGCGCACTGAGGAAGGTGGAGTCATAGATATTGGCCAACGCCTTGAACAGGGCAAAGAAGATCGCCGCCAGGAAAATCCGTCCCGGCTTCCACTGGCCGAAGATCATAACCGCAATCGCCAGGAAGCCCATGCCGGCCACGCCTGCCTCAAAGTTCCAGATCTGCGCCGCGGGGACCACATAGGCCAGACCGCCGATGCCGCCCAGGAAGCCGGAAATCAGGACGCCGATCCAGCGCATTTTATACACATTGATGCCAACGCTGTCCGCCGCCTGAGGATGCTCGCCGCAGGCCATCAGCCGCAGGCCGAACCGGGTGCGGTACAGCAGAATCATAGAGATTATCAGCAGCGCCAGGCCCAGGTACAGAAACACATTGACGCTGATGGGGCCGATGTTTGACAGGAACGCGCCATTGGAAAAGTTCATCTTGGGAGACTGGGTGCCGCCGACGGCGTTGTTATAGCGCTTCACCAGGACCAAGGCGATGGCCGTGGCCAGCACGTTCAGCGCGGTGCCGCCTATGGTCTGGTCCGCCTTCAGATTGATGGAGGCAAAGGCCAGCAGCGCGGAGTAGACAACGCCCGCCAAAGCGGCAGCGGCAATGCTCAGAATCATCTTGACGGACGCGGCCATGGTGGCAGGCAGCAGATTCAGCACCAGCAGCCCGACCACCGCGCCGATGACCATAATGCCCTCCAGCGCGATATTGATAATGCCGGAATGTTCCGAGAAGCAGCCGCCCAGGGCCACCAGCATCAAAACAATGCCGTAAATCAGCGTATACTTAATCAACAGGATCATTTCTGTTCGCCCTCCTTCTGGGCCGCAGCAGCGGCACGTTTTTTTGCAGGCATGCTCAGCAGCGCCTGAATCTTGGCCTTGAACAGGCTGGAGAAGGCGCACAGATAAATGATGATGCCGGAGACGACATCGGCAATCTCACTGGGGAAATACAGCTGAGTCATCTGGGCGCCGCCGGTGGACAGATGAGACATGAACAGGCCGGAGAAGACGCAGCCGATGGGGTTCAGGGAGGCCAGCAGCGCCACGGAGATGCCGTCCAGACCGGCGCTGGGCAGATTGATGGAATCCTGCGGGTTCCACTGGGCCGCGCCCGCCAGATAGTACAGGCCCGCGCCGAAGCCGGCCAGCGCGCCCGCGATAATCATGGCCACCACGATGCTGCGCTTCTCATTGATACCGGCGTACCGGGCAGCGTTCTTGTTGTGGCCGCAGGCTTTCAGCTCATAGCCGAAGGTGGTCTTGTTGAGTACGATCAGCACGATCACAGCCACAATCAGCGCCAGGAAAATCGCGATGCTGATGGAGCCGTATTTAAAGGTTTCGTACATATCCCATCCGAAGATCTTGGAGGGAATCAGCGACTGGGGGCTGACATCCTTCAGCGCATAGGTCTGGGACTGCTTCAGGTTGTACATGACGCCGTTGCCGCGGTTATAGATCAGCGTATTGACCGCATACAGGCCGATCCAGTTAAACATGATGGCGGAAATGACCTCGTTGATGTTCAGATATGCCTTGAACAGGCCGGGGATGGCGCCCCACACGGCGCCGCAGAGGGTGGAGGCCAGCAGGCAGGCCCACCAGGGCAGATGCAGCACAATGGCGCAGTACAGGCCGCCGAACGCGCCGACAGTGTACTGACCGGCGGCGCCGATGTTGAACAGGCCGGTCTTGAACGCGAAGGCCACAGACAGACCGGTCATGATCAGAGGCGCGGCCTCCACGATCTCTTGGCCCACGGTGGTCCAGTTCATACCGGCCTTGGCCAGCGCCTCATTGCCCACGTTGCGGAAGCCGGCCTGAATAATGGGCACAAAGCCGTCCTTCCAGGCGTGTTTCCCGTCCAGCAGGAAGAGGAACACCAGGCCAAACGCCAAGCCGATCAGGATGCAGATCAGCGCGGCGAGGATGGAGGTCACAGCCCCCTGGCCATTGTTCAGGCGGAGGCCCTTTGTCTTTTTACTCATATCCATGCCCTCCTTACACTTCCATCCGCTTGGCGCCGGCCATATACAGGCCCAGCTCCTCGACTGTTACCGTCTTGGGGTCAAACTGACCCACAATCTCGCCCTCATACATGACCAGAATCCGGTCCGACAGATTCATGACCTCATCCAGCTCCAGGGACACCAGCAGAACCGCCTTTCCGGCGTCCCGCACGGCAACGATCTGCTTATGGATGTACTCGATGGCGCCCACGTCCAGGCCGCGTGTGGGCTGGACGGCGATCAGCAGTTCGGGGTTCTTGTCAATCTCACGGGCCACAATGGCCTTCTGCTGGTTGCCGCCGGACATGGAACGGGCAATGGTCACGCTGCCCTGGCCGCTGCGGACATCGTACTGCTCAATCAGGCGGTCGGAATATTCCCGCACGGCGTCGAATTTAATGAAGCCGCCCTTCTGGAACTGGGGTTCCCAGTACCGCTGCAGGACCATGTTCTGTTCCAACGTATAGTCCAGAACCAGGCCGTGCTTGTGCCGGTCTTCCGGGATATGGCTCATGCCAGTCTTGCTGCGCTGCCGGATGGGGGCCTTTGTGATATCCTTGCCGCACAGGCGGATGCTCCCGGCGCTGAGACCGTCCAAGCCGGTCAGGGCATGGATGAACTGGGTCTGGCCGTTGCCCTCAATGCCCGCGAGACAGACGATCTCACCCCGGCGAACCTGGAAGGACACATCCTTCACGGCGTTGTTCTTGTGAATTTTGGAGGGAACGGTGACGTGCTGCACATCCAGCACTACCTCGCCGGGCTTTGCGTCCTCCTTGTCCACTTTGAAGTTAACTTGACGGCCAACCATCATGGCGGACAGCTCCTCCACGGTGGTATCCTTGGTGTTGACGGTGCCGATATACTTGCCCTTGCGCAGGACCGTGCAGCGGTCCGCCACGGCCATGATTTCCGCCAGCTTGTGGGAAATAAACAGCAGGCTCTTGCCCTCCGCCGCCAGATTCTTCATGATCTGCATCAGCTCGTCGATCTCCTGGGGCGTCAGGACGGCGGTAGGCTCGTCAAAGATCAGGATCTCGTTGTCGCGGTAGAGCATTTTCAGAATCTCCGTGCGCTGCTGCATACCGACGGAAATATCCTCCACAATGGCGTCCGGGTCCACCTTCAGGCCATAGCGCTCCGACAGATCCATTACCTTTTTCCGGGCCTCCGCCTTTTGCAGGAAGCCCATTTTATTCGGCTCAACGCCCAAGATGATGTTGTCCAATACGGAGAAGCACTCCACCAGCTTGAAATGCTGATGCACCATACCAATGTTCAGCGCATTGGCGTCGTTGGGGTTACGGATCTCCACCACTTCTCCGTTTTTCTTGATGCAGCCTTCCTCCGGCTGGTATAGGCCAAACAACACGCTCATCAATGTGGACTTGCCCGCGCCGTTTTCACCCAGCAGTGCGTGAATCTCACCCTTCTTCAGCTGGAGGGTAATGTTATCGTTTGCCTTAATCCCCGGGAATTCCTTGGTGATATTCAGCATTTCGATGACATATTCCGACAATTTTCATCACTCCCTCAATCCGGCGCCTATGGCATACCGGTATTTTTGCTTTATTATACAAGATTGCGGGGAAAAATGCCACTCCTGATTTTAATTTTTCACAAATTTGCGCAAAGTTTTTCGAAAGGACTGTCGAAATTGCTATGGATCGGAGAGACAGGGAAGCGGGCAGCGCAAACGATGGCACGCCCTCGTGCCCCCTTTTAGGGGGCTCCGCGAAGCGGTGGGGGTTGTCGCAAGTTTGCAATTCTACCGTATCATCGTACCGCTCTGTCGTCCAACAACCCCCAGCTTCGCTTCGCTCAGCAGGGCGGATTGTCAATCAAGTGCAACAT
>CAYTXW010000083.1:0-6027 GCA_964441575.1 uncultured Oscillospiraceae bacterium
CCCTGGTCGTCATGTCCGGCCATCCCCTGGGTCTGTTCCACTCCCATAAGCTGGCTCCCCGGTGCATCATCACCAACGGTCTGATGGTCGGCGCCTTTGACGATCAGAAAAATTTTAACCGGGCCGCGGCCCTTGGCGTGGCCAACTATGGCCAGATGACTGCCGGCGGCTGGATGTATATCGGTCCCCAGGGCATTGTCCACGGCACTTTCAACACCCTCTTGAACGCGGGCCGGCTGAAGCTGGGCATTCCGGAGGACGGAAACCTGGCCGGCCGCCTGTTCGTCTCCGCGGGTCTGGGCGGTATGAGCGGCGCCCAGGGCAAAGCGGCGGAGATAGCGGGAGCCGTCTCCATCATTGCGGAGGTGGACGAATCCCGGATTGCAACCCGTTACACCCAGGGCTGGGTCAGCGAGAGAACGGACAGCCTGGATGAGGCTCTTGCCATTGCCCGGCGGAAGCTGGCGGATGGGGAGCCTTGCGCCATCGCCTATCACGGCAACATTGTGGATCTGCTGGAGTTCCTGTATGAGAAGGAGGTCCATGTGGATCTCATGAGCGACCAGACCAGCTGCCATGTACCCTATGACGGCGGCTATTGCCCCCAGGGGCTGACCTTCGCACAGCGTACCGAGATGCTGGACAAGGACCCGGAGGGCTTCAGGGTCCTTGTGGACAAGACCTTGCGGCGGCACTATGAAATGATCTGCAAGTTCCACGAAAAGGGTACCTATTTCTTCGACTATGGCAACAGCTTCCTCAAGGCCGTCTTTGACGCGGGCGTCACCGCCGTGTGCAAGAACGGTGAAAATGACCTGGACGGCTTCGTGTTTCCGTCCTATGTGGAGGACATTTTGGGACCCTGCCTCTTTGATTTTGGCTATGGACCCTTCCGCTGGTGCTGCCTCAGCCGGAATCCGGAGGATCTGGACAAAACCGACGCGGCGGCCGCGGCGTACATTCTGGCCCACAACCGCCGCTATCAGGACTATGACAACTATGTCTGGGTACGGGATGCCAAAAAGAACAAGCTGGTGGTGGGTACCCAGTGCCGTATCCTGTACCAGGACGCCTTGGGGCGCATGAATATCGCGCTGAAATTCAACGAGATGGTCCGCAACGGCGAAATCGGCCCCGTCATGCTGGGCCGCGACCACCACGACACCGGCGGCACCGACTCCCCCTTCCGGGAGACCAGCAACATCAAGGACGGGTCCAACATCATGGCAGACATGGCAGCCCAGTGTTTTGCCGGCAACGCGGCCCGGGGCATGAGTCTCATTGCCCTCCACAACGGCGGCGGCACAGGCATTGGCAAGGCCATCAACGGCGGCTTCGGCATGGTTCTGGACGGCTCAGAGCGGGTGGACGCCATTCTGCGCATGTCCATACCCTGGGACACCATGGTAGGCGTTTCCCGCCGGGCCTGGGCCAGAAATGAAAACGCCTTGGCCACTGCCGCAGAGTATAATAAGCTCTGCGCCGGACAGGATCACATTACCCTGCCCTATCTGGCGGAGGAATCGCTGGTGCAGAATGCGGTCCGGTCCATGAACAAGGACTGAGCGGTTGGGATGGAACATACCATGGAACGGTTATTATTGACGAACATCGGAATGCTTGCCACCCCCACCGGCTCCGCCGCCAAACGCGGAGAGCAGCAGGGACGCATTCAGGTGCTGAAACACGCCTGGGTTCTGATCGAAAACGGAATCATTGTTCGGACCGGCACAGGAGAACCGGAGCGTGCGGCGGATGCCGTGCGGCTGGATGCCGGCGGACGCTTGGTGACGCCCGGTCTGGTGGACGCCCACACCCATCTGATCTTCGGCGGCTGGCGGCAGAATGAGCTGGCGCTGAAGCTGCGCGGGGTCCCCTATCTGGACATTCTGGCCCAGGGCGGCGGTATTCTCTCCACGGTGGCAGCCACCCGCGCCGCCACAGAGGAAGAACTGGTCGAAAAAGCCCGTCCGGCCCTGGACGAGATGCTCTCCTTCGGCACCACCATCTGCGAGGCCAAGAGCGGCTACGGCCTGTGTACTCGGGAAGAACTGAAGCAGCTGCGTGCAATCCGTGCGCTGAACGAGTGCCATCCCATAGACCTGATCCCCACGTTTATGGGCGCCCATGCCCTTCCGGAAGCCTACCAGGAAGATCGGGAAGCGTATCTCCGCCTGATCTGTGAGGAAATGATTCCCGCCGTGGCCAGGGAACGGCTGGCGCGGTTCTGCGACGTGTTCTGCGAGACCGGCGTATTCACTGCGGCGGAGGCCCGCCGAATTCTGGAGGCCGGGAAGCGCCATGGCCTGATCCCCAAAATTCACGCCGACGAGATCGATCCCATCGGCGGGTCCCAGCTGGCAGGCGAGATAGGGGCCATCTCCGCCGAGCATCTGATCGTCTGTCCTGCGGATGGCATTGCCGGCATGGCCAGGGGCGGAACCATCGCCTGCCTGCTGCCGGCCACCAGCCTGTATCTGGGCGCAGCCTTTGCCCCAGCCAGAGAGATGGTCTCCGCCGGCGTTCCCGTGGCAATGGCCACGGATTTCAATCCCGGCTCCTGCCCTTGCCTGAACCTGCAGCTGGTCATGAATCTGGGATGTCTGCGCTACCGTTTGACCCCGGAGGAGGTTCTCAACGCCGTCACGCTCAACGGCGCTGCCGCCATCGGAATGGCGGACGTCGCAGGCTCTGTGGAGCCGGGCAAGCTGGGAGATCTGGTGATCTGGGATGCGGAGGATCTGAACTATGTCTGCTACCGCATGGGCAGCAATTTGGCCCACACCGTCATCAAGCGCGGCAGGGCCTATCCAAAGAAAAAAGCGGACGAAATTCGTCCGGAAGGAGTTTGAAATGGCAAAACTTGTAGAATGTATCCCCAATTTCAGCGTCAGCAGGGAGCAGGACCCGGTTGTGTTCCAGGGCCTGGTCGATACGGCCAACAGCGTTCCCGGCTGCACGGTTCTGGATGTGCAGACCGACGGTGACCACAACCGCTGTGTGTTCACCATGGTCGGCTCTCCTGCCTCCATTGAGGAGGTGGCCTTTCAGCTGACCAAAAAAGCCACCGAGACCATTGACATGACCAAGCACAAGGGCCAGCACCCCCGCATGGGAGCTACCGATGTCATTCCCTTTGTCCCCACCATGGACATGACCGTGGAGGAGTGCGTGGAGATGAGCAAGCGGGTAGCATCACGCATCTGGGATGAGCTGAAGGTGCCGTCCTTCCTGTATGAGGACTCCGCCACCTCACCCGACCGGGCCAATCTGGCCAAGGTCCGCAAAGGTCAATTTGAGGGGATGCCCGAAAAGCTGCTCCAGCCCGAGTGGGCGCCGGATTACGGCGAGCGCAGAATTCACCCCACGGCAGGCATTGTGGCCATTGGCGCAAGAATGCCCCTGATTGCCTACAACGTGAATCTGGACACCTCCGATCTGGAGATTGCCAACAGAATTGCAAAAGCCATTCGAAACTCCGGCGGCGGCTTCCAGTACTGCAAAGCCATCGGCGTCATGCTGGCGGACCGCAATATCGCCCAGGTTTCCATGAACATGGTCAACTATGAGGGGACGCCCATCTACTATGTTTTTGAGATGATCCGCGCCCTGGCCGATCGCTACGGTGTGCGCATCATCGGCAGCGAGGTGGTGGGCCTGACCCCTGCCAAAGCCCTGCTGGACTGTGCGGAATACTATTTGAAAATTGAGAATTTCGACTGCCGCAAGCAGGTGATGGAGTATCACCTGATCGGCATGGAATAAGACGGAGGGCCGCAATATGAAGCTGGCGGAACTGCAAGTGCAGGACTTTACAAAATTACTGGCCTCCGATGCGCCCGCGCCGGGCGGCGGCTCCGCCGCCGCGCTGGAGGGCGCTGTGGGCGCGGCCCTGACAGCCATGGTGTGCGAACTGACGGCGGGGAAGCAGCAGTACGCAGAATATCACGACCTGGTCCGGGAAACGCAGCGGAAAGCAGAGGATCTGCGTGTCCGTCTGGTGGATGCGATGGACCGGGACACAGCGGCTTTCCTTCTTGTCAGCAGCGCTTTTGCCATGCCTAAGGCGACGGCGGAAGAAAAAGCCGCCCGCTCCGCCGCCATCCAGCGAGGCTTGGCCGAATGCACCGAAACGCCTCTGGAGGTCATGGAGCTGGCTGCTGCGGCCCTGGATCTGATCGCGTCCCTGCTGGGCAAGTTCAACGAGAGCGCTGCCAGTGATCTGGGCGTGGCCGCCTTGTCCCTGCGCGCCGGAATCCAAGGTGCCTGGCTCAATGTCCGCATCAACGTGGGCAGTCTGAAGAACCGGGAACTGGCCGAATCCTGCCGGGCGCGGGGAGAAGCCCTGTTGGAAAAGGCCCTCCCTCTGGCCGACCGGATCTATCAGACCATTGCTGAATCCCTGTGATGACTGCATAAAATTGGGAAAAATTTAATCAAAACTTAACATATGGACGCTAAGATATTTAACACTCCCTGGCTATAATAAAAGCATTAGAAGCGATCATCTTTTTCATTTTCTCCTCATTCTTTATAGAACGTTCCGGCAAGCTGGTCACTTGCCGGAACGTTCTGCTTCTGTGTAAATTTACCGGTTTTTATGCCGTCTTCCGGCTGCGGCCATTTTAATCATTTCTGCGCTATTTTACTCCGAAGCAGAACCTGGTATAAGTCCGGAAGGTCTCGCCGGCTTTGAGAACGCAGGTGGGCCAGTCCGGATGGTGGATGCAGTCGGGATAGTGCTGGGTTTCCAGGCACAGGCCGCTGCGCAGGCCATATCTCGCGCCGTTCTTGCCGGGCCGGGGCGTCAGGAAATTGGCGGAATAGATCTGCATCCCCGGCTGATCTGTCTCAACCGTCATGGAAATGCCGCTCTCCGGGGACCAGACCGCCGCCGCCTGCTGCCCGCAGAGAAGAAAGTTGCTGTCATAGCCCTTGGAACGCTTGACACACGGCTCGCTGCTATCCACGGCCTCGCCGATCGCCCGCTCCCAGCGGAAGTCCATGGCCGTATCCCCCACCGGCAGAATGCGGCCGGTGGGCAGACCGTTTTCGTCATTCTCCAGAAAGGTCTCCGCGTTGATTCGGACCCGATGATTCAGCACATCGCCCTGCCCCGAGAGGTTAAAATAGGTGTGGTTCGTCAAATTCAAAATGGTGTCCTGTTCCGCAAACGCCTCATAGCGCAGTTCCAGACTGCTGCCCTCGACCCAGCGCATATCCACCCGGACCTGCAGCGTACCGGGATAGCCGTCCTCCCCATCGGGGGAACGGCGGGAAAAGCGCAGGCCCCAAGCCGTCTCCTCGCAGTCCCACTTGCGGCGCTCAAAGCCGACGGCGCCTCCATGGAGATGGTTGGGCTCGTCGTTGCAGACCAGCTGATAATCCCGGCCATGCAGGGTAAATTGGCCCTTGGCAATGCGGTTGGCAAACCGGCCTACCGTGGCGCCCAAACTGCCGTTCTGGCTCATATACTCCTCCAGGGTGTCATAGCCCAGCGCTACATCCACCAGCTGGCCGGACGGGTCCGGCACCAGAATGCTGCGGATGGTTACGCCATAATCTAAAACCTCCGCCTGACAGCCGGTTTCCGAAGTCAGGGTCCAACTGTTCACAGGGGTTCCATCCGGCATCTGACCGAAGGAGCGTTTGGTCACTTCCATGAAATATGTCTCTCCTTTTATTCCGGGCACGGCCACACCGCCGCCCATTGGTAAGTCCATTGTACCACATACCGCCCCCGGATGACAAGCCCATGTTGGCATCTGGAAATCACGGCCATCCGGAAATCACGGGACGGCCGGTTATTTTTTCAATGGCAGCTAAATTATCCGGCTGCTCGCTGCAAGCAGTCCATTTCCAAGGCTTTCATAGCCGGTATCCATGCAATTTTCTTTGCGTTCTTGCTTGCGCCTCCCTAAAAACGGAAGGAGCTGCCGTTCCGGCAACCCCTTCCGATGTTTCTTTATGGCTGCTCGCCGTTCTGCATTTCGCCGCCCATGTTTCCGGGCTGCTCACCATCCGGCA
>CAYTXW010000084.1:0-6011 GCA_964441575.1 uncultured Oscillospiraceae bacterium
AAATCCAGAAAATCTGGCTCTCGCCCTTCTCATAACCTCTTCCGCTCCATTTCTTCGCAAACGCCTTCGCCGCCGCGCGCTGCTGTGTGTCGGTCATATTATCACTCCAAAATGAAAAGACTGTAACCTTCCGTCAGACCCTTAAATACAATACAATATTTCTTTTTCCACTATACCACAAGCGCCGACAGATTTCCAGAGAAAAGCCAAGGGTTTTAATCAGATTAAAACATCATCACAAGCGAACGGGCAGGGCGTCGCTTCTGCGATGCCCTGCTCAAGTGCTCTTTTTTTGTTATGGTATGACGGTATTTTCGGCTTTCAGGGCAAAACCGGCATCCTTTAACTGATGAACATGGCATCGCCAAAGGAGAAAAACCGGTAGCGGGACTGAACGGCTTCCGCGTAGGCATGGAGGACATGTTCTCGGCCGGCGAAGGCGGAGACCAGCATGACCAGGGTGCTTTCCGGCAGATGAAAGTTGGTAATCAAGGCGTCCATGGCCTTAAAACGGTAGCCGGGATAGATAAAAATCTCAGTCCAGGCAGAGCTTTCCGCAAAGGTTCCGTCCTCCTTGACCAGGGATTCCAGGGTACGGCAGGAGGTGGTACCGACGCAGACAATGCGGCCTCCGTTTTTTCGGGTTTCATTCAAAATATCCGCCGTTTCCTGGGACATCATACAGAACTCCGTGTGCATATGGTGCGCCGTGACCTCCTCCGTCTTGACAGGGCGAAAGGTCCCCAGGCCCACATGAAGGGTAACATAGGCCAGCCGGATGCCTTTGGCCTCGATCTTTTCCAGCAGCTCCTTGGTAAAGTGGAGGCCTGCGGTGGGGGCGGCTGCGGAGCCGTTGATTTTGGAGTAGACGGTCTGATACCGCTCTCCATCCTCCAGTTCTTCCTTAATATAGGGCGGCAGAGGCATTTTGCCAAGGCGTTCCAGAACCTCCAGAAAAATACCCTCATAATGGAACTGAATCAGCTTGTTTCCCGTCTCCAGCGCATCAACCACCGTACCCGTCAAAGTGCCGTCGCCGAAGGACATCTGGGTACCGGGCTGGGTTTTCCGGCCCGGCTTGGTCAGGCACTCCCAGACGCCGTCACCCTTGTCCTTTAAGAGCAGCACTTCCACAGCTCCCATGGTGGGGACCCGGTGTCCCAAAAGCCGGGCCGGAAGGACCCGGGAGTTATTCAGCACCAGGCAGTCGCCCGGCTGAAGCAAATCCGCAATCTCGTAAAAATACCGGTGGCCAATGGCGCCGGTTCGGCGGTCCAGCGTCATGAGCCGGGAGCTGTCCCGCCGCTCCAGCGGCGTCTGAGCGATCAGCTCTTCCGGCAAATCATAATAAAAATCGTGTGTTTTCACCAATTGTGACCCCTTTATTTTCCGCGCTTTTGACAGGCATTCACATTGACATACCCGGCTGCATATGATATGATATGGGAGCTGCGGCGGACATTTGCCCTTGTGCGGTGTACACATCTGCACTGGGGCAGACAGATTGTATCGGATATTATAGTACATTTCCCCATTTCCCGCAACCAAAACTTACGAGAACAATCGAGATTGGAGAGCCTTTACATGAAAAAATACAGAGTTGGTATCATCGGCGCCACCGGCATGGTGGGCCAGCGTTTCGTCTGTCTAAACAGCAGCCACCCCTGGTTTGAAATTGCAGTTCTGGCCGCCAGCGCCCGCAGTGCTGGCAAGACCTACCGCGACGCCATCGGTACGCGCTGGGCCATGGAAGAGCCAATGCCGGAACACGCTGCCGCCATGGTGGTTCTGGACGCTGAGGCGGATGCGGAAAAAATTGCCGCCATGGTGGACTTTGTGTTCTGTGCGGTGGATATGAAAAAGGAAGAAATCAAGGCCCTGGAGGAGCGGTATGCCAAGCTGGAATGTCCCGTGGTCTCCAACAACTCGGCCCATCGGTGGACGGAGGACGTTCCCATGGTGGTGCCGGAGATCAATGCGGAACATATTCAGATCATCCACGATCAGCGCAAGCGCCTGGGGACCAAGCGGGGTTTTATTGCGGTCAAATCCAATTGCAGCCTGCAAAGCTATGTACCCGCCCTGCACCCGCTGAAGAAGTTCGGTCTGAAGGCCGTCCTGGTCTGCACCTATCAGGCCATCTCCGGCGCGGGCAAGACCTTCGAGACCTGGCCTGAGATGGTGGATAACGTCATTCCATACATCGGCGGCGAGGAGGAAAAATCCGAGCGGGAGCCCCTGAAGCTGTGGGGTCACATTGAGAACGGCAAAATCGTCAATGCCACGGAGCCCGCCATCACGGCCCAGTGTCTGCGCGTTCCTTGCAGCAATGGCCACATGGCCGCCTGCTTCATGAAGTTCAAAGGCGAGGTCCCCTCTATGGAGGAGATCAAGGCATGCTGGGCCAGCTTCTCCGGCCGTGCGCAGGAGCTGAAGCTGCCCTCCGCTCCCAAGCAGTTCCTGCACTACTTTGAAGAAGACAATCGTCCCCAGACCAAGCTGGACCGGATGCTGGAGGGCGGCATGGCTGTCTCCATCGGCCGTCTGCGTCCCGACACCCAGTATGATTACAAGTTCGTCTGCCTGTCCCACAACACCCTGCGCGGCGCTGCCGGCGGTGCGGTGCTGCTGGCCGAGCTGCTGTGCGCCGAGGGGTACATTGACCACAAGGAGTAAGAGCCTATGAAGCAGCCTGTTTTTGAAGGCGTTTGCACCGCTCTGGTGACACCCTTCCGAAACGGTACTGTCGATATGCAGAAGCTGGAGCAGCTTCTGGATCTGCAAATTCAAAGCGGCGTTTCCGCCGTGGTGGTCTGCGGAACCACCGGAGAAAGCGCCACCCTGTCTACCCAAGAGCAGCTGGGCCTGATTGCCCATGCCATACAATACACCGCCGGACGCATCCGTATAATCGCCGGCACAGGAAGCAACGACACGGCTCATGCGATGGAAATGAGCCGTGTCGCTGACGCTATGGGGGCCGACGGACTGTTGCTTGTCGCACCCTATTACAACAAAACCACCCAGGCCGGGCTGGTGGATCACTATTCCGGAATAGCCGACGCGGTCCGCTGCCCGGTCATCGTCTACAATGTTCCCTCCCGCACAGGGGTCGACATGACTGTGGCCACCTACAAGGCCCTGAGCCTGCATCCCAACATCAACGGCGTCAAAGAGGCCTCCGGGGATCTGTCCAAGGTGCAGCGGACTCTGGACGCCTGCGGCGGAGACCTGTTCGTCTGGTCCGGAAACGATGAGCAGATCGTACCCATAATGGCCGTTGGCGGCAAGGGGGTGATTTCCGTTCTCAGCAATCTCTGCCCGGCGGAGACAGTGCGGATGATGGCACTGTGTAAACAAAGCAAATACCGGGAGGCCGGCGCGCTTCAATGCCGCCTGATGCCTCTGATCGACGGGCTGTTCCGGGAGGTCAACCCCATTCCGGTTAAAGCGGCCATGAACCTGCTGGGCTATGACGTAGGCCTCCCACGCCGCCCCCTGCTGGAGATGACGGAGGAAGGAAAGGAAGCTTTGAAAGAGCTGCTGGAACGGTTTGAAGTAAAGAGAAGCAAATAAAACGCACCCTCGTGCCCCCTTCTAGGGGGCTGTCAGCGAAGCTGACTGGGGGTTGTACCGACAAGCAATTCTACCAATCTATGGTACAATTGCAAACTTGCAACAACCCCCACCGCTTCGCGGAGCCCCCTAAAAAGGGGGCACGAGGGTGTGTGCCAAAAATTGAAATTCGTCCCCGAAGGGGACACCTTCCTTGTCAATTGTCAATTCTCAATTCTCAAGCACCGCCTTGTGGAATACCTTCTTGCCTTTGCGGATTTTCAGACCGTCCCGGAGCTGCCGGGCGGAGAATTGGACATCAATATTGGGAATCTTTTCATCGTTGACGAAGACGCCGCCCTGTTGGACCAGTCTTCTGGCCTCGGATTTGCTGGCCGCCAGCTTGCAGGCCACCAGCAGGTCCAGAACGCCGATGGCGTCCTCTGTCAGCTGATCCGCCGTCAGGGTGGTGGTGGGCATGTTGCTGTCGTCCGCGCCGCCGGCGAACAGGGCCCTGGCGGCGGCCTGGGCCTTGGCGGCATCATCCTCTCCGTGGACCAGCCTAGTCAGCTCATAAGCCAGAATTTCCTTGGCCCGGTTCAGCTGGCTGCCCTCCCAGCGGTCCATTTCCTCAATCTGCTCCAGCGGCAGGAAGGTCAGCATCCGGATGCACTTCAGCACATCCGCGTCATCCACGTTGCGCCAGTACTGATAGAACGCAAAGGGGCTGGTCTTGTTGGGGTCCAGCCACACGGCGTTGCCGGCGGTCTTGCCCATCTTGCGGCCCTGAGAGTCGGTCAGGAGCGTGATGGTCATCGCGTAGGCGTCCTTGCCCAGCTTGCGGCGGATCAGCTCGGTGCCGCCGAGCATATTCGACCACTGGTCGTCGCCGCCGAACTGCATGTTGCAGCCCACGGTCTGGAACATATGGTAGAAATCGTAGGACTGCATGATCATATAGTTGAATTCGAGGAACGAAAGGCCCTTCTCCATCCTCTGCTTATAGCACTCGGCGCGGAGCATGTTGTTGACCGAGAAGCAGGCGCCGACCTCGCGGAGCAGGTCGACATAGTTGAGCTTCAGGAGCCAGTCGGCGTTGTTGAGCATCATGGCCTGACCCGGTCCGTCGCCGAACTCGATGAAGCGCTCCATCTGACGCTTGAAGCACGCGGCGTTGTGCTCGATGTCCTCGCGGGTGAGCATCCGGCGCATATCGCTGCGCCCCGAGGGATCGCCGATCATCGTCGTGCCGCCGCCGATCAGGGCGATCGGCCTGTTGCCGGCCATCTGGAGGCGCTTCATCAGCGTCAGGGCCATGAAGTGGCCGGCGGTCAAACTGTCGGCGGTGCAGTCGAAGCCGATATAGAACGTGGCCTTGCCCTCGTTGAGCATGTCGCGGATGTGATCCTCGTCGGTCACCTGAGCGATCAGACCGCGGGCGACCAGCTCGTCGTAGATTTTCATGGATCTCTCTCCTTTGTCGATTGCTTTTGAATATGAAGCGCGGCGGAGCACTCCGCTACCGTTTTGCGCGCAGTATATGATAGACGACCACCGAGACGATCACGACCGAGGCGCCCAGCAGGGACAGCGGGCCCACGGTCTCGTGATAGAAAATTGCCACCAGCACAGGGTTCAGCACCGGCTCGATGCCGGAGATCAGACTGGCCGTCACCGCCGGCGTCGTCTTCAGGCCGCGGCACATCAGGATATAGGCCAATCCCACCTGAAACACGCCCAGGATCACCAGGCTGGTCAAGGCAGTCGCGCCGAAGCTCGTCTCCCGCAGTAAAAAAGGCAGGCCCAGCGCCGCGCTGCACACATCGCCCCAAAAGACGGAGGAAATGGGGTCGGCGTCCGGCAGATCGTTCAGCAGGAAAACGCCGGCATAGGTCAGCCCCGAGAGCAGCGCCAGCACGTTTCCCGCCATACCGCCGGCGTCCACACTGTCGAGGAAAAAGCAGAGAACGCCGAGAAACGTCACGCCGCATACCGCCAGATCCAGCTTTCCGGGCCGCTTTTTCCAAAAGAGTGCGGAGAGCAGCATGACAAATATCGGCGCGGTAAACTGCAGGACAATGGCGTTGGCCGCGGTGGTCATCTTGTTGGCCAGCGTAAAAAGCGTGTTGGTCCCGCAGACGGCGGCGGCCCCCAGCGCGATCCAGCGATCCCATTTCAGTCTGTGCCCCACGAGCCGCAGATAGCCGCCGACCACCAGCACCGCGATGAGATTCCGGCCGCCGTTGATGGACATGCCGTGCCAGGGGATCAGCTTGATGCAGAGTCCGCCGATGCTGTAGAGGACCGCCGCCGCGAAAACGCACAGCGGCCCGCTCAAGCCGGCGGCGCTTCGATCATCCTTGATGCTTTGCAAAGAACTCCCCCACTTGTCAGGACCTCAACATTTCCTCGGCGCTTCTGCGCGTGGTCTCTGTGATCTCGGCGCCGCCGATGAT
>CAYTXW010000085.1:0-5992 GCA_964441575.1 uncultured Oscillospiraceae bacterium
TTCAGCAAAAATTTTGCGAACATTTGGTTGAGAATTAAAAATAGGTGTGCTATAATGGATGCGTTCCCTTCGGGGACAGATTGAAATTTCGTCCGCACCCGTCAAGGGGGACCGGCCCCGTAGGGCAGCCCGCCCCGCAAGGCCGTGCAGCCCCTGATTCGCATCATCCATTCTCAAGTTCAAAGAGGAGTTCTTATGCAAGACACCATTTCCATCCGCGGTGCGCGGGAGAATAATCTGAAAAACATCGACCTGGACATTCCCCGGGATAAGCTGGTAGTCCTGACGGGCCTGTCCGGCTCCGGCAAGTCGTCCCTGGCCTTTGATACCATCTACGCCGAGGGCCAGCGGCGCTATGTGGAGTCTCTCAGCTCCTATGCCCGCCAGTTCCTGGGCCAGATGGACAAACCCGACCTGGACCAGATTGACGGCCTGTCCCCCGCCATTTCCATCGACCAGAAGACCACCTCCAAAAATCCCCGCTCCACCGTGGGTACCGTTACGGAAATTTACGACTATCTGCGTCTTCTGTGGGCGCGGGTAGGCGTGCCCCATTGTCCCAAATGCGGCAAGGAGATCCGGCGCCAGACCGTGGACCAGATCGTAGATCAGATTCTGGCCCTGCCACAGGGTACCCGGGTCCAGCTGCTGGCCCCGGTCATTCGCGGCAAGAAGGGCGAGCATCTCAAGGTCTTTGAGGACGCCCGGAAAAACGGCTATTCCCGGGTCCGGGCCGACGGGGTCATCTATGACCTGACCGAGGAAATCAAGCTGGAAAAGACGAAAAAGCACCACATTGAGATCGTGGTGGACCGGCTGGTGATTCGGGAGGACCTGGGGCGGCGGCTGACCGACTCCATTGAGACGGCCTGCAAGCTGTCCGGCGGATTGGTGCTGCTGCACAAAATCGCCGACGATTCCATCACCCTGTTCTCGCAGAACTACGCCTGCGACGACTGCGGCGTCTCCATGCCCGAGCTGTCGCCCCGTATGTTTTCCTTCAACAACCCCTACGGGGCCTGCCCCGTCTGCACCGGTCTGGGCAGCCAGCTGATTGCGGACGAGGACCTGATTATCCCCGACAAGAGCAAAAGCGTCCTGGAGGGCGCCATCCAGCTCAACGGCTGGAGCAATCCCAAGAGCGACTCCATCTCCCGAATGTACTACAGCGCACTGGCGGAGCAATACGACTTCGACCTGTCTCTGCCCTGGAAGGATCTGCCCCAAAAGGCCCGAAACATGATTTTAAACGGTACCGGGACCGAAAATCTGGAGCTGCGCTATGACCGGGGTACCGGCCAGGGCGTACTGCGCCAGCCCTTTGAGGGCATTCTCCCCAACGTGGCCCGGCGGTATCAGGAGACTCAGTCGGAGTACACCAAAAAGGAGCTGGAGGAATGTATGTCCTCCCGCCCCTGCCCCCACTGCCACGGGCAGCGGCTTTCCGATGTCAGCCGGGCCGTCACTGTGGGCGGCATGGGTCTGTGGGACTTCTGCTGCCTGAACGTGACCGAGGAATTGGATTTTATCAACAACCTCCATCTGGAGGGGGCGGACGCCATGATTGCCGGGCAGATTCTGCGGGAGATCCGCGCCCGGCTGGGCTTTTTGCAGAGCGTGGGTCTGCCCTATCTGACACTGAGCCGGGCGGCGGCCACTCTGTCCGGCGGCGAGGCCCAGCGCATCCGTCTGGCCACCCAGATCGGCTCCAGCCTGATGGGGGTTCTGTATATCCTGGATGAGCCGTCCATCGGCCTGCACCAGCGGGACAACGACAAGCTGATTGCCACACTGAAGCATCTGCGGGATCTGGGCAACACCCTGCTGGTGGTGGAGCATGACGAGGACACCATACGGGCGGCGGACTATATTGTGGACATCGGCCCCGGCGCCGGCGTCCACGGCGGCGAGGTCGTGGCCGCCGGGTCCCTGGCGGACATCATCGCCTGCCCCAGGAGCATCACAGGACAGTATCTATCCGGTGTGAAACGGATTCCCGTTCCCGCCAGCCGCCGCCCCGGAAACGGCAAAACGCTGAAAATCTGCGGCGCACAGGAAAACAATCTGCAATCGATTGACGTGGAGATCCCGCTGGGTACCTTTACCTGCGTTACCGGCGTATCCGGTTCCGGCAAGTCATCCCTGGTCAACGAAATTCTCTATAAGGCCCTGGCTACCAAGCTGAATCACGCCCGTCTGCGGCCCGGAAAATACGACCATCTGGAGGGACTGGAGCATCTGGACAAGGTGGTAGGCATTGACCAAAGCCCCATCGGCCGGACTCCCCGGTCTAATCCGGCCACCTACACCGGCCTGTTTAACGACATCCGGGATCTGTACGCCTCCACGGCGGAGGCCAAGGCCCGGGGCTACGGCCCGGGGCGGTTCTCCTTTAACGTCAAGGGCGGCCGGTGCGAAGCCTGCTGCGGCGACGGCCTGGTAAAAATTGAAATGCACTTCCTGCCGGACGTCTATGTCCCCTGCGACGTGTGCCACGGCCGCCGCTATAACCGGGAAACGCTGGAGGTCACATACAAGGGCAAATCCATCTCCGACGTGCTGGATATGACCGCAGACGAGGCCCTGGGCTTTTTTGAAAATCTGCCCCGCCTGCGCAATAAGGTCCAGACCTTGGTGGATGTGGGCCTGGGCTATGTGAAGCTGGGGCAAAGCTCCACCACCCTGTCCGGCGGTGAAGCCCAGCGGGTCAAGCTGGCCACGGAACTGAGCCGCCGCGCCACAGGCCGCACCTTCTATATCCTGGACGAGCCGACCACCGGCCTGCATATGGCCGACGTCCACAAGCTGATCGATGTGCTGCAAGCCCTGGTTGACGCGGGCAACACCGTTCTGGTCATCGAGCACAACCTGGATGTCATAAAAGTGGCGGACCATATCATCGACCTCGGCCCCGAAGGCGGCTCCGGCGGCGGCCAAATCGTAGCCACCGGCACCCCCGAGGAAATCGCCGCCAACACGGCCAGCTTTACGGGCTGGTATTTGAAAAAGGCGCTGGGCTGACGGGCCGCCGCACGGCGATCGGGCAGATTGCCTCCGGCCTGCCGCCGCCGACACTTTCGCTAGAAATGGATTATGAAGAACGGATGTGTCCCCTTCAGCGGCCATTGTCCGTTCCAAAAGGGCCGCCCTTGGTCAGGCGGCCCTTTTGCGTTCTCCTTATTTGTAAATCTGACTCTTCAGAGCCAATGGCATGAACTCCAATGTCTCGCCGATGTTGGCGATGCGCCGGTGGAATGCCATGTTTTCCGTCACAACCAGGACCGGCTTGGAGAAGTCCAGTGCGAACAGGCCGATGAAGCTCTTGGCGTCCACGATGACACTGCCATCCTCTGCGTGCAGGCCCACATCGTCCTCGCACTGCGTTGCTAAATACTGGATCTTTTGCAGTTCTTCAATGTTGTGGAAGTGCTTCTTGGTAATCATAAAGGGTTCTCCTTTCCATTTTCGGTATTCTGATACCGATAAGCGTTTATTGATTTCTTGTTCCTGCACAGGATACTCCCTATTGTACGATTTGTCAATATAATATACGTAAATTTGTGCAAAATGACCATGATTTCCAATTGAATCCAGTTAATCCGTGATGCTTTTCGGCTGTGGACGCAGATCGGGACATAAACGGTCCGAACGCCGGGCTGCCGCCAGAAGAATCGTCCAACGCTTCGGCTTCATCATTTGCCTCCGCAGTATCATGTTGTCCCGTTTTATGTCCGACAGAATGGGAAGGTCCCGTAAATCTCGCCAAAGCGGATGATTTTTGCCTTTCCAGAACCGTCAAAATATGATACACTTATATCAGAATTCCCGCACACAGATTTCCCATCGTAAAAAAGAAATGCTGCAAGGAGAACTTGTTATGGAATATACGCCGCGAATGACCCAAAATCTGTTGACCGCCCACGCCGCCGCCGCGGGCAGCATGGTGCTGCTGAAAAATGTGGGACAGGCCCTGCCCCTGCGTCCGGCAGGCTCCGAGCCGCTGCCGGTGGCCGTGTTTGGCATGGGGCAGCTGGATACCGCCTGTTGCTGCCGGGAATTCCAGACCTACCGGACCGTCAACATTCTGGACGGTCTGTGCGCATCGGCACTCGTTGCCCCGGACGGACTGCTGGCCCACAAATACCGCAATTGGCGGCTGAACCATCCGGCGGCAGCCTTCCCCTGGAACACACTGTCCATGGAGGAGCTGGCGGACCACAACGCCGCCGCCATTGTGGTCCTGACCCGCACCGAGGACGCCTATGACCCCATTGTCAACAACGATGAGCGGGCCATGCTGCAAGCCGTGTCCCGGGCCTTTCCCCGGACCGTCCTGGTTCTGAACACCCCCGGCTACATGGAGATCGCGCCCGTGGCGGAGCTGTGCAGCGCCATCGTGTTCATGGGGATCGCCGGGCAGGAGGGCGGCGCAGCTCTGGCGGATCTGCTGACCGGCCAGACCATGTTTCTGGGCCATCTGACGCAGAGCTGGCCCCGCCGCCGGGCCGACTTCATCCAGGCCAATCAAACGGCGGACATCTACAACGGCTACCGGTATTTCGACACCTTCGGCACAGAGCTGCTCTATGATTTTGGCTATGGGCTGACCTACGGTGCAGCGGAGTTGACTGCCGTCTCCGTAGCCGTAGACGGCCCGGACCTGGTCGTGACCGCCGAGGTGACGAATACCGGCGAGACCTGGCCCGTGTCCCAGGTGGTCCAGGTCTATGCCTCCCGGCCTGCAGGCTGTCTGCCGCAGCCCAAATATGTCTTTCAGGGCTTTGCCCGGACCAAGGTCCTGGACCCCGGCCAGTCGCAGACCGTCACCGTCCGCTTCGGCCTTTCGGAAATGGCCTCCTTCTCGGAGGATGCCTCAGCCTTTTTGATGGAGGCAGGGTATTACGACATCCGCGTGGGCTTCTCTGCGCGGTCAGCCATGATTGCCGGCTCTGTGCGCCTGCCACGGGACCAGGTGATTCATCCAGTGCTGCCCATGCAGCTGCCCCGGACCCAACTCCGTCCCGCCGGTCTTCCCCACACCTATCCCGGTGAGGCCCGGGAGCAGGCGCAGGCTCGGCAATGCGCCATCCGCCTTTCCGCCTGGAATCTGCCCCGCACCTCCCTGCGAAAGCCGCACAGCCCTCAGCTGTGCCGCCCCGCAGACCATCCGGTCCGGCTGGAGGACGTGAAATACGGCTTCGCCAGCCCCTACGAGCTGGTGGCTGCCCTGGAGGATCACGATCTGAGGACCCTGGTCATGGAGTTCGGCTTCTGTCCCACCGCCGTCCCCGGCGCACTGGGCGGCTCCGCCGATCTGCGGGAGCGCTACGGCATTCCGCCGCTGACCATTGCAGCAGGCGCAGACGGCCTGCTGCTGACCCGGGATTTGCGGGACCCGGAGACGGATGAGGTGATAGGCCATCAATTCTGTACCGCCTTCCCCGCCGCCAGCCTTCTGTCCTGCGCCTGGGATTTGGAACTGATCACCGCCGTCGGCGCGGCCATCGGGCGGGAAATGAAGGAATACGGCGTGGATCTGTGGCTGGCGCCCGGTGCGGACATCCTGCGCAATCCCAGCCAGCGCCACGCCAGCCGCTGCTGGTCTGAGGACCCGGTGGTCTGCGGCCTGTGTACCTCTGCCATAGCCATGGGTATAGACCGGTACGGTGCGGCGGTCCTGCGGGCCGTATCCATGGAGCATCAGACCGAGGCCACCCAGCGGGCCTATCAAGACCTGTACGGCCTGAGCTTCGCCATTGCCGCCCCCGCCGTCAGGGCCGTCCTCATCCCCACGCAGAGAATCAACGGCCAGGCCTGCGGTGAGGATACCGCCCTGTCAAAAGCTCTGATTTACGAGTGGCAGTTCCATGGCATGTTCCTGTCCGATGACGAGCGCTTTGCCGAGGAACCGGACCGTCTCCAGCTGGAACAGGCCGCCCTGCGGATTGTGCGGTTCGCGGCAACGAGAATTTAAGGAAATCAAAAGCCGCCC
>CAYTXW010000086.1:0-1299 GCA_964441575.1 uncultured Oscillospiraceae bacterium
CCCGATGTTTATGCGAATATTCAGTATGTATTCTCAGTGAAGGACTATGTCCGATTCCGGCTGACCGGTGAGGCGTGGTCTGAGGTGACCGATTTGTCCGGCTCCGGCTTGATGGATGTTCAAAACGGATGTGTAGCTCCCGCAATTTTGGAGCAGTTGGGGATTGGTGAGATTAGCGACGCCCTGCCGCCGCTGAAACGCTCTGCAGAGGTCTGCGGCTATATTACGGAAGAGGCTGCGAAGCTGACTGGACTGCTGGAGGGAACGCCTGTAGCGGGGGGCATGTTTGATGTGGATGCCTGTGCGATTGCCTCCGGCGTTACCCGTCCCGGGCAGCTCTGCACCATTACCGGAACATGGAGCATCAACGAGTTTATCTCGCCGAAAACCATTACCGGCACGCAGATTGCCATGAATTCCATCTACGCCATTCCCGGCTATTATCTACTGGAAGAGAGCAGCGCCACCAGCGCGGGAAATCTGGAATGGGCCATTGAAAATTGTATCGACACCAAGGGACTGACCGGTAAGGCCCTGTATGATGCCCTCGGGGAGCAGGTTCAGCGCATTCCTCCCCAGGAATGCGAGGTCTACTATCTGCCCTTCCTCTACGGAAGCAACGCCCATCCACTGGCAAAGGCCAGCTTTGTGGGCCTGACCAGTTTCCACAGCAATGCCCACATGGTTCGGGCAATCTATGAAGGGGTTGCGTATTCGCACAGGACCCACATTGACAAGCTCCTATCTGTGGTAGAAAGGCCGGACAGCATCCGAATGGCTGGCGGTGTGGTGAATTCGCCGGTGTGGGTCCAGATGTTTGCCGACGTCTTGGGTTGCACCATTGAGACGGTGGATGGCGTGACGGAGCTGGGGGCTCTGGGCTGCGCCATGGCGGCGTCTGTTGCCGCCGGCGTCTACGCCAGCTATGAAGAAGCGGCGGAAAAGATGGTTCATATTAATCGGCCTGTGTATCCCGATCCGGAGAAACACAAAATCTACAGTGAAAAATACAGAAAATACACGGCCATTGTTCAAGCGCTGAATACGGTGTGGAAGGAATTTGAAGTTTAAGCCTGGAGGTTCTCCCATGAAAGCATATCAGATTGGATTATACGAAAAAGCGATGCCCTCCACGCTGGACTGGCGGGAGCGCCTGACCAGGGCGAAAAAGGCGGGTTTCGACTATGTGGAGATCAGCATCGATGAAACCAATGCACGGCTTTCCAGATTGCAATGGACCCCAGAGGAGCGAGCCGAGCTGACTGGGCTGATGAAGGACACCGGGATTCCGATTCGCTC
>CAYTXW010000086.1:1399-5889 GCA_964441575.1 uncultured Oscillospiraceae bacterium
GGACCTTCGGACAGGTGCCGGGCACCTGGTTGCGATGCATCTGAAGGAAACCGTACCCGGTGTGTTCCGGGAGGTGCCTTTTGGGACCGGCCATGTGAATTTTGAAGCGGGAATTGAAGCCGCTTGGAGGCTGGGCGTTCGCCGCTATGTTACGGAAATGTGGTATATCGGTAGCGATACTTGGGAAGAGGACATCGCTTTTGCCAACCGAAAAATGTCGGCCATTTTAGATCGGATGGAGGCGTCACAATGAAGGCTGCAAAAAAAGTACTGGGAAAGCTGGAAAAGGCCTATGCCCTTGCCCCTGTGATCTATCAGGGAGCGCCCCATTTTCTTGTGGCGTCGGAGCTTGCGAAGCCCTGCCTCCTGTTTGATCAGGAGGGCAATCAGAAGGATGTGGTTTGGGAGAAGCCCGGCGGTGTGATGAGTATGGTATATGTGCCGGGAACCGACGGGCAGTTCCTGACGACCCACAAGTTTTTCTCCTTCAACGACGCTGCGGAAGCGGTGATTTCCCTGGTGACGCCCATTGCTCCGGGCAATTGGGAAATCCGAACCCTGGTGGAACTGCCCTATGTACATCGGATCGACATTGTGGAGCGGGGCGGCGTTCGGTATCTGATCGCCTGCCAGCTGAAGTCCGGTCAGGAGTACGAGAACGACTGGCGATTCCCCGGAAACGTATATGCCGCGGTGCTGCCGGAGGACCTGAGCAAGCTGGAGGGAACGCTGGAGCTGACATTGCTGAAGGACGCCATGCCCAGGAATCACGGCTATTACCGGGTCATGAACGGCGCGATCCCCACCTGCATTATATCCGCAGATACCGGCGTTTTTCGGTTTACGCCTCCCCCGGAGGCAGGGGGGGAATGGACCATTGAAACGTTGATTGAGGACCCCACCAGCGATGCGGTTTTGATGGATTTCGATGGCGACGGAAAGCCGGAGTTGGCCGCGATTGCACCCTTCCATGGTGACAGGGTTCGCATCTACAAGGAGCGGGACGGTGCGTATCAAATGGTTTATGAATATGAAACGGAGCTGCCCTTCTGCCACGGATTTTTTGGCGGAGAAATCTGTGGAACCCCCACGCTGCTTGTGGGACACCGCGCAGGCCCGCGAGATCTGTTGGCGTTTACCTGGGACGCCGGTGCCGGAACCTACAGAAGCCAGCTGCTGGATCACGATATCGGCCCTGCCAATCTGCTTGTTTATCAGAAGGATGGAACGGACATTTTAATCTCTGCGAACCGGGAGATCGATGAAATTGCCATGTATGTGATTGAAGCATAACGGGAGGAGGAGTAAAATGCTCGAAGCATTGAAGCAAGCGGTATATGAAGCGAATATGCGCCTGCCAGGCTATGGCCTGGTGACCTTTACATGGGGAAACGTCAGCGCCATAGATTCGGAGACGAAGCTTGTGGTCATCAAGCCCTCCGGTGTGGAATACGAGAGAATGAAGTCCGAGGATATGGTGGTAGTGGATCTGGATGGAAACGTCGTTGAGGGCAATCTTCGGCCTTCCTCCGATACACCGACCCATGTGGAATTATATCAGGCGTTCCCGAAGCTGGGCGGGATTGTACATACCCATTCGAAGTGGGCGACCGCCTGGGCCCAGGCAGGTGTTTCGATTCCTTGCTACGGGACAACCCATGCGGACTATTTCTATGGAGAAATTCCGTGTACCCGGGATCTGACCCCAAAGGAGATCGAAGAAGGGTACGAACGTGCCACCGGACAGGTAATCGCGGAATGCTTCGAGGGCCTTGATCCGGTGGCGGTTCCCGGGGTGCTGGTCTGTCATCACGGCCCCTTTACTTGGGGAAAGGATGCCTCTGAGGCGGTACACAATGCTGTGGTGCTGGAGACCCTGGCAGAAATGGCGGCCCACTGCAAATGGATTAATCCCCAGACTGCCCCTGTGCCGAAGGCGCAGCTGGATAAGCATTATTACCGAAAACACGGCGCCAACGCCTACTACGGTCAGGTGAAGCCATTGTAACGTTTCGACATCCTCCTGCAAGGGCAGTGAGGAACACAAATCATGATAAATATGAAGGAGGAAACAACATGAAAATCTTACATTGTGCCGACAATCGCGCAGATGATACAAAGGTATTTCTGCAAACAGCCGATGGAAAATTTAAATATCAGCTGTTCATGGATTATGCCAAGGGCATGCCCGAGAACCTGAAGCTGATTCCCTTTGAGGGCAACATCTCCAGCGGCTGCTGTGATAAGGACGACAACCTGTATGCCGGCTATCGGGGCGGTCCCAATCTTCCCGAGTGCCTCATTAAGCTGGACCCCGACGGCAACTTTGTGGACACCATTGGCATGGGCGTTATCTCCGGTCTGCATTTCTTCTGCTGCACGGACCACGACACCATTGCACTGACCAATACGCCTGCCAGCTGCACCTATGAGGTCACCATGGACGCCAGCAAGGTGGTCAAGACCTGCGGCAAGCCCTTTGACGTCTGTGAGAACAACCGTAGAAACGATCATTACACCATTGTCCGTAAGCACTACGGCATTTTCGCCACCGAGCCCTATGAGGGCTTCCGGGGAGATAATTTCTCCGCCATGCTGGGCTATAACGCGGCGGAAATGGGCGGCCCCTTCCGCAATGTCAACGGCGTGACCCAGGATCCCTTCGGCAACTATTTTGTCAGCGACGGCTACGGTAATGTGGCGGTGCACAAGTTCGACAAAGACTGGAATCTCATCAAATCCTGGGGCGGCAAGGGTACCTTTGATCCCTACACCGACACCCCCGGTCAGTTCCTTGTGCCCCACGGCATTTGCGCGGACCCTAACGGAAACGTTTGGCTCTGCGACCGGGAGAAGGACGCGATCCACATCTTCGACAACGACGGCAATCTGTTGGCCTACTGTAGCCACAACATGGGCCAGCCCTCCGGCATTGACCACGATGGCAAGTATATGTATGTTGTGGGCCGCGGCGGCTATGTCACCATTTTCGATTTTGACTTTCATATTGTCGGTGAGTTGGGCGTGTTCAACGGGAATCTGCGGGCCCACGGCCTGGCGGCGGACAGTAAGGGCAACCTGTATCTGTTCCCGACCCATGCAAACTATGAGCATCAGATCATCGCCCTGAAGCGTGTCTGATTGGGACTATGACGAACGGAGGTAACTGAAATGGCTGTCAAAATGATGCACTGCGCCGATGACCGCGCAAACAAGACAGAGATTTATATGGAAACCAAGGATGGGAAATTCAAGTATCGTCTTTACATGGACTTTATGAAAAATCAGCCAGAGGAATACGCGCTACTTCCCTTCGAGGGCGGTGTCAACGGCGTGGACTGTGACGCTGATGGCAATGTCTATGTGGGCGTTGTGGGCGGCAATCCCTTTGCGCCCCCTTCTTCCTGCGTAATAAAAATGGACCCGGAGGGCAACTTCCTCGGCACTGTCGGCAAGGGTGTGATTGGCCCTGTGGGCGCGATCACCGTTACGGATCACGGCACCATCCTGCTGCCCCAGACCGGCGCCAACTTCATTTTGGAGATCGACGCCGAAACCGGAGCGCCTGTCGGCAGAATCGGGGAGCCCGGCAAATCCAACGGCAATATGTCCGACAAGGACATCTTTACCAAGGTGCGCCTTCACAGTGGCATGTTCCCCACAGAGCCTGCTGCCGGCTACAGCGGCGGCCTCTATGAGCAGCTGCTGAAATTTCAGGCCACTGAGTTTGCCGGTCCCTTCAACGGCCCCACGGACTGCGCGCTGGACGCCGACGGCAACTGCTATGTTTCCGATGGCACGGACAACTTTGCTGTCCATAAGTTTGACAAGGAGGGCGGCTATGTCTGTACCTGGGGCGGCAAGGGTGTATTTGACCCCTACACCGACACCCCTGGCAAGCTCGTTCGGCCCAACGCGGTCTGCGTGGACAAGGACGGCAATGTGTGGGTCTGTGACCGGGAAAAGGACGCGGTCCATGTATTTGACGGGGAAGGCAAGGTAGTATTCTTCTGCAGCAAAAATCTGGGCCAGCCCACCGATGTGGCAACCGATGGCGAATATGTCTATGTGCTTGGCCGTGCCGGTTATCTGACCATTTTTGACGGGGCATTCGACATTGTCGGGACCCTCGGCGTATTTGACGGGAACCTGCGCGCGTCCAGAATGGGCTGTGACCGAAAGGGAAATCTCTATATCACGCCCTTCGGCGCGAACCCCGACCATCAGATTATTGCCCTCAAACGCGTCTGATTTTCCACAGACACAGGAAGTGGAGGAGGTGTGCAAATGGCAGAAAAAATACTTGAGGTACAGCATCTGAAAACCTATTTCTATCAGGACGGGGCTGTGGTCCGGGCCGCGGATGACCTTTCCTACGACATCCATGCCGGGGAGTGTGTCGCGATTATCGGGGAATCCGGCTCCGGCAAATCCGTCAGCGCAATGTCCATCCTGGGGCTGATTTCCGACCCGCCCGGAAGGATTGAAGG
>CAYTXW010000087.1:0-5834 GCA_964441575.1 uncultured Oscillospiraceae bacterium
CAACCCCCAGTCACGGCTTCGCCGTGCCAGCCCCCTAAGAGGGGGCACGAGGGGTCTGTTCCATATTGAAATTATACTCCATCAAATTCCTTCTTGCAAGCCCTTGGAAACTGTGTTACAATAGGCGCGAAATGGAAAAAACGATGATCGAGCTGTCAAGGATCGTCACGCGGCTAAAGAGAGGACGGGGCTGGTGGAACCGTTTGCCGCGGATCTGCGGCTTTCTCTCGTGAGTTGCGGTCTGAACGAGCAGTAGGACTTGCCGGGTGACTCCGTTAAAGGTTTGAGGTGCGCTGTTTGGCGAATTGCGGGTGGTACCGCGGAAGCATGGTCTTTCGTCCCCATGGGGAGGAAAGGCTATTTTTTTGGAAATACATCAAAAAGGAGATACACAGATATGAAGCAGCAGCTGGAAACGATTCGGAGCGAGGCGTTGGCCGCTCTGAACGCGGCGGCGGACGCACAGGAGCTGGAAGCCCTACGGGTCCGGTACCTTGGCAAAAAGGGAGAACTAACCGCCGTGCTGAAACAGATGGGCAAGCTCTCCCCTGACGAACGACCTGTTATGGGACAGGTGGCCAACAATGTCCGGGCTGCCATCGAGGAGACTCTGGAACAGGCCAAAACCCGTTTGACCGCAAAAGCGCTGGAGACACGACTCCAGGCTGAGACTGTGGACGTGACAATCCCAGGCACGCAGATTTCTCTGGGCCATCAGCACCCCATGAATATGGTCCTGCAGGAGATCAAGGATATCTTTGTAGGTATGGGCTATCAGGTGGTGGACGGCCCGGAGGTGGAACTGGCAAGCTATAATTTCACCCGTCTGAACATTGAAGATGGCCATCCCTCCCGGGACCGCAGCGATACCTTCTATTTCAATGACGATGATTCGGTGCTTCTTCGTACTCAGACCAGCCCCATGCAGATTCGATTCATGGAGAACCACAAGCCGCCGCTTTGCATGCTGGCTCCGGGCCGCGTGTTCCGCAAGGACGAAGCCGACGCTACCCATTCCCCCATGTTCCATCAAATTGAAGGTTTGGTGGTGGATGAGCACATCACCATGGGCGACTTGAAGGGCGCTCTGACCACGCTGATGAAGCGGATTTACGGTGAAGATTCTGTCATGCGCTTCCGTCCCCATCACTTCCCTTTCACCGAGCCGAGCTGTGAGATGGATATGCAGTGCCACAAGTGCCATGGCGCCGGCGAGGTGGCGGGCCAGGTATGCTCCACCTGCCACGGCGAGGGCTGGATTGAGCTACTGGGCGCGGGTATGGTGCATCCCCGTGTGCTGGCGAACTGCGGCATTGACCCGGAGAAGTATTCCGGCTTTGCCTTCGGCATGGGTTTGGAGCGCATGGCCATGGGCCGTCTTCGCATCAACGATCTGCGTCTGATCTTCGACAACGACGTGCGGTTCCTGAACCAGTTTTAAGGAGGGGTGCAATATGAAGCTAAACAGAAAATGGGTTCATGAAGATTTTGTAGATTTAAGCCACGTTTCTGATAAGGAATTCGTGGAGACAATGACCGTCTTCGGCCAGAAGGTAGAGACCTACGAGCGTATGGACGCAGAAGTGAAAAACGTGGTCGTGGGGAAGGTACTCAGCATGGTGCGCCATCCAAATTCCGACCACATGTGGATCTGTCAGGTGGATGTGGGCCAGGGCGAGCCGGTCCAGATCGTCACCGGCGCACAGAATGTCCGCGAGGGCGACCTGGTTCCTGCGGCTCTGCATAACGCCTGGCTTCCCGGCGGAACCCACATTACCAAGGGCAAGCTGCGTGGCGAAAAATCCAACGGTATGCTCTGCTCCTATTTAGAGTTGGGTCTCACGCAGAACGATTTGCCCGGCGCGGATGAGGACGGAATCTGGATTCTAAACGGGGAAGACTGCGCTGTGGGGCAGGATATCAATGCGGTCATCGGCAACGATGACACGGTAGTGGAATTTGAGATCACGAACAACCGTCCCGACTGCTACTCTATCATCGGTCTGGCCCGAGAGGCTGCCGCAGCCTTCCATATGCCTATGAAGCACCATGAGCCGGTTGTCCGCGGCTCCGGGGCCGGCAGCATTTTTGACAAGCTGGATGTGGAGGTACCCGCCACGGACCTGTGCAACCGCTACACTGCCCGGATGGTGGCCAACGTCAAAATCGGTCCTTCCCCCAAATGGCTGCGCCAGCGCCTGCGGGCCAACGGCGTGAGGCCCATCAACAACATTGTGGATATCACCAATTATGTCATGCTAGAATACGGCCAGCCTATGCACGCCTTTGACTACCGCTATATTCGCTCTGGCAGGATTGTGGTCCGCGAGGCCCAGGCCGGCGAAACGCTGACCACACTGGATGGCAATGTCCGCGCTCTGACGCCCGGGATGCTGGTCATCGCCGACGGCAGTCGAGCCATCGGTCTGGCAGGTGTCATGGGCGGCGAGAACTCCGAAATCGTGGATGATACCACCACTGTGGTCTTCGAATCCGCTAACTTTAACGGCACCTCCATCCGGCAGACAGCCTTGGCTCTGGGCATGCGCACCGAGGCCTCCGGCAAGTTCGAGAAGGGGCTGGACCCCATGCTGACGCTCCCTGCCGTGCAACGTGCCTGCGAGCTGGTGGAGCTGCTGAACGCCGGCGATGTGCTGGACGGCGTCATCGACGTCATCAACGATGTCCCCCAGCCCAGGACCCTGCCTCTGGAGCCGGAGAAAATCAACAGCCTGCTGGGTACTAATATTTCCAGGGAACAAATGGTGGAATACCTGGCCAACCTGGAGATTCCGGTGGAGGGCGATACGATTCTGGTCCCCTCCTTCCGTCCGGATTTGAACCTGATGGCCGATATTGCCGAGGAAGTTGGCCGCAGCTATGGCTACAACGAGATCCCCACCACGGCATTCAAGACCTCCACCCAGGGCGGCTACACGCCGCAGATGCAGGCGGAGGCCAAGGCCGGAAGCCTGTGCCGCGCCCTGGGCTACAGTGAGATCATCACCTACTCCTTTGTCTCCCCCGCCGTCTTTGACCAGATCCGGCTGCCGACAGACTCTCCCCTGCGAAAGGCTCTGCGTATTCAAAATCCCCTGGGAGAGGATACCTCCATCATGCGTACCATTGCCCTGCCCTCCATGCTGGAAATTCTAAGCCGAAACAATGCCTACCACAACAAAGCCGCCAAGCTCTACGAACTGGCAAAGATTTACCGACCTACGGAAGGCAAAGTTCTGCCCGAGGAGCCGAAAATGCTGGTGCTGGGTACCTACGGCGCGGGAGAAGCCTTCTTCACCCTGAAGGGAGAGCTGGAGGCCATTCTGACCGGTCTGCGCGTGCCACATGCGGAATACACGGCCGTGCGGGACAATCCCTCCTACCACCCCGGACGCTGTGCCAAAGTGACTGTGGACGGCGTAGAGGTAGGCTATATGGGTCAGGTTCATCCGCTGGTCTGCCGGAATTACGACATAGACGGCGAGGTATACTGCGCCGAGATCAGCTTCTCCAAGCTGTTCGAGCTGGAGCGGCCGGAGCCGACCTACACGCCCCTGCCCAAGTACCCCTCCGTCAGCCGAGATCTAGCGCTGGTATGCGATGAAAGTCTGACAGCGGCGCAACTGGAGCAGTGTATCCGTTCCGCCGACAGCAAACTTCTCCGCAATGTGTCCCTGTTCGATATCTACCGCGGTAAGGGCATCCCCGAGGGCAAAAAGTCCATGGCCTTCTCCCTTGAGCTTCGTGCCGATGACCGCACACTGACCGATGAGGACTCCACCGGCGTGGTGCAGAAGATTCTCGAGAAGCTGGAGCAAAATCTTGGCGTCCAAATCCGGTAAAAAATCCATAAAATACGGTTTCGCCTCTTTACAAGCCGGGGAAAATAGAGTAAAATACTAGATATCGTATCCCGGCTTGAAAGGAGGTAGATTGTATGGAGGATAATACCATTAAATTTGTGGTTCCGGATGATTCCGCGGAGGAGATGAAGGCAATCCTCTTTGCCGTATATCGTTCTCTCAGCGAAAAGGGCTACAATCCCATCAACCAAATCGTGGGCTATCTGCTTTCCGAGGACCCGACCTATATCACCAATTATAACAACGCCCGCAGCTTGATCTGCAAGCTGGACCGTGATGAGTTGCTGCAGGAGCTTGTACGGCACTATCTGTTCGATTAATTTCCCCCCTGTAGATTTACAGGCGGCCTGTTCTCCGGCCGCCTGTTTTTCTTCTCCCAACATCTTGTACCTCGTCTTCCCTAAAACACAACATCCACCCTATCCCCTGCATTCCATGGGCCAATTGTTACATTTCTGAAACAGATTTCGAATTATGTCAATTACGGGTTGACAAACAAGAAACAATGTGTTACAATTTGGTTACACTTTTTGAAATGGAGGTTCCTATGGCTGATCAAAAAGAGTTTCTCACCTATCGGGGCCACCCCTTGATGAGAAAGGACAATCTGATTTATTACGGTTCCATGACCGATTCGCACATTGTAATGCTTCAAGTTCTGGAGAGCAAGGAGCAAAACGGCGTGAACCTGGCCACCAAGGTTTCCGTTCAGCTGCAGCTGACGGACCCCAACCTAAAGGCCCGGGACCGCGTGGTGAAAAAAAGCGAAAAAGACGGCCTGTATACGGCATTGGATGTTGGCTGTGTCTGGCTGGAACGCGCATTGGCTTCCAAGTAATACTGTTTCTTGATGAAATTCTTTCATCAAGAAACCCGCGTGCTGTGCGCGCTCGCATCGTGCTTTCGCACGCTGCGCCGTCTCATGCAGAACTTGACGGGCTTCGCCCTATAAAAACCTTTTAAAGGTTTTTATCAAGTTCTAGTATAAGCCGTTTTAGGGAAGACACGGAGGTACATCATGAAGAGATACATAAAAATTATGATTACGGTCCTTTTGGCCGTCTCCATTATTGCGTCCATGTCTGTGGGCGCTTCCGCCATTGAATTGAAGACCGGCATCGGCATTGTGGAGACCAACTGTCTCCGCCTCCGGGCCAAGCCCAACACCGATGCCGAAATTCTGGCCAGCGCCTCCTATGGCGACAGCGTGGTCATCATCCGCGAGGTGGACGGCTGGTATCTGGTAGATTACAATCTTCTGATTGGCTATATGTCCGCAGATTACATCACCTTCAAGGAAAAGGAAAATGTGGAGCTGGGCTATGGTGTGGTGGAAGACGCCTCCGTCAATCTCCGTGACAGCCCTTCCTCCGACGGCGAGCTGCTGGCCCAGCTGTCCACCGGTGAGACCGCTTATATCATTGGCCTGAACTGCGGCTGGTACAAGGTCCAGTATGAGGGCCAGACCGGCTACATCCGCTCCGATCTGCTGGCGCTGACCGAGCCTCCCCTTTACAACTCCACCAGCTCCGTTGGCGAAGCCCCGGTGGTGGAAACTGTAGGACAGCAGATTGTCAACTATGCCCGTAATTTCCTGGGCTGCCCTTATGTCTGGGGCGGTACTTCCACCAGCGGCTTTGATTGCTCCGGCTTTACGCAGTATGTATATGCCCAGATGGGCTACTCCATCAAGCGTACCGCCCAGCAGCAGTTCAACAGCAACGGCTATGCGGTCACAAATCTGAAACCCGGCGACCTGGTCTTCTTCTCCAGCACCTGCTCCACCAGCAATGTCACACACGTTGGAATCTACATCGGCGACAACCAATTTATCCATGCCGCCAACACCGGCAGCGGCGTCAAAATCACCAGCCTAAGCGATGATTTCTATGCTGTCCGCTACGTCGGTGCCCGCCGGATTGTCTAATTCAAAATACAAACCCTGCGCCGCAAAGCTCAACGCTTTGCGGC
>CAYTXW010000088.1:0-5810 GCA_964441575.1 uncultured Oscillospiraceae bacterium
TTTTCAGGTCCATCTGAATGGCGGTAATGCCCTCGGTGGTGCCGGCCACCTTGAAATCCATTTCGCCGTGGAAGTCCTCCACGCCCTGAATATCGGTGAAGGTCCGCCATTCGCCGGTTTCCTTGTCGGAAATCAGACCGCAGGAGATTCCCGCCACAGGGCGGCGGATGGGCACGCCCGCGTCCATCAAGGCCAGCGTGGAGCCGCAGATAGAACCCTGGGAGGTAGAGCCGTTGGAAGAAAGGACCTCAGATACCACGCGGATGGCGTAGGGGAACTCCTCCACAGAGGGAATCACAGGCGCCAAAGCCTTTTCCGCCAGGTTGCCGTGGCCGATCTCGCGGCGGGAGGTGGAACGGCTGCCCCGGGCCTCGCCGGTGGAGAAGGACGGGAAGTTATAATGGTGGATATAGCGCTTGGTGTCCTCGGGGAAGATGGTATCCAGCTTCTGGGCCATGGACAATGTGTTCAATGTGCAGATGGACAGGACCTGGGTCTGGCCTCTGGTAAACAGGCCGGAACCGTGGACCCGGGGCAGAACGCCGACTTCGGCGGCCAGAGGACGGATTTCATCCATGCCGCGGCCATCCACGCGCTTGCCGGCCAGCAGCCACTTCTTGACCACCTTTTTCTGCATCTTGTACAGGCAGACCTCGATGTTGATGTCATAGTCTTCGTACTTCTCGGCGAACTTCTCGGCGAAGTCCAGACGGGTCTTGGCCAGACGCTCCTCGCGGATGTTCTTGTCATCGGTGTCCAGAGCGTACTCAATCTGGTCCATGCCGTAGGCGCACAGCTCGTCCAGCAGTTCGTGGTTGACAGCGGCCTTTTCAAAGGTGAACTTGGGCTTGCCGATGGCGTCCACAATGGTGTTGATGAATTCCACGATCTTCTTGTTTGTTTCGTGGGCCAGCTCGATGCCCTTCAGCAGCACTTCCTCCGTTACCTCGTTGGCCTCGGTCTCAATCATGACCACCTTCTCAGAGGTGGAGGCGATGGTGCAGAACATCTTGGCGGCTTCCCGCTGCTCGTTGGAGGGGTTGATGATATATTCGCCGTCCAAATAGGCAACCTCGGTGGTGGCCATGGGGCCGTTCCAGGGTACATCGGAGTAAGCCGTGGCGATAAACGCGCCCAGAGAGGCCACGACCTCCACGGGGTTCTCATAGTCGTTGGCCAGGACCGTGCAGGTGATGACTACGTCGTTGCGCAGCTCATCGTCAAAGAAGGGGCGCATGGGGCGGTCGATCAGGCGGCTGGCCAGCGTACCCTTCTCAGAGGGGCGGCCCTCCCGGCGGTTGAAGCTGCCGGGGATGCGGCCCACGCTGTACATCCGCTCTTCAAACTCGACGGTCAGAGGGAAATAGTCGATACCGGCCTTCGGCTCTGAGGAAGCGACGACCGTGACCAGGACCACCGTATCACCGTAGCGGCAGATGCACTCGCCGTTGGTCAGCTCGGCCACCTTGCCGGTTTCCACCGTAAAGGTGCGGCCTCCGATTTCCGTCTCAAAAATGTGATGGTTGGGGAATGTCTTGTGTGTAATCATAAGGAACCTCCTGTTTTGATGGCCTGCATGGGAGGTTTAGCACTTGAAACGATGGTCGAAGACTTCGGCAATCCTTTCAATTGCTAAAGCTGCCCCATGCAGAAAAATTGAATGGATTTCAGTCAGGATGAGGCTGCGGCAAAACGCGGATATGCGAAAAAGCGCATGTCATTGCAAAACCAGTCCGCAGACCGGTCGTGGCAATCCAACCCTCTGAATGCAGTACGTTTTTACAACATGCAGGAAAAACCACAGCTTTTCAAGGATGCGGATTGCCACGTCGCTGCGCTCCTCGCAATGACACGCGTTGCCGATGCTGCCGTTTTGCGGCAGCCCCATCGTTAAAAAATTACTTACGAATACCCAGCTTCGCAATGCAGGCACGATAGCGGTTGATGTCCTTCTTGGCCAGATAGTCCAGCAGATTGCGGCGCTTACCAACCATCATCAACAGACCACGGCGGGAGTGGTTGTCGTGCTTGTGGACGCGCAGATGCTCGGTCAGTTCGTTGATACGGGCAGTCAGGATAGCGATCTGGACCTCGGGGGAACCGGTGTCGCCCTCATGGATAGCGTTGGCAGCGATAATGGCTGTCTTTTCTTCTTTGCGAATCATATTGTGTTTCCACCTTTCTAAAAATCGTACCCACACACTAAGTAACGGGCCGGCAGAAGGCCCGTGTAAAAACCAGGCTGTCTCCCGAAACTGAGAAATGGGGTCCCGGCGTATTACGCCAGCTTGAATAGCATAGCACACTGCGCCGGAAAAGTAAAGGAATTTTTGCAAAAAACGCCATAGATTTTCAAATCAAGTCTTTCCAAATACAGGGGATTTTATACGCCCATTGCGCCCTCCTTGCGAAGGCGCGGGGCTGCGCCGATTCATCAGTCGGCAATGGTCCGAGCCATTTCTTCGGCGGAAACGCGGTACACCGCGTTGTCCAGACCATGGGCTTTCAGTGCCTCCAGAATGGCCGCACGGTCATAGCGGCAGCCCACCAGCGCGGCGTTTAAATCCGCCGGGTCCAGCGTGGAGAAAAAGTCGCCGGTGATCGCCATTTCCCGGATCACATGATGGCGCACCTCGATGCGGAAGCGCATGGTTCCTCCGGCAAAGTGGCCGATCCGCTCAATGTTGAACCTGGGATTGGCCCCATAAATGCTGTCCCAATTGTTGAACTTTTCCTGGGCCAGCCGGCGAATTCGCGCCTTGTCCTCCTCTGTCGGCACATAGGTCGCGTCGCTTCCCTGCATGATGTGGCGCACCATGCAGGCCTTAAAGTCCTGCGGCGTCAGGGGAGCGGGCAGATGGTCGGCAATATTGGTAACACGGTCCCGGACGGATTTGATGCTCTTGGAGATGATCTTATAGGGGTCCACCGTGGTGGCTTCCACCATCTGCGCCAGGTCGGTCTGGAACAACAGAGAGCCGTGGTGGACAATGCTGCCATCCAGCCGGTATTGGGCGTTGCCGGAGAATTTCTTGCCGTCAATGGTCAGGTCGTTGCGGCCATTGAAGGCCGCCTGCACACCCACCTCCCGCAAAGCGCCGATGACCGGCGCAATGTACTGCTGGAACTCGATCTGCTCCGAATCCCGGTGCTGGATAAAGGTGAACTGAAAGCCCCCCGGGTCCGTATAGATGGTACCGCCGCCGGACATCCGCCGGACCAGCTTAATGCCGTGCGCGTCGGCATAGGGCTTATTGATTTCCTCCAGGACGTTCTGATACTTGCCAACCATCAGGGTCGGCGTGGTCTGCCAAAACAGAAACACCGTATCCGGCAGCTTCTTTTCCACAGTGAAGTAATATTCCAGGCCGAAGTTATAATAGACGTCCGTAGAGGCGGTCTCAATATAGATCATGTACGCCCTCCAAAACCTCCCAGGCCTTGTAGGAGCTGCGGGCCAGGGGGGCGGAAGCCACATGGCGGAAGCCCTTTTTCAAGGCCATTTCCTTATAACGGGCAAAGTCCTCCGGCGTGGCGTAGCGGGCCAGCGGATAGTGCTGAGGCGAAGGCTGAAGATACTGGCCGATGGTCAGGATGTCACAGCCGGTGTCCAGAATATCATCCAGCAGCCGGTCAATCTGCTCGTCAGTCTCGCCCAGGCCAACCATAAAGCCGGTCTTGGTCAGAATCGTCGGGTCCTTTTCCTTGCAGTAGCGGAGAACGCCCAGAGAACGCTCGTACTGGGCCTTGGAGCGCACAACGGGCTGCAGCTCCCTGACGGTCTCCACATTGTGGTTCAGTACCTCGGGATGGGACGCAATGACAATATCCAGGGAGGCGTGGTCTCCCTTCATATCGGAAATCAGCGTCTCCACCGTGGTGCCAGGGCAGACCTGGCGGATCGCCCGGACGGTTTTGGCAAACTGCTCCGCGCCGCCGTCTGGCAGATCATCCCGGGTGGAGCAGGTCAGAACCACATGCCGCAGGCCCAGCTTCTTGGAGGCCAGGGCCACATTCATCGGCTCCTCCGGGTCCACCGGCTCCGGCTTGCCGCAGGTCACATTGCAGAATTTACAGTTGCGGGTGCAGTTGCTGCCTAAGATCATAAAAGTGGAGGTGTGCTTGCGGTAGCACTCGCCCAAATTGGGGCAGTTGGCCTCCTTGCAGACAGTGTTCAGCTTCAGGTCCTGCATCAGGGCGGCCACCTCGTCCACAGCCTCCTGATTATAGCGAACCCGCAGCCATTCCGGTTTTCTTTCCATGCCGCATAATCCTCACTTGGTCTCCAAAATCGCCACAGGCGCCGTCACAGCCACCGTGTCGCCCTCTTCAAAGAGCTGCTTTTTCAAAATGCCGGACTCCGTGGCCTCGATCTGGTTGACCACCTTGTCGGTCTCAATTTCAAACAGCGGCTCCCCGGCTGTGACCGTGTCGCCCTCCTCCTTGAGCCAGGCGCACAGGACGCCGGACTCCATCTCCGGCCGCAGCTTCGGCATTTTCAATTCTTTTTCCATTTCATGTCCCCTCCATGTTTTGTGTCATCACAATCGGAAAGGCGGCTGCCGGCCGCCCGCGATACAAGTGCCTGCAACGGGCAGCTGATTGCCGCCCCTGCACCGAATATTTCATGTTTATAGAAACCAGTTCAGAAGCGCTTCCCACCGGTCCCCTGCCAGGTCCCGGCACAGGGTTTCCATGTCATCCGGGTCCAGCCGCGCCCCGTCCAGCCGGCGAACCGCCTCGGCACAGTCCAAAAGGGCGCTTTCCACGGATACGCCGGACAGCATTCCCCGTTTGGCGCTGTAGGTCACGCGAATGGGGACGCCGCCGAACGATCCGGCTTTTTCATATGTAAAGGTCGGGGTCTTGCCCCAGGTCCACTGCCAGCTGTGATATTTTTCATCCCGCAGCCGCTCCACCGCCCGCTTTTGCGCCTCGGTCAAAACCAGTCTTTTGCCGTCCGGCGGCAGCAGCCGTTCCAGCAGCGCCGCCTGAAACGCCTCCGGCGTCAGATCCCGCTCCAGGTGGTCCCGGATATTGGTCACGGCACAGATGGCAGATTCGGTACCCTTGGTCCGGAAGCAGTCGTTTTTATTCTGTGTCGTAATCTGATCCAGCACACGCAAATCGCTGTCAAACAGCAATGTCCCATGGTGCAGCACCCGGCCGCCGCTCACGCGCTGGGCGCTGCCGGAGATTTTCTGTTCCCCAATGGCAATATCGCAGGACCGGCGTTTTTTCGCCGGGATGCCCAGATCGTTCAACGCGGAGATCACAGGCTCCAATGCGCTGTCATAGTCCGGCATCCGGTCCTGGGACGCGATCCGGGTATAGTTCAGATTCCCCAAATCGTGATACACCGTGCCGCCGCCGGACATCCGGCGGACCACCGGAATGCCCATGGAGCGAAGGGAGGGCAGATGGACCTCCCGGCAGATATTCTGATGGCTCCCCACAATCACAGCGGGTGCGTTCCGCCACAGCAGAATCACCTCCTCCTCCCGGAAGGTCTCAAAGACAAATTCTTCAAAGGCCTGGTTATAGAAGGGGTCGCGGGATGGGTTTTCCACAGTCAGCATGGCGTCACCTCTTGGGAATTGACAATTGATAATTGACAATGAATGTGTCCCCTTCGAGGACGGATTGAATAGTTTCGTATGCATCCCTCGTCCCCCCCTCTTTAGGGGGTGGCCGGCGAAGGAGGCCTGAGGCAGCCGTTGGCAGCTTGCTGCCTTACGGATGCCCATGCACAGCAGGGGGTTGTTCCGACGATAGATTTTATCGTATGATCGTACCGCTCTGTTGTCCAA
>CAYTXW010000089.1:0-5619 GCA_964441575.1 uncultured Oscillospiraceae bacterium
GAAAAGACGTCATCATTGCCTGCGACTTTGCCAGCCGGGAGGCAACACTGCAATTTCTGGACCGGTTCGCAGAACGCAGGCCCTTTATCAAGATCGGCATGGAGCTGTATTATGCCGAGGGTCCCCGGATCGTGCGGGAGCTGAAGGACCGGGGCCATCGGATTTTTCTGGACCTGAAGCTCCACGACATACCCAACACGGTGAAAAAGGCCATGGCTGTGCTGTCGCGGCTGGATGTGGACATGTGCAACCTTCACGCGGGCGGCGCCAGGGCCATGATGGAGGCCGCGCTGGAGGGCCTGACCCGGCCCGACGGCACCCGGCCCCTGCTCATTGCCGTGACCCAGCTGACCTCCATCGGTCCGGAAGCGTTGAAGTCCGATCTGCTAATTGACGCGCCCATGGACCAGGTGGTCCTGCACTATGCCCGGTGCGCCAAGGCGGCGGGGCTAGACGGCGTGGTCTGCTCCCCCCGGGAAGCGGAAACGGTTCACGCCGCCTGCGGACCGGAATTTCTGACCGTCACCCCCGGCATCCGCTTTGCCGGCGGCGACAAGGGCGACCAGGTCCGGGTCATGACCCCCGCCCAGGCCAGAGCCATCGGCTCGGACTACATTGTGGTCGGGCGGCCCATCACCGCCGCAGAGGACCCGGCGGCGGCGTATGAACGATGCATCAGAGAATTTGTGGGATAAACAAGGAGGTTTCAATGGAAAACGTACAGACTGTTATTGCCCGGGATCTGCTGAAGATTCAGGCCGTGTTCTTCCGGCCCCGGGAACCGTTCACCTGGGCCAGCGGCATCAAAAGCCCGGTATACTGCGACAACCGGCTGACCCTGACGGCGCCGGAGGTCCGGAACGATGTGGAAAACGCTCTGGCGGACGTGATTCGGGAGAAATACCCGGATGCGGAGGTTCTGATGGGTACCTCCACCGCCGGAATTGCCCACGCGGCCATCACGGCCCATCTGCTGGGCCTGCCCATGGGCTATGTCCGCTCGGACAGGAAGGACCATGGCCGCCGGAACCGGATCGAGGGCAGGCTGGAGCCGGGCCAGAAGGTCGTGGTGGTGGAGGACCTGATCTCCACCGGCGGCAGCTGTATGGAGGTGGTTGACATCCTGCGGGAGGCGGGCGCCCATGTGCTGGGCATTGTCAGCATCTTCACCTACGGGATGCGGAAGGGTCTGGACCGTCTGGCGGAGGGCCGGGTGGAAAACACCAGCCTGACCAGCTTTGACCGCGTTGTGCAGGTGGCGGCAGAGGAGGGCTATATTCAGCCCGCAGACATGGAAAAGCTCATCCGGTTCCGGGATAACCCCGCGGATGAGAGCTGGATCGGAGGAAAACCGTGAAAAGAAGCCTGATTGACATTTTGGATCTGTCCGTGGAAGATCTGGACGGGCTGGTGGCCGTGGCCCGGGATATCATGGCCAACCCGGCCAAGTACGCCCACAAGTGCGAGGGCAAGAAGCTGGCCACCATGTTCTATGAGCCTTCCACCCGCACCCGTCTTTCCTTTGAGGCCGCCATGTACGAGCTGGGCGGCCATGTGCTGAGCGTGGCCAGCGCCGCCTCCAGCTCCGCCGCCAAGGGCGAGAGCGTGGCCGACACCGCCAGGATGATCAGCTGCTACGCCGACATTCTGGCCATGCGCCACCCCAAGGAGGGCGCGCCCCTGGTGGCCGCCATGAACGCCACCATCCCCGTGATCAACGCCGGTGACGGCGGCCACAACCACCCCACCCAGACCCTGGCGGATCTGCTGACCATTCACTGTGAAAAGGGCCGGTTCGACAACCTGACCATCGGCGTGTGCGGCGACCTGAAATTCGGCCGGACGGTCCACTCCCTGATCGCCGCCATGTGCCGCTATCCCAACAACCGGTTTGTGCTGATCTCCCCCGAGGAGCTGAAGCTGCCCAGCTATGTCAAGGCCCAGCACATCAGGCCCGCCGGCCTTGAATACGAGCAGACTGCGGATCTGGAAGCCGTCATGCCCCGGCTGGACGTGCTGTATATGACCCGGGTCCAGCGGGAGCGGTTCTTCAACGAGGAGGATTATCTCCGCCTGAAGGACAGCTACATTCTGACGCCGGAGAAACTGAAGAACGCCAAAAAGGACCTGATCATCATGCATCCCCTGCCCCGCGTCAACGAAATCAGCGTGGCCGTGGACAGCGATCCCCGCGCCTGCTATTTCAAGCAAGCGCTTTACGGCAAGTTTATGCGCGAGGCCCTGATTTTGAAGCTCCTGGAGGTGCAATAAATGAATATCGATTCCATTAAAAACGGCATTGTGATCGATCACATCTCCGCAGGACGCGGCATGCGGCTCTACCATCTGCTGCATCTGGACGAGCTGGACTGCCCGGTGGCCATCATCAAAAACGTTCACTCGGAAAAAATGGGCCGCAAGGACATCATCAAGGTGGACGCCACCATCGACATCAACACCGACGTCATCGGCTATGTGGACCCGGGCGCGACAGTCAACATCATCCGGGACGGCCGGCTCATAGAGAAGCGCCCTATTTCCCTGCCGGAGAAGCTGGTCAACGTGATCCGCTGCAAGAATCCCCGCTGCATCAGCACCACCGAGCAGGAGCTGCCCCAGGTGTTTCTGCTGTCTGACCGGGACAAGGTCATCTACCGCTGCCGCTACTGCGAGACAAAAGCGGAGGTGTAACACCACCGAACGAAACGGCGCTGAATCTCATCCCGGAGATTCAGCGCCGTCTGTTTTGGAAATGGCTCCCGATATTCATTTTGTCAGGATTCGAGTGAGCGGAAAGCCTGCTCCAGCTCGGGCAGAACGTTCTCGTAATAGCAGCTCATGGTAATCACGCCCATGTAGGAGCCTTCCCGGATGCAGATCAGCTCCTCATAGAACGGAATATCCGCATAGGACGCGGTGAACCGGGCGCAGGCATGCTCACCGCCCGCAAATTCCATTGTGGCGGTTTCCACGGAGATCTCCTCCATGCCCGTGGATTCCAGAGACTCCTTCAGCTTGTCCATGCCGAGATCGAGATAGCCGCTTTCATCCGGCGCAGCGCTGTAGATCGCATCCACATTCTCCAGCACAACACGGATTGCGGTCAGCCCCTCGTCCTTGGAGGCGTACATGTCAACGAAGGTGGCGCTGTTCTCCATCCGTTCGGCCAGCTCCCCGTCCTCCAGCGCGTCCGCGTCAAGGTTGATCATTTCCGCCAGCTGCGCCTGTGTGGCAAAGGTCCACTCGCTGTCCAGGCTGCATCGGATGCCCAGAAATTCGCTGGTATAGACGCTGCCCTCTACAGAGCCGATGCTGACTTTCGCAGTCTCTTCCGATTCTTCGGAAGCGGCTGTGTCCTGCGCTGTTTCCCCGTCCGAGGCCGCGCCGTCCTGGATATTCTCATTCTTCTCACCGCAGGCAGCCAGGGTCAGAGTCAGCAGAAGCGCCAGGGTCAGAGCCAATAATCTGTTTTTCATCAGTTCTTCTCGAAAATCTTGAAGATGGCATCGATGTCGTTGTCATCCTCCACAATTCTGGAGCGGTTCACGCCGGAGGAGAATGCGCCGGGACGGGCCGGGGCTGACTTCTTCTCCTCAAAGCCCGTGGCGATGACGGTGACGCGCATCTCATCCTCCAGGCTGTCGTCAAAGGCGGAGCCGAAGATGATATTGGCCTCGGGATTGGCGGCCTCCTGCACGATGCTGGCGGCGGTCTCCACATCGTCCAGACCCAGGTCGGAGGAGCCGGTAATGTTAATCAGGACGCCCATTGCACCGTTGATGGAAGTCTCCAGCAGGGGGCTTTCCACGGCGATCCGGGCCGCCTGCTCGGCCTTGTCGCGGCCCGTGGCGGAGCCGACGCCCATATGGGCGCGTCCGGCGTCCTTCATGATGGCGGACACGTCGGCAAAGTCCAGGTTGATATTCACATGCTCGGAGTAGCCCACCAGCTCGGAGATGGACTGCACGGCCTGCTTCAGCACATCGTCGGCAATGCCGAAGGCGTTGGCAAAGGTGATCTTCTGGTCGGTGACGTATTTCAGACGGTCATTGGGAATGATAATCAGGCTGTCGACCTTATCGGACAGGTTGGCAATGCCGGCATCGGCCTGCTTCATCCGGTTGGCGCCCTCAAACTTGAAGGGCTTGGTCACAACGCCCACGGTCAGGATGCCGGCCTCATGGGCCAGATCCGCGATGATCGGCGCAGCGCCGGTGCCGGTGCCGCCGCCCATACCGGCGGTGATGAAGACCATATCGGTCCCCTCCAGGATTTTGGCGATGGCGGCCTTGGACTCTTCTGCCGATTTCTGGCCGATTTCGGGCTTGGAGCCGGCGCCCATGCCGCCGGTAAGCTTCTCGCCGATCTGGATCTTATTGGGGCAGTTGGACTTATTCAGGTCCTGCTTGTCGGTGTTGACCACCACAAATTCAACACCGCCGACACCGGCCGCGATCATGCGGTTGACAACGTTGTTGCCGGCGCCGCCGATACCGATGACTTTTATGGAAACTACTTTTTCTTCAAAATCAGGCATGGATGCTCCTCCTATGTATAGACTACAGGCCAAATGCTGCAAATTCACATAATTTTACTTCATTATAATATCGCGTAAATCCGCCAAGGTCAATAGAAAATCGCAAAACTTGCGCAAAAAAATGCTTCTTTCGCAAATTCGCCCCGCCAAGGTCGCTTTTATGACTCCGTCATCCGGGGGATAAAGCGCGCGCGCCGTTCCTCGTCAAAGGTCAAATCGATGACGCCGGTCTGATAGGTGTCCAGCCGCTCCAGAACATTTTTGAGATACAGAATCTTATAGTCCATTTCCTCCGTGCCGCCCAGGAGAACCTGGTACTGCTCGCCGCACAGAAGCTCAATGTCATAGACCCGCTCCGTGTTGACGGCGGTAACCTGATCAATCAGGCCGGTTCCCTCCATCTGCTGGACCACCAGCAGGGCGGCAGCCAGATTTTCGGCCTGCTCCTCCGCGGCCACGGCCTGCTCCCCGGCCTTCGGCGCGGTGATGACAAAGCCGGTCAGCGTTACCACCTGACCCGTGAAATCATCCACGGAGCTGCCCAGGACGCGGCCCTCCGTGTTGAGATACCAGCTGCCGCCGTTGTCGGCGGAGACAAGGCAGGCAAGGTCGCTCTCCTGCACCTGAATGACCACCGTGTCCGGCAGAATATGGCCCACGCTGACGCTCTGCACATAGGGCAGGCGCACCTTGATATTGGCGCTGACGGCGGCCCGGTTGACGGTCAGCAGATTGTCGCCAACCTCCACGCCGCAGACAGACAGGATCTGCTCCCGGGAATAGATGCTGTTGCCCTGCACCTCCACGGTCCGGACCTGGAAAAAGATTGCGACGCCCAGAACAATCGCGACCACCACGGCGAGCATGATCAGCAGCTTACCGGCGAAACCGGAACGATTTTCTCTGCGGCGCCCGCGGCGGCGCTTGACTCTGCGGCGGGCTGAACTTCCTTGGTTTGCCATGCGTACCTCCATAAGCAGATAGCTTTCAGAGTATTATACAGCATATCAGCGAAAATTTCCAGTCGGAATATGGTCATTCGTCGATTCTCTCTATGGAAGCTCCCAATCTTCTGAGATTTC
>CAYTXW010000090.1:0-5523 GCA_964441575.1 uncultured Oscillospiraceae bacterium
GGCCCTGGCCTACGGCGTGGACAAGGAAGATAGCCAGAAAATCATGGTCTACGACCTGGGCGGCGGCACCTTCGACGTGTCGATTCTGGAAATCTCCTCCGGTGTCATCGAGGTTCTGGCCACGGCGGGCAACAACCACCTGGGCGGTGATGACTTTGACCAGTGCGTGGTGGATTATCTGGTCCGGCAGTTCCGGCAGGAAAACCGCATGGACCTGAGCCGGGACCCGGCAGCCATGCAGCGTATCCGGGAGGCGGCGGAAAAGGCCAAGATTGAGCTGTCATCCATGACCCAGACCACCATTTCCCTGCCCTATATCGCCGTTGGCAAAAGCGGCCCTCTGCATCTGGAGACCACGCTCAGCCGCGCCCAGTTCAATGACATGACCAGCCATCTGGTGCAGGCCACGCGAGGCCCTGTGGACCAGGCCATCAACGATTCCGGCGTCCCCATTAGCCAGATTAGCAAAGTCCTGATGGTCGGCGGCTCCAGCCGTATTCCGGCGGTTCAGGAACTGGTGCAGACCATCACAGGCCGTCTGCCCTTTAAGGGCATCAACCCCGACGAGTGCGTAGCCATAGGCGCTTGCCTCCAGGGCGGTGTGCTGACCGGCGCGGTGACTGGGCTGCTGCTGCTGGATGTGACGCCCCTATCTCTGGGCATCGAGACCGAGGGCGGCGTCTGCACCCGCATTATCGAGCGCAATACCACCCTACCCATCCGCAAGAGCCAGATTTTTACCACTGCCGCCAACTTTCAGACCTCCGTGGACGTCCATGTACTCCAGGGAGAGCGGCCCATGGCCCGGCAGAACAAGGAGCTGGGCCGGTTCCAGCTGACGGGTATCCGCCGCGCCCCTCGAGGGGTGCCGCAGATCGAAGTGACTTTCGCCATCGACGCCAACGGCATTGTCAACGTATCCGCCCGGGACATGGGTACCGGCAATCAACAGGATATTACCATCACCGCCACCTCCAACATGAGCCAGGCCGACATTGACCGGGCAATCCGGGAAGCGCAGCAGTATGCCCAGGAGGACGCCAAGGTGAAGGCCGAGGCCACCGCCAAGGACCGCTGTGAGCAGCTGATCTACCAGGCCTCCGCCGCCAAGGTGGACAAGGCCGCCAAGCAGAGGCTGAACGAAGCGGTCAAGGCCACAAGGCAGGCAGTTAAATCCAAAAATCCCGCCGCCATGAACCAGGCTGCCGACGAGCTGGAGCAGGTCATGAACCAGGTAGGCTGCACCGTGGACCCCAACGCGCAATACCGGGCCGACTACACCGAGCCGGAGCAGGACCGGGATGACGACGTCATGGATGCGGATTTCGAAGAAATGTAAATGCGGACACTGTGAAAAACCGACCTTTTCTGAAGCAATCCACTCCCAATTCGCACGGATCAAAGCTCCTGCGAATCGGGAGTGGTTTTTTATGGCGCCTCCTGCCCTTGCCCGCAGAGTATGTCATCATTTTGTAAACATTTTCATCAGATTCTTCCAAAAATATCTAATGACAGGGCATCCCTTTTCGTGTATAATAGAATCAATTCAACCGAAAGGAGACGAGCTTCCATGGAGCAGTACATCTGGATTTTCTGGGTTGCGGCCATTCTTCTCTTTGCCATAGTCGAGACCAGTACCGTCAACCTGGTTTCCGTGTGGTTTGTGGCCGGTGCGCTGGCGGCGCTGGTCGTCTGCCTCCTGGGCGGGACGCTGTGGCTGCAGGCTGCCGTATTCTTTGCCGTTTCGGCCATCCTGCTGGCAGCGCTGCGGCCCTTTGTCAAAAAGTATGTCACACCCAAAAAGACCGCCACCAACGCCGATATGGTTCTGGGGCAGGAAGCCTATGTCACGGAGGCGGTGGACAATCTTCGCGGCACCGGCGCCGTGAAGCTGGGTGGCAAGGTGTGGACGGCCCGGTCTCTCCACGAAACCACGCTGCCGGAGGGTACGCGGGTCAAGGTTGTCAAAATTGAAGGCGTGAAGCTCTATGTGGAGCCCGCCGCCGTAACCGCCGGGGTCTGACCGGCTGTTGGAAAGGGGAAGAACCTATGGGAACCATCATTGCAGTTGTCATCATCGTGATTTTGCTGTTTTTGCTGATTATCAAAAACATCAACGTGGTCCAGCAGTCCAAGGCCTATGTCATCGAGCGTCTGGGTGCGTTCTCCGCCGTTTGGGAGGTTGGCATTCACTTCAAGCTGCCCTTCATTGAGCGGATCGCCAAGAAGATCAGCCTGAAGGAGCAGGTTCTGGACTATCCGCCCCAGCCTGTCATCACCAAGGACAATGTCACCATGCAGATCGATACTGTGGTTTATTTCCAGATTACGGACCCGAAGCTCTACACTTACGGTGTGGAGCAGCCTATGGTGGCCATGGAAACCCTGACTGCCACCACCTTGCGCAATATCATCGGCGATCTGGAGCTGGACCAGACTCTGACCAGCCGCGACGTCATCAACACCAAGATGCGCGCCATCCTTGACGAGGTCACGGACCCCTGGGGCATCAAGGTCAACCGTGTGGAGGTCAAGAACATTCTGCCGCCCACCGACATCCAGAACTCCATGGAGAAGCAGATGAAGGCCGAGCGGGACCGCCGTCAGGCCATCCTCCAGGCCGAGGGTACCAAGCGCTCCGCCGTTCTGGTGGCCGAGGGCGAAAAGGAGGCCGCCATTCTGCGGGCCGACGCTGCCAAGCAGTCCGCCATCCTCAAGGCCCAGGGCGACGCAGAGGCCATTCTGGTGGTCCAGAAGGCCCTGGCCGACTCCGTCAAGATGCTGAACGAAGCCTGCCCCAACGATCAGGTCATCAAGCTCAAGGCCCTGGAAACCATGGGCAAGGTTGCCGACGGACAGGCCACCAAGATTATCATCCCCTCCGAGATTCAAGGTCTGGCGGGTCTTGCCACCTCCATCAAAGAATTTGCGAAGGATTAACAGCGCAGAAATTTTGCGCCGGTTTGAGACATTGCCTCAAACCGGCGCAGTTGCGAATCGGAATTTGAATCAATTTGAAAGCAATTCCATCCGTATGGCCGAAACCGGTAACAATATTCCGCGAGGTCGCCGCTGTCATACCGCAGTATGCGGCCGCTGTCAATCGTGAAAGACAACAGGATTGAAATGCATGACTTTGCCAGTCAGCAATGCGTATCGGGTTTCTTCATCTGGACGAATATGGATCAGGTAATCACCATGCCCCCGTTGACTGGCAGTACCTGGCCTGTGACAAATTCCGCCCGAACCAGGTAATCCATGGCCTGTACTACGTCCCCTGGCGTGCCGTGGCGCGCCAGGGGCGTTTCTTCTTTCAGCTCGTCCATGGTCTCCTGAGAGAGGCAGGCCACCATGTCCGTCAGAATCACACCGGGCGCAATGGCATTGACCCGGATGTGGGAGGGGCCGAGTTCCTTTGCCAGAGCTTTGGTCAGAGCCAGCACCGCGCCCTTGCAGGCAGAATAGCAGACCTCGCAGGAGGCGCCCACCTGTCCCCACATAGAAGAGAGGTTGATGATGCATCCGGCCTGCTTTTGCAGCATTCCCGGCAGCACGGCATCGATGCAGTGGTACATCCCATGGACATTGACCGCGAACATCCGGTCCCACTGTTCCTTGCCGATCTGGGAGATCAGGCCGTAGTGGGCAATGCTGGCATTGTTGATGAGAACGTCCACAGGGCCGAAGTTCTGTACCGCCTCCGTCACGGCGTCCTTATCCGCCACATCGCAGCAGACAGACTCCGCGCCGGTTTCCACTGCCACAGCCCGGGCGGCGGTGTGGTTTTGATGATACAGAAATCGAACCCGGCTGCCCCGGGCGGCAAAATGCCGCACCGCCTCCGCGCCAATGCCCCGGCTTCCGCCGGTAATGAGAATGTTCATAAAAGCCTCCTTACGCTGCCCCGCTCCACCAGTGTGGTGGGGATCAGCTGTACCCGTTCATAGGGTCTGCCGTTCATCATTTGAAACAGAATGTGCATGGCCTGCCGTCCCATATGCATCTTGTCCAGACCCATGGTGGTAATGGCAGGACGGGTATATTCCGAGATGACCAGATCGTCCAGCCCCATAAAGGAGATATCCTCCGGCACCCGCAGACCCCGGTCCGTGACATAGCGTATGGCATTGGCGGCGTAGGTATCACTGGCACAGAATACGGCGGTGGGCCAGCTTGAGGCGGCGAGAATTTTGTCCATGGCATTGGTGGCGGGCTGTGGAATATTGTGGATGACGCGCTGCATCCACTCCGGATGGCAGCACAGGCCCGCATCGCCCATGGCATCGGTAAATCCGGCCAGGGTCCGTTTGTAAAATTCCGCGTGGCGGTCCGAAATCAAAAAGCCGATGTCCCGGTGCCCCTGCGCAGCCAGATAGCGGATGGCCCGATAGGCGGCGTCATAATAATCCACCTCCACCAGCGGGATATTTCCATCCTGCGGCACATGGGAGTCCACGCACAGATAGGGAAAGCATTCCTCCTGAAGCAGCCGGATCACGCTGGCGTTGCAGACCTGAATAAAGATAACACCGTCAGAATCCCGGCTGTGGATGGCATCCATCAGTTCACTGCACTCCGTGTCATTTTCCACAGCGGTGAAGGTCACGCTGTAACCCAAAACCTTGCTTTCCTTAAAAATGCCGGTCAGCACATCCATGGCGAACAGATTGAACAGGCTGTAATCATATTGCCGCATGACCACATGGACGGTAAAGCTGCGCTTAAGGTTCAGCCGTCGGGTGTGGATATTGGGCGTGAAGCCAGTCTGCCGAATGATTTCCTGCACCCGCTTCCGCGTGGCATCCGAAACGCCGCTGCGCCCATTGAGCACAAAGGAAACCGCCGTGGTGGATACCCCCGCCATGTGTGCAATATCGCGAATCGTCAGCTTCTCCATATACGGCCTCCTTCCGGAAACGGGCCTAAGCTAAAGTCCTAAAACTGTTTTGGTAAAGATCGGTCAAAGATAATCTTCCTGCATTTCGGTAGATTTCCCATCCGAACTTTATTCACAGATAAACAGGCTTGAAAACGTCATATAAAAAGAAAAAGGAAAGAAATCCGCTCAATTTTGTTGATATAATTGAATTACCGCAAGCAACGAAACCAAACAAAAAGGAGCGAACTCTCCCATGAACATTCTACCACAGATATCTACAAAGCGAAACGGAAAATCGTCCGTTCTGCGACAAAATTTTTTGTCCCGCCGGTCTGCTCCGAAGGACGTGTTAAATCAATCAGTTCGCTCAATGGCTATTACATGGCGGAAACCTGTGTACCGGCAGGTTCCAACCATCCTGTCAGCATTTTTTCCGAATTGCGTTTGTCTGCGGAAAAGGGCTTCCCTTCCATACCGGTGCAATTCACACCGCAATATCCCAATCCATGTACAGCCGCTTTCTCTGCTGTGCTTAATTTTGTGCGTTTTTTTTCGTTTCTTTCCCTCAAATTATCTGTTTGTCCGCTGCTGTTGGCTTTTGCTTTTCACTGCCCCTTACTAATTTTGCTTTTCACCGAAACGCA
>CAYTXW010000091.1:0-5521 GCA_964441575.1 uncultured Oscillospiraceae bacterium
ATCGGAGCCTAAAAAGCTCCGATTTTCTGTTCACAAGTGGCAAACTCGGGTTGTAGCAAAAAGGGGCGGTTCTGTCAAAAGCATCCGGCCTTGACAGAACCGCACATATGTGTCAAGTAAATAGTGGGACTGCCTCTTATGATCCCGGAGAACCATTTTGAGGCAGCCCCTTTTTCCGTTAGAGCAGGCCGGGCATCCCGTGCTTCGCATTCCGAATTCACATTTTCAGTTTCAACCTGTATTTTGGCATCGAAACGCCAAATAACAGCCACCGGAGGGCGTCTTCCAGAAACAGAGCCGCGGCGGATAGGGGAATCCAAAGAACAAAGTAGTACAGGCAGATCTGCCCCATGAAATTCAGGGGGAGGTAGGAATAGTCCCACACGTCCCACCCGAGCCACCGGTTGACAATGAGGCCGGTTGTCAGCTCCAGCGCCGTAATCAGCATAGCGCCCACGCAGGCCTGCACCGCCACCGGAACCGGCTCCCGCCGGTCCAGCCGCCCGATCAGCCAGAAACACAGTCCGCCCAGTAAAAACATGGTAAAATGGCTGTAGCCCCGCCAAAGACATTCCACCAGTACATAGGCCCCGCCGCCCAGCGCCGCAATGAGAAGCTCCTGTAAAAACATGATTGATCACCAGGGGTAGTATACCCGATTTTCAGAATTTTCCAGCATTTTTGCAGGAGAGGAAAAATAATCCGGCGGTGCCGCGAAAAAATTGTTGACAAAATGGGCAGGGTTCAGTATAATAATGCTTGCCCATGCGGTGGGTGAATGATATGGCGGCATAGCTCAGTTGGTAGAGCATTCGGTTCATACCCGGAGTGTCATCTGTTCGAGTCAGATTGCCGCTACCAGGCCCGTTGGTCAAGCGGTTAAGACACCGCCCTTTCACGGCGGTAACATGGGTTCGATTCCCGTACGGGTCACCAAGAAAAGGCGGTTGCTTTGGCAATCGCCTTTTTTCGCAGCCGGAATTCCACCGCCTGACGCTGCCGCCTTCAGACTGCCGGGGGAGCGGAAAGACATGTTCTTGCAGATTTTGATACAGAGCCGGGAAATCTTAAAAAGTATGCCTTTGCAGTTTGATTTTTCCGCTTGCGGCGTAAAGATGAGCGGGGCAGATGAATCTGTATTTCAGGAGGAAATGATGGATTACAACCGCGGCATAAAAAACGGAAACAAGAGGTTTCGGGATTTGCTGACACATATCTTGCCAATGATTACATGATATGTACCAGTTGGGATTCAGAACTTGACAAGATATGTGCCATGTGATAAAATTTGTGTGATTTTGGAAGGATAGATAAGAGTCTTTTCAAAGCAATTGTTCTGGACCACTCCGTCAGGGAGTTAAGGCCATACGGACAGCCGGGTCCACTGCCGATTGGCGGCCTTTGTGCAGCCTTATTGATTGAGTTAAAAGCTCAAATTTTATAAGTTGGTTACTTCATAACCGAAATGCGCCTGTGCGCAGACTTGTGAAACGGTCAATAAGAGTAGTAAAAGTATAATTGCTATATAGACTCTGATCACTCCGTGTTATCTGAACATCCCGCTTCCCCGTTTTTTCCGCAGTGCGGATCAAAGGGGAGGAAAGCGCGGCTTTTCGGATGATTCACGCAAGTTGTGCGTACCGCGCAGCTTGCGTTTTTTTTGTTTTGTGCGGCAACCAGTTGGAGGGGGGAAAAGCACTTGAAAATCAATCGAACCCGTTTGGATCAGACCCGTGCGCCAATCTATGAGGCATTGGAGACCTTTCGGAAAATGCGGGTCGTTCCCTTTGATGTGCCGGGCCACAAGCGAGGCCGCGGCAATCCGGAGCTGACCGCGTTTTTGGGGCAGCAGTGCGTCGGCGTGGATGTGAACAGCATGAAGCCGCTGGACAATCTCTGTCATCCCGTCTCGGTAATCCGTGAGGCGGAGGAGCTGGCGGCCGACGCCTTTGGAGCGGCGCATGCCTTTTTGATGGTGGGCGGCACCACCAGCTCGGTGCAGAGCATGGTACTGACCGCCTGCAAGCGCGGCGATGAAATCATCCTGCCCCGCAACGTTCATAAAAGTGTTCTGAACGCCCTGGTTTTGTGCGGCGCGGTGCCGGTCTATGTAAATCCGGAGGTGGACCAGCGGCTGGGGATTTCCTTGGGAATGCAGCGGGAGCAGGTGGCAAAGGCGATTCAGGAGCACCCCAACGCAGTGGCAGTGCTGGTGAACAATCCCACCTATTATGGAATTTGCAGCGATCTGCGGGCCATTGTGCGGATGGCGCATGACGCCGGGATGCTCTGCCTGGCGGATGAGGCCCACGGCACCCACTTCTATTTTGGCGGCGGGCTTCCGGTGTCGGCTATGGCGGCGGGGGCCGATATGGCGGCCGTTTCCATGCATAAAAGCGGCGGCAGCCTGACCCAATCCAGCCTGCTGCTGATCGGTCCAAAGGTCCACGCCGGTTATGTGCGGCAGATCATCAACCTGACCCAGACCACCTCCGGCAGCTATCTGCTCATGTCCAGCCTGGATATCAGCCGCCGCAATCTGGCGCTCCGGGGCCGCGAGGTGTTCCACAGGGTGGCGGATATGGCGGAGTACGCCCGCCAGGAGATCAACGCGGTGGGCGGCTATTATGCTTTCGGCCGGGAGCTGGTGAACGGAAACTCGGTTTTTGACTTTGACACCACGAAGCTCAGCGTCCACACCCTGGATATCGGCTTGGCCGGAATCGAGGTCTATGACATTCTGCGGGATGAGTACGATATTCAGATTGAGTTTGGCGACATCGGCAATATTCTTGCCTATCTTTCCATGGGGGACCGCGCCCAGGAGCTGGAGCGTCTGGTCAGCGCCCTGGCCGAGATCCGGCGGCGGTATCAGAAGGACGGTACTGGCCTGCGGAATCAGGAGTATATCGAGCCGGAGGTTGTCACCAGCCCCCAGGAGGCATTTTACGCGCCCAAGGTCAGCCTGCCCCTGGCAGAGAGCGAGGGCCGCGTGTGCAGCGAGTTTGTCATGTGCTATCCGCCCGGAATCCCGATTTTGGCCCCCGGTGAGCGGATCACCGCCGATATTCTGGAGCATATTCAATATGCCAAAGAAAAGGGATGCAGCATGACAGGCCTCGAAGACACGGAAATGAAGCAAATCAACGTTTTGGCGTGAAAGGCGGCGGTTGAGATGGAAATGTGGTTCAGTGAATTTCATACCCCGGATGTCAAGCACAGCATCCGGGTCACAAGGCATCTTTATTCCAAACAGAGCGCCTATCAGCAGATCGATATTTTTGAAACACCGGAGTTTGGCCGGGTCCTGACCCTGGACGGCAACGTCATGCTGACGGAGCGGGACGAGTTCATCTATGATGAGATGATTACCCATGTGCCCATGGCGGTCCACCCCGGCATCAAGGACATCCTGGTTATCGGCGCGGGCGACGGCGGTGTAGTACGGGAGCTGACCCGGTATGACCGGGTGGAGCGCATTGATCTGGTGGAAATGGACCCTCAGGTGGTGGAGGCCTGCCGCACCTATCTGCCCAGCAACGCCTGCCGGATGGATGACTGCCGGGTTCACATCCACTTTGAAAACGCCTTGAAGTTTATCCGCCGGTGCGAAAGAGCCTATGACCTGATTATCGTGGATTCCACCGATCCCTTCGGTCCCTCCGAGGGACTGTTTACCCGGGAATTCTATGGCAACTGCTATAACGCCCTGCGGGGAGACGGAATTATGGTAAACCAGCAGGGCAGCCCTTTCTATGCTGAGGATGCCATTGCCATGCAGCGCAGCCATAAGCGGATTGTCAGCACCTTCCCCATCAGCAGGGTGTACCAGGCCCATATTCCCACCTATGCGGCTGGCTACTGGCTGTTTGGCTTTGCCAGCAAGAAGTATCATCCTACCGACGATCTGGACACGGAGGCGTGGAAAGCTTTAAATCTGCATACCCGCTATTATACCCCCAGGCTCCATGTGGGCGCGTTCTGCCTGCCCGCGTTTCTGGAGGAAATGCTGCAGGAAGTGGAGGAATGAGGGATGCTGCAACCGAATATTGAAACCTTTCTCGCCTGTGACAGCGCGTATGCCGATGCCCGAATCGTTCTCTACGGCGCACCTTTCGATTCTACCACCAGTTTCCGCCCCGGCGCACGGTTCGGACCTTCGGCCATGCGCCACGAGAGCTTCGGCCTGGAGACCTACAGCCCCTATCAGGATGCGGATCTGACGGACTGCGCTGTCTTTGACAGCGGAGACCTGGAGCTGTGCTTCGGCAGTGCGGAGATGGCTCTGGGGGACATCGAGGCCCGGGCCGACGCCATTTTGCGGGATGGCAAGCTGCCCCTTCTGCTGGGCGGCGAGCATCTGGTCACGCTGGGCGCCGTACAGGCTGTGCAGAAGCGGCATCCCGATCTGCATATCATCCACTTTGACGCCCACGCCGATCTGCGGGATGACTATCTGGGGGCGAAGCTCAGCCACGCCTGTGTTCTGCGGCGCTGCCATGATCTGCTGGGCGATGGCCGCATCCATCAATTCTGCATCCGCAGTGGAGACCGGGAGGAATTTCGCTTCGCCAAGGCTCACACGGAGATGCACCCGTTCTCCTTTGACGGTCTGACGGAGACCGTGGCCGCCCTCCGGGTGCAGGGAGCGCCAGTCTACCTTACCATCGATCTGGACTGTCTGGACCCTGCCGCATTTCCCGGCACAGGCACACCGGAGGCCGGAGGCGTCAGCTTTCTCCAGCTGTTAGAGGCCATCCGCACGGTATGCACCGCTCATGTGGTGGCGGCGGACGTCAATGAATTGGCCCCGGCCCTGGACCCCAGCGGTGTCTCCACCGCCACAGCATGCAAGGTCCTGCGGGAGTTGATTTTAGCAATCTATCACATAATATAAAGGAGCAAAAAACTATGAGCAGAGTACTCGTCATCGGCTGCGGCGGCGTTGCGTCCGTTGCCATTCAAAAATGCTGTCAGGTCAGCGAGGTTTTTACGGAGCTGTGCATTGCCAGCCGCACCAAATCCAAGTGCGACAAGCTGGCGGCGGAGCTGGCACCCAAGACTGCTACAAAGCTCACCACCGCCCAGGTGGATGCGGATGATTTGCAGCAGGTTATGGACCTGATCCGCCACTATCAGCCCGATCTGGTCATGAACATTGCGCTGCCCTACCAGAACTTGACTATTATGGATGCGTGTCTGGCCTGCGGCGTCAACTATATGGACACCGCCAACTATGAGCCGGAGAACACAGACGATCCCGCCTGGCGCGCCGTCTATGAAAAGCGCTGCAAGGAAGCGGGCTTCTCCGCTTATTTTGACTACAGCTGGCAGTGGGCCTACCGCAAAAGATTTGAAGATGCCGGCTTGACCGCGCTGCTGGGCTGCGGCTTCGACCCCGGCGTCAGCCAGGCCTACTGCGCCTATGCCAAGAAGCACGAGTTCGATACCATTGACACCATCGATATTCTGGACTGCAACGGCGGCGACCACGGCTACGCCTTCGCCACCAACTTCAACC
>CAYTXW010000092.1:0-5445 GCA_964441575.1 uncultured Oscillospiraceae bacterium
GCAAACAAGGCCCTGATTGCCTCCAAGCCTTACTATGACTGTGTGGGGCTGATGCGGGAGTAATCCGCAGTTGTGCGGCCCGGATCGACAGCTTCTGCTTGTTTCCGTGCCGGAAAGATGGTATCATAAATCAGGCAAGTTTATAGGATGTTATGAACTGCCCGCGAAGCTGATGGCTTCCCGGGCAGTTTTTTGAAACGGAGGATGCAGTATGCAGACAGATGTAGTCATTGTGGGCGCAGGCCCGGCGGGAATTTTTACGGCTTTGGAAATGCTGAAACGGGGAAGCCGCCAGAAAATTGTGCTGGTGGAAAAGGGCCAGCCGGTGGAAAAACGCAGCTGCCCCAAGAGTAAGACGAAGAAATGTATGAACTGCAAGCCCTATTGCCATATCACCACGGGATTCTCCGGCGCGGGGGCGTTTTCCGACGGCAAGCTGTCCCTGAGCTATGAGGTGGGCGGCGATCTGCCCAGCCTGATCGGCGAAAATCTGGCCCAGGAAACCATCGACTATACGGACAAAATCTACCTGGAATTCGGCGCGGACGAGCATGTGGAGGGCTTGGGCAACAACGAGGCGGTCAAGGCCATCCGCAAACGGGCCATTCAGGCGGGTCTGAAGCTGGTGGACTGCCCCATCCGGCACCTGGGTACAGAAAAGGCCCAGGAGCTGTATCTGGCCATCGAGAACTATCTGCGGGACCACGGCGTGGAAATGTTGTTTGGCTATCACTGCAACGATCTGATTTTGGAAGAGGCCTGCTGCAAGGGTGTCCGTGTGACCAATGGCCGGGATTCGATGGAGATTACCGCCGCACACACGGTGGTGGCCACAGGCCGCCGGGGCGCGGATTGGCTGGAGCGAATCTGCGCGTCCTATGCCATCGCCCATGAGCCGGGCACAGTGGATATCGGCGTCCGGGTGGAGGTCCGCAACGAGGTCATGGAGCAAGTCAACGACGTCCTCTATGAATCCAAGCTCATCGGCTATCCCCGGCCCTTCAAGAATAAGGTCCGCACCTTCTGCCAGAATCCCGGCGGCTTTGTCAGTCAGGAGAACTATGACAACGACCTGGCGGTGGTCAACGGCCACTCCTATAAGGAACTGAAATCCGATAACACCAACCTGGCCATTCTCTGCTCGCACAATTTCAGCGTACCCTTCAACCAGCCCATCGCCTATGCCCAGAAGGTGGGGGAGCTGACCAATATGCTGGGCAACGGGCATATTCTGGTCCAGCGCTTCGGCGATATTTTAGACGGCAAACGCACCTGGGAAAAGGAGTTAGCCCGATCCAATATCAAGCCAACCCTGACCGACGCAGTGGCGGGGGATATCACCGCCGCCATGCCCTACCGGGCCATGGTGAACATCATTCAATTTATCCAGGCTGCGGATCATGTGGTGCCGGGCTTTGCCGCCTATGAGACGCTGCTGTATTCCCCGGAACTCAAATTCTATTCCAACCGGGTCAAGATGGACCGGGACTTCAATACAAACATCCGGGGCCTCCACTGCCTGGGCGACTCCAGCGGCTGGACCCGCGGCCTGATGATGGCCTCTGTCATGGGTGTCCTCATGGGCCGCAGACTCAGCAGGGAGGAAGAAAACTAAAAGATTTCAAAAAAACTGAAACCATCGGGCCGGTTTTTGCGTCTATAAAGATAAAGAGACAAAAGGAGGCGGGCCGGATGCGGTACAGGTGGTTTTCGGGAGCGGGAATTTTGCTCTCCCTGATATTGATGGCGCTGCCATGCGGGATATCGATGGATTTCAGCACGGATAGCGGGCAGACGCTGGTACAGCAGTATTCCTATTTCAGCCGGATGCCCATCGGCTATGGAGACTGGTTTCCGCTGCTGGCGGCGGTCTTTACGCTGCTGGCGCTGGTATTTCTGCTTCTGCGGCGGGATTATGGCCAGATGGCCCCTGTCTGTCTGGGGCTGGCTGTCGCATCCCAGGCTCTTGCCTGGACACTGTTCGGCGCATTTACTGTGACAAGCGGGGTAACAGCGGCCTTGCAGTTGGCGGTGCTGGTCCAGGAGATGAAATCCGCCTGTGCCATGCGGATCAAGGATTGAACCGCCGCCCGCCGCTGCCGCCGCTCGCCCGCGGGAAGGAATTGTTGGCCGCAGGGTTCGCATGAACGCGGACCCTGCGGAGAGAAATGAAATATGCGCCATTGTCAAGGATCATGCTTCAATACCGGTTGAATCTGCCGCCCTTCCAGGGCGGCCTTTACTGTTTCTCCGATCAGGCTGAAATCCGCCACCAGGGAGCGGGGCTTTGAAAGCGGCGCGTCCTGGCCGAAGGGGACAAAGTAAAAATGCTTTCGGGCCAGCAGGGTCCCGATGCTGACTGCATTGGTTCCCAGACCGTCATTGGTGGAGACTGCCACAATCACCGGACGCTCATTGCGGAGATGGGCTTTGCAGGCCAGGGTGACGGAGGTGTCGGCGATTCCGTTTGCCAGCTTTGCCAGCGTGTTGCCGGTACACGGCGCGATGACCAGCGCGTCCAGCAGCTTTTTCGGGCCGATCGGCTCCGCATCCGGGATGGTGTGCAGTACCGGATGGGCGCATAGCGTCTCCAGCTGCCGCCGAAAGTCCGCCGCCGGACCGAAGCGGGAATCGGTGTCATAGCCGGTCTCGGACAGGATGGGGATAATATGTGCAAATTCCCGGCGCAGCGGTTCCAGCTGGTCCAGGACTTTCTGAAAGGTACAGAAGGAACCGGTCAAGGCCAGCCCCAAGGTGATATTCTGCATGGGAACACCCTTTCTATTCCAGTTGCTCTAAGATAAAATCACTGAGAATCCGCCCGGCGGTGGCGGGGGCTACCTGGCCGGGAAGCGAAAGGGCGTGGACGGCCTGACGGGGAAGACGGGCGCATGCGGCAAAGTCCAGACCGCCGGGCTGGGAGGCCAGGTCGATCAGAAGACAGTCGGGCCGTGTGCGTTGAAGCTGCGACTCCGGCAAAACCAGGACGGGGACTGTGTTGAAAATACAGTCGTAGTCCCCAAGACCATGGATGTAAACGCCGGTCCGGTCGCCGGCAAAGCCCATAGCTGCGGCAAGAGCGTGATCGGCGCGCCTGCGCGCCGCCACCGTCACCTGCGCTCCTAATCCCCGCAAGCGCTGGGCCAGCAGCTTCCCGATGCGGCCGAAGCCAATGACCAGACAGCGGCTCTGCCACAGAGTGACGGGCAGCAGCTCCATGGCCTTTTGAATGGCGCCCTCCGCCGTGGGAACCGCGTTGCGAATGGCCACGGATTCGGACTTTTCATAGTCCTCGGCGTGGATTTCCGGCGGAATGTCCTCCGGCAGCCGTCCGCCAAAGACCCGAACCCCGGCTGGCAGCAGGGGCCACAGGTCCTTCAGTGGCACGCTCCTGCCGCCGGTCAGCCGCAGCAGGCCGCCTTTGTCTGCTGCCGGCATGGGCAGCGCCAGAATCCGGGACGCCGCCGCGGCTTCAGCCAGTGTGGACCTGCCGTCCTCCCAATCGGGGACGCCGTAGGCGGCCACCCGGCAGCCTGCCTCCGCCAGAGCCCTCGCCATCCAGGTCTGCCGCCGGTCCTCGCCCATGACTGTGATGTTCCAAGACATCGCTTCACTCCCTTTCATGCCTCATCCTATTCCCGGACAGCCCGAAAGGTGCCATGGACTTTGCACCGCAGAATAACGAGAAAAAACGGGAAAATTGTTGACATTTCCGGTATGCGCATATATAAAAAATATAAGCGCAGAACCCGGAATTGTTGAAATCTTCGAACTCCCGTGCATGATAAAGTCTATTTTCCGGCGGCGCCGGGAAATAGAAACATGGCGTAAAAGAGGAGAAAGCAAAAGGAACGGCCGAAACGCATCGGCGCGTTTGATTGTGGCGATCGGCTTCGCGCCGATGCGGGATTCGATTCTCATCATCCTCCCGGCTGCAGCTGCGACCGCGCCGGTGGGAGGCCGTGACATTGACGGTCTGCCGGAAATGCCGGGTACCGATTTCGCTGCCCACCGCAGCATGGCGATTTTGATTAAGGGTGAATCCGCCTATGGAACCTTCCGTATTGGACTGGGACAGAATCCGGCCCTCGGCGGTGCGCAGAATGTAAGCGGACATTTCGATCCGGCATGCCGGATCGTTACGCAGGCAACGGACGCCTGATGCGTTGCGGGCTGGTCATTCTTCCCGAGGCGGTTTTCTGCTCAGTGCAATCAGAAAGGAAAGGATTATGAAGATTTTAATCACAGGTTTTGATCCCTTTGGCGGCGAAAAGGTCAACCCGGCCTATGAGGCCGTGAAGCTGCTGCCGGATACCATCGCGGGTGCGGAAATTATCAAGCTGGAGATTCCCACGGTGTTTTCCGAGAGCGGCCCGGCGGTGGAGGCCGGTATTCGGGCCCATCACCCCGACGTAGTTCTCAACATAGGCCAGGCAGGCGGCCGCTCCTGCGTCACGGTGGAGCGGGTTGCCATCAATCTGGCGGAGGCCAGGATTCCGGACAACAACGGCGAACAGCCCTCCGATGAACCGCTGCAGGCCAACGGCCCAACGGCGTATTTTGCCACCATCCCGGTGAAGGCCGTTGTCAAAAATATACGGGACCATGGAATCCCGTGCCATATCTCCTATTCGGCGGGTACCTATGTGTGCAACTGCGTCATGTATAATGTGCTGCACATGGCAGCCGTCAAATATCCGAATATTCGGGCGGGCTTTATTCATGTACCCTTTGCCGATGAGCAGGCGGTGAACAAACCCTGCGGAACGCCCAGCTCGTCCCTGACGGTGATTGCCAAGGCATTGGAATATGCGGTGGAAGCCATCGTCCTGAACAAGGAAGACGTCAAGGAAGTTATGGGAACGACACATTGACGGACGCTTCCGAAAACGCGGGAACCGCAAGGCCGATCTGGCTTCCTTCTCAAAGGTCCGGGTCTCTGCGCGTTTGTGCGCCGGTCTGCGGTCGGCGTACAACAACGCGCAAAGAATGCGAATCTGCTGACATGGGGTCCGGCCTTGCGGTTTTGCGCATAATCGAATTGCTACCCGATGAACCACTGCGTCCAGTAGCCGCTGACATAGCCAATGCCCATCGCGGTATAGTTACTGGAGAGAATGTTGGCGCGATGGCCTTCCGAATTCATCCAGGCGTTGACCACAGCCTCGGCGGTGGCATAGCCCATGGCAATGTTCTCACCGGCGGAACGGTAACTGATTCCCAACTGCTTCATCAGCGTGAAGGGAGAGCCGTATGTAGGCGAATTGTGGTCAAAATAGTGATTGTCCAGCATGTCCTGAGACTTAATCCGCGCTTTGACGCACAGCTCGGCCGAGATGGTCAGAGGCTCGAGATTGTTTGCCTCCCGCTGCTCGTTGACCAGGTCGCAGGCCTCCTGCTCCAGCGCGGCAATGGCGAATACGCTCTCGTCCGGGATGCCGGGCG
>CAYTXW010000093.1:0-5305 GCA_964441575.1 uncultured Oscillospiraceae bacterium
TCTTGTCCTCTTGTCCTCGTCACCAACCGAAAAAGGAAGTAGAGGCTTTGCGGCCCCCACTTCCTTTTCCTGTTATACCGCCACTTGCTGAACACTCTGCTCCTGCTTCTGCCGGGCATAGGCGGCTCTGCTTTCTCTCCGCTTCTTTTCCAGTCTGCAATCCTCGGAACAGACCTTGGCAGATGGGCCATCCGGCCAGAACTTCCTGCCGCAGATTTTGCATTGCCGTTCGGGATAGCTTGCGGAAGCCATTGAAAAGCCGAAAAAAGGCGCAAGGCCTCCGATTCCCTTATCAGCCGCCGCTTTGTTGATCCGCATGGCTCTCCGCCAGCAGGCGTTCCACCTGAAGCTTACAGGCCAGTGCGCGGATGGCGGCGGCGGGGGCAGGAGGACATGGCAGCGTGTCGGGGCCGGTCGGGTCCTTCAGGCGCTGCTCCAGCTCCTGGCAGAACAGATCGTACGCTCCTTCCTCCCCACGGCCTTCGGCAAGCTGCTCCAGCACCGCGGAAATTTCCTGCATGGACAGGACCCGTTTCAAAAGGCAGATCATGACAAACCGCGCCATGTGGCTGCGGTTATATTTCTTCTTTTCCGCCGGGTCCGCCAGCTTCATCTTCACATAGTTGTTAATCATGGTCGCCGTCACAGCAGAGCTGCCGCCAGCCATCAACGGAGCCAGCGCGCCGTTGATAACCAGCAGCACCTGATCCATATATAAGGCAATCTGGGGCAGTTCCGCCCAGCGGAGACAGTGAAAATCTAAAATTTCAGGTTCCATGGCGCGTCCTCCCGCGTTTTTTTGGATATATTCTATCATAGCATGCTGTCATCTGTCAAATAGGGCTTGACGGACGGCGTGTGATGTGGTACCATCATAATATCTAGTATCAAATACCAGATTTCATAAAAGGAGCGATTATCATGAAGGTCCAGATCTATGGGGACAGCATTATGAAAGCCATCCTGGTAGATGAAAATTATAAATATAAGCCCATCGCCAAGGACCTGTTGGCCCAGCTGCGGCAGGACACGGGCGTGGAGGTCGTAAACCGTGCGCACTTCGGCTATACGGTGGACAAGGGGCAGAATATTCTGCAGCGGGACCTGGAGAAGGGAATGGACTGCCAATATGCGCTGCTGGAATTCGGCGGCAATGACTGCGACTTCAATTGGAGCGAGGTTGCCGCGCAGCCGGACGGAGAGCATTTCCCCCACACGCCGCTGCGCCGCTTTTTGGACACTCTTTCATCCATGGCCCAATCCCTGCTGAACGCCGGAATCAAGCCCGTACTCATGTCTCTGCCGCCGCTGGACGCCCAGCGGTATCTGGACTTTATCGGGTGGCTGGGCAACAACACTCAGAGCATTCTTCGCTTTCTGGGGGATGTGCAGATGATCTACCGCTATCAGGAGATGTACTCCGCTCAGCTTTCCCGTCTGGCCGCCCAGCTGAATCTGCCCTTTGTGGATGTGCGGGCGCGCTTTCTGGAGCGCCGGGACTATGGCGGGCTGATCGCCCGGGACGGAATTCATCTGACCCGGGAGGGCTACGGCCTGATCTACGATGAGTTCCGTCAGACCCTGCTGGCCATTTAATCAGGCGGCGCAGGCAAAATTCAAATCTGTCTGCGTCCGCGGACGCAATCATTATCAATCATCCGCTCCATTCCGCGCGAATCGCCCGCAACGGGCCGGGGCAACCCGCCCCACATCGCCGTTCCGCGTTTAACGTTTTGATGCACAGAAATGTACATCCGGCCGATCTGTGAATTTTTTGGATTTTTTTAGTTGGCCACTGTACTTCACATGCGAATTTGTGCTATAATCTACCCATCTGATTTTGTACGGGGGATTGTCTGTGAAGATAGTATACGCCGTAATCTATACGGCGGTTCTGGCGGTGGCGTCCCATTATGTAGGCCAGAGTCTGCCGCGGCGGTGGTTTCACCCGGACAGATTCCCCTTTAAAGCCTGGAGCTGGGAACAGAACGGAAATATCTATAAGCACCTGGGCATCCAGCGATGGAAGGATCTGGTGCCGGACATGAGCAAGATTCTGCCCGACATGATTCCCAAGAAGGTGAATCTCCGGGAAACATCGGCCGACGCGATGGTTCTGGTACAGGAGACCTGCGTGGCCGAGGTCATCCATGCTGCGCTGATGGCGCTGGCCATCGGAATTGTGATTCTGTGTCCCAACGGCTGGGGCGTGGCCATTGCGTTGTTTGACTCGCTGCTCCTGAATCTGCCCTATATTCTCATTCAGCGGTATAACCGCCCTAAGCTGCTTCGCGTGGCAGAAAAGCTCCGGCGCAAGGAGGAAGAACAATCGTATGAAGCTTCTGATTCTGACCTGTAACACCGGCGGCGGCCACAATTCCACCGCCGCCGCCATTTCCGAGTATTTTACCGAGAAGGGCATCACCTGCGTGATCATGGACTGCCTGGACTTTCTGTCCCCGGCCAAGGCCAAGATCGTCAGCGAGGGGCATGTGCTGCTGTACCGCAAGGCCCCCAAGCTGTTCGGCATGGGCTACCGGTTTGAGGAAAACCACATTCCCCGGTATATGCGCACCCAATGCGACGCCTGCGCCGACGATTTTTATGAGGCGGTCCGGAAAGTCGGGTGTGACGCGGTTATCAATGTCCATGTGTTCCCGGCCATAATTATGACCGCCGCCGTCAAACAGTACGGCCTGTCCATGCCGGGATATTTCGTGGCCACCGATTATACATGCAGTCCCGGCGTCTCCTGCGCCGATATGGACGCCTATTTCATTCCCCACGAGGAGCTGGCGGAAGAGTTTATCCGCTGCGGGGTCCCCGGAGACCGTCTGGCGGTCACGGGTATTCCCGTGCAGGAGCGCTTCTGCCGAAGCATCCCCCAGGCCGAAGCGCGGAACAGGCTGAATCTGCCGGAGGATGGCCGCCTGGTGCTGCTGACCTGCGGCAGCATGGGCGCGGGTCCCATGGAGGAATTGACACAGCTGCTGGACCGGGAAATGCAGCCGGAGGATCATCTGGTGGTGGTCTGCGGCACCAACAAGAAGCTGCTGGAAAAGCTGCAAAAGGACAAGCTGTCCGACTGCGTCCGGCTGTTGGGCTTCACCCAGGACATGGATCTATACATGGACGCGGCGGATCTGCTGCTGACCAAGGGCGGCGGCCTGACAACCACGGAGGCGCTGATGAAGCGGCTGCCTCTGGTTTATATCAACGTGATTCCCGGACTGGAGATTCGAAACATTGACTTTATGGTCCGGCACGGCTGCGCCATGACCGCCGAAACGCCGGAGGCGCTGACCGATCTGGTATGCGGCCTGCTGCAAGACCCGGACCGTCTGCGCGCCTGGCGTCTCCATCTGGCCGAAGCCCTCCCCGAACCCGCCGTGAAACGGATATATGAATACCTCCGGCGAGATTTGGGCTGGGAAGAAAGCTGACCTTACCGGTCAGCTTTCTTGCTTGCTGCCCATTCATGCGTCGCCCAGCAGTTTCCGTGTGCGCCATGTTCCGCTGAAAAATATCCGCCGCACCGCGCCGCAGGCAAATTGCGGGAGCAGCGCTACAAAAAGTCCGTCCGAATCCGAGCCGGAATTCGGACGGGCCATTTTCATACACTGGGGCGGAATCTCCGGGAAGGGACTCCTTTTCTGCGCGTTCGGCGTGGATACGGCTTGTGCTGCACTGCGCTTTACGGACGGGTTCGCAGTCTCGTTTTTTTGAAAAGCCTTGACAAATGGGTCTACATGGTGTAGTCTATATATGAGACTACTCTATGTAGACAGGAGGCTGTATTTATGGCAGAAATCCAATTAGGGGCTATAGAGGCACGTTTTGCGGACATCATCTGGGAGAGAGAACCCGTGTCATCGACGGAGCTTACAAAGGCGGCTGCGGCAGCGTTTGCCTGGAAACGGACGACCACGCATACGGTGCTTCGCCGTCTCTGTGACAAGGGCCTGTTTCAAAACAATAACGGCATGGTGACCTCTCTCCTGTCCCGGCAGGAATTCTATGCCCGTCATAGCAAGAAGTATGTGGATGAAACCTTTCAGGGGTCTTTACCGGCTTTTTTGGCTGCCTTTACCAGCGGAAAGAGGCTGACGGCGGAGGAAACTGCCCAGCTGCACCAACTCATTGACAAGGCGGGTGAATCCGATGAGTGAGGTGTTTATAAAAGTTCTGAACATGAGCATTGCCGCAAGCTGGCTGATCCTGGCGGTGACGCTGCTCCGGTTCGCGCTGAGAAAAGCGCCGAAGTGGGTCGCCGTCGCGCTGTGGGGCATGGTCGCCCTGCGGCTGACGGTCCCATTCTCCTTTGAGAGCGCGTTGAGCCTGATCCCCAGTGCTGAGACTCTCAACCCCGACAATATCCGGTATGGGACCACCGTCATCAGCAGCGGCATCCCCGCGGTCAACAACGCAGTCAACCCCATCCTGGGCGAAACATTTGCGCCCGACCCGGGCGGCAGCGTCAACCCGCTCTATGTCTGGACGTTTGCTGCGTCCGTGATCTGGCTCATCGGTATCGCCGCGATGCTGTTATACGAGATCATCACCTATGCGCGGGTACGCCGGAGCGTTGCGGAACGGGTACCTTACGAGGGAAATATCTTTCTGTGCGACCATGTGAAGTCCCCGTTTATCCTGGGATTGGTCCGGCCCAAAATCTATCTGCCCTCCGGCATGGATTCGGCGGCTGTGGAGCAGGTGATCGCCCACGAAAAAGCGCACCTGGCCAGGCGCGACCACTGGTGGAAGCCTGCAGGCTTTCTGATTCTGGCGGTTCACTGGTTCAATCCCCTGTGCTGGGTTGCCTATGTGCTGCTTTGCCGGGATATTGAGCTGGCCTGTGATGAGAAAGTCATCCGGCAGATGGATCTGGACGGAAAGAAGCGGTATTCCACCGCCCTGCTGGAGTGCAGTACCGGGCGGCGATTGGTGACAATTTGCCCGCTGGCCTTTGGCGAGGTGGGGGTAAAAGAGAGAGTGAAAAACGTTCTGCATTACAAAAAACCGGCATTTTGGGTCATTGTTGCAGCTATTGCCGCCTGTGCGGTGGTGGCGGTGTGCTTTCTGACCAACCCGTCGGATGCTGAAACGTCTGAGGATTTGAATCTGCAAGACGCGCAGTTTACTTTGGACGCTGAAACGTCTGAGGATTTGAATCTGCAAGACGCGCAGTTTACTTTGAATGAGGACGGCTGCGTTGTAGCAACGGTCAACGGTGAAATCGTCCAAGTCAGTGCGCCGGTGCCTGTTCCGGCGGAATGGGCGGAGCAGGATCTGGCGGGGCGAAATG
>CAYTXW010000094.1:0-5230 GCA_964441575.1 uncultured Oscillospiraceae bacterium
AGACCAGCGTGGCCTGGGCCGCTGCCCAAGACATGCTCGAGAGCGCCAACGGCAAGCTCCGTCCCAGAGAAGAAGCCACCCGTGCTGAAGTTGCAATTGCTGTGGCAGCGTTCCATGCAAAATTTGTAAAGTAAGTTTCCAAGATAATCACAAGCGCCCCGCTGACCGGCGGTCAGCGGGGCGCGTCTCCTTATATGAGATGGAAAAAATCAAGCGGAGGGGCATTCGGATGAAGAAAAGAAAGAAACTGTCCGGCCGGCGGCTGGCCGAGATTGCCATGGCAGCGGCGCTCATGGCAGTTCTGGTCCTGTGGGCCTTGATTTTACAGTGGACCCAGCCGGATCGGGAGGCAACTGCCGCCCGGAAGCGGATTTTTGCCGTGGCGAAAGTCACCGACGTTCTGCTGGACAACGCGGAACCGGACACCTGGACGGAAGGCCGCCGCCTTGGTCAGCAGTATCTGGAGCTGGAGGTAATTTCCGGCCCCTATAAAGGCCAGGTGTTTGAGGCTTATAATTATCTCAGCGCTTATATCAACGTGGACGCCAAGCTCGGCACCAGAGTCATTGTCCGTCTGGATTACGACGATGAGGGGGATCTGTATGTTGTGTCCATTCCCAGCCTGGACCGCAGCATTGTCATCGGCGGGATGCTGCTGGTTTTTGCGGCGCTTCTCATCCTCATCGGCGGCAAGAAAGGCGTGATGTCTCTGGCGGGATTGTTGTATACGATAGCCTGCCTGTGGTACATCCTGATTCCCATGCTGCTGCGGGGCGCGGACCCGGTGCTGATCACCATTGTGATTGTGGCGCTGACCACGCTGGCGTCTCTGTTCTTCCTGACGGGCTTCAGCAGCAAGACCCTCTGCGCCACCTTGGGCTGTGTGGGCGGCGTGACCGCCGCAGGGCTGTTTGCGGCGCTGATTGGCTGGATTTCACCGATCAACGGCTTCAATATGTCGGAAGCGGAAGAACTGGTCCTTCGCGCCTATGATTCGGAGCTGCATATCAGCGGCCTGCTTGTCAGCGGCATTCTGGTCGCATCTCTGGGCGCGGTTATGGATGTGGCCATGTCCATTGCGTCTTCCTGTTGGGAGCTTCGGAACCTAAACCCGGATCTCCCCCGGCGGAAGCTGTTCCGTTCCGGCATGAATATCGGACGCGACGCGATGGGAACCATGGCGAACACGCTGATTCTGGCCTTTTCCGGCTCATCCTTGAATATGCTGCTGCTGTTTCAGGTCTATGATTATCCGCTGCTCCAGCTTGCGAACACGGATGCCCTGGTCATTGAGCTGATCCGCGGCGTGGCAGGCTCCATTGGTATTATTCTGACCGTCCCGCTGGTGGCCGTGCTCAGCGCCTGGCTGATGAAGCCCTCCCACCAATAGGAAAAGCAGACCCCGCGCCTCCTTCCGGAGACGCGGGCCCGGAACCGATTATTCGATCAGTCTCCTGCATGCCGCCGCCAGGGCCGACAGGGTGCTGCATGGCACCATCTGGCACAGGGCGGCCATGGTCTGAATGCTGTGAACATAGCTCCACTTGGATTCGGGAATGGGATTCATCCAGATGACCCGGCCGGACTGATGCTTTGCCTCCAGCAGGGCCTGCGCGGCGTGGGGCAGATTGACGGTTTTAGTATCGGATAAAATGAGTAGGGTGGATGACGGACCCAAAACCGCCGGTTTCAGGCGGCATAGCTTATCCAGGGCCGTTCCCAGGTCCGTCCCCTTGCCGTACAGCCCCGACTGCCGGACGTAATCCCGAAACAAATCCATGTTTTGCAGGGAAAAAGCGTCCGCTTCCAATAAATCCTCCGAGAACAGAAAGGCGCGGGAGCTGTCGGATACCTGATTCATGGATTGGATAAACCGCAGAGCAAATTCGGAAAACTGCATCATAGAGCCGGATACGTCGCACAGCAGCACCAGCCGCTTGCGGCGCTTGTGCTTTCGCTTGTAGGACAGACGGCAGAAGCTGCCGCCGGTCTCCAGCCCCCGGCGGATGGTTCGGCGGAAATCCAGCTGGCCGGAATGGCCGCTGTGCTGCCGCTTTGCGGACAGCTCGCCGTTGATCTGACGGACGATACTTTGAATCAGCGCAATGGCCCGGGGAATTTCCAGATCCTTGAATTGCGAGATATCCCGGTATAAAAGGCCCAGCTCCGGATCGGCCTCGTCACAGCCGAGGCCCGCGTCCTCCAGCTTCATCTGCTGCTCCAGCAAAGCCCGGGTGAATACGGAGTGGATGAAATTTCCATATAATTCCGGGGAGCGGTCAATGTTGTCCTTGTAGCGCTCCATGAGCTTCCGAAGACGCGCCCGTTCCTCCTCCGGCATGGCGGCATAGACTTCCCGCAGGTCCTCCCGCAGGTGCATCGGCTCGCCCTGAATGCGCAGATCCTGATCCGCCTGCCGCCGGGCCGCCTCCAGTTCCGCCTCCCGCCGCATTTGCTCCATGGCCTGCTTTTCCATCACTTCCTTGCTGACGAAAAAGCTGTCGAAGATCCGGTCAAAGGCGGCCTGTTCTTCCCTGGATTTGGCAAATACGGTCCGGAGGGCCGCCCGGACCTGTTCCCGGTCCTCCAGGCCCAGGACGATCAGAATCTGGCTGGCGTCTGCCGTCTCCCGGGGACCGACGGCCAGCCCCTCCCGCCGGAGCATTTGCGCGAATATGGTCAGCTTTTCCAGATAGACCGCGGGATCAGCCATGGCGGCAGCCTCCGCAGTTCTGGCATTCTTCCGGGGCCTCCGCCTCATCCAGAATACGCAGATCCTCGTTGTTTTTCAGTACAAAGCCTGCCGTCTGCCGCATGGCGTCGGGCGTCAGCTCCCGAATGCCCAGGGCGTCCAGGGCGCTGGCCCAGTCCAGTGTCTCGGCGATGGAGGGCTTTTTCAAAATCGTCTCGCTGGCCCGGAGCTTCTGAACGGCCACGGCCACCTGAGCGGCAAGCCTGTCATCCACATGGGGGAGCTTCGCCCGGAGAATGGCCAGCTCCTTCTCCAGCGTGGGGTAGGGGATATAGAGATAGGCGCAGCGCCGCCGCAGCGCCTCCGACAGGGGCCTGGCCCGGTTGGAGGTCAGGACCACAAAGGGGATGGAGCGTGCGCGGACGGTCCCCACCTCGGGGATGGACACCTGCATTTCTGACAGCAGCTCCAGCAGAAACGCCTCAAATTCCTCGTCCGCCTTGTCGATTTCGTCGATCAGCAGGACCACCGGCGTTTCAGAGCGGATGGACTTCAGAAGCGGACGCTCCAGAAGGTATTCGTCGCTGAACAGGGAACGGGTCAGCCGGTCCTTGTCTTGCCCGGCCATGTTGACTTGAATCGCCAGCAGCTGCTTTTGATAATTCCATTCATACAGGGCCTTGCTCTCGTCCAGCCCCTCGTAGCACTGAAGACGCACCAGCTCCCGGTCCAGAGCCTGGGCCATGACTTTGGCAATTTCCGTTTTGCCCACACCGGCAGCGCCCTCAATCAGCAGCGGACGCCCCAGCTGCAGGGCCACAGCCAGCGTAGTTGCCAGCGTGTCATCATAAATATAGTGGGCGGCGTCCAGCTTTTGCTTTAATAATTCCAGATCCATTGGTTCCTCCCAAAGCGGTTTTTTCTCCAGTTTACACGAAATATCCCAGGAGGTCAATCGAAATATTCTGCGAAGCCCCAAAATCTGGATGGAAAAACGGTTGACAATCTTTCGGATTTTTGGTATGTTGATTATAATAAAGAACAAAGAAGGAATGAAATATGTATGCGGCGGATTTGCGCGCAAAGGCGAGAAACGCCCTGCGGGGACACTGGGGTGTGGCCGTTGCGGTAGGGCTGGTGGCGTCGCTGCTGGGCGGCGGTTACGGCGGGTTCGAAAGCAGCACAGCCGGTTCGGCAAGCGGAAATCTCAGGCTTGAAAACCAGATCTATGCCACCATGATGACCATTGCGGTTGTGTCCGGACTGCTGGCGCTGATCATCGGCGGCGCCATAGAGATGGGCTGGGCGGACTTCAATCTGAAGCTCCTGAACCGGCAGGAGCCGCGTTTCGGAACGCTCTTCGATCAGTTTGACAGGCTCGGCGCGGGATTCCGCATGGTGATATTGCGGGGCTTCTTTGTGTTCCTGTGGTCGCTGCTGTTTGTCATTCCCGGCATTGTCGCCTCTTACCGGTACGCCCTGATGCCTTATCTGATGGTGGAGTATAAAATGGGGGCGTTGGAAGCCATGCAGGAGTCCAAGCACCTGATGACCGGCAAGAAAGCGCGGCTGTTCTGCCTTGACCTGAGCTTTATCGGCTGGGAACTGCTGGGGGTGCTGACCTGCGGCATTGGCCTCCTTTGGGTGCTTCCCTATGAACAGGCTGCCAGAGCGGCGTTTTATCAGGAAATCTGCCTGGAAGACAGGGCCAGATCCCAGAACTGGTCCAGGCTGGAATATTAAGCGCCGGGCGGATGTGACAGCAGAAAAAGCGGACCCCGACTTTCCGGAGCGGAGCGCCGCTTTTTTTCTGTTTCCGGGAGATTCTCCCAGAAGCAAAACCGGCGTCTGCGCGATGATTTTCTCTGAGGCGGCTGGAGCATCAAACCGGCTCTGCGGCAAAGAATTGAGCGGGAGAGATCGGTATGAGTCCCAGAGCAGCCGGTATCATTCCTGCGCAATCTTTCCCTGCGGCTTGAAAACAGGGCGGCTTTGTGGTAGGATATAGGCATAATAGGTGTCGTGTACCCTTTGGTACCGGGCTTGCATTACTGCACATGGAAGGAGCGTGTCACAGATGGGACGGTGCTTTAATACCACAGGCTCCTGCGATCCTGAGCTTCATTACATGGTGGACATTCAGGAACGCCTTTCGGAAATAAAAAAGCTGGTCGATGATGGGAAATACTTCACCATAAACCGTGCCAGACAATATGGAAAAACGACGACGCTGACTGCATTAGCGGATTATCTGTCAGATGATTATGTTGTGCTTTCACTGGACTTTCAGATGATCGGAAATTCAAAGTTCTCTACGGAGCATGCTTTTTCTGTCGCATTTGTAAATTGCCTTATAAGGACTGTGAACAACAGGCTGGAACCGGTTGCCGGAATGGACCAATCCGTACTTGACTTGCTCGGCAAAGCATCGAAGGAGAGCGCTTCGTTTGCGCTGGACGAATTGTTCCCATATTTGAGCGATCTGTGTTATACCGCGGAGAAACCGGTAGTCCTGATTATCGACGAGGTGGACAGCGC
>CAYTXW010000095.1:0-5197 GCA_964441575.1 uncultured Oscillospiraceae bacterium
CACGAGGGTCGCAATTGTAAATAGTCTCTGTTAGCCGGAATATTCTTCCTCCGCCGCCGCATATGCTAAATCCGGAAAGGTGGGATGCGTATATGCCCCTCTTATTTTTAAGTCCATCCACGCAGGAATACAACCCCTACGTCACCACTGGTAACGAGGAATACTGGATGAATCTGCTTGCCGACCGAATGGAGCCATATCTGCTCGCCAGCGGAATTGGCTTCAGCCGCAACGATCCCAGCGGATCCGCCGCCGCGTCCATCCGGCAGTCAAACGCCGGAAATTATGATTTCCATCTGGCGCTCCACTCCAATGCCGCGCCGCCCGGCGCAGAGGGAACCTATCGGGGCATTGACATCTATTATTATCCCAGCAGTGCCGACGGTCTGCGCATGGCTAACATTCTGGTAGACAATTTGAAGCCCGTCTATCCTCTGCCTGATCAGGTGCGGGCCTTATCCTCCGTCTCCATCGGGGAGCTGCGGATGACCAATGCCCCCTCTGTCCTGGCCGAACTGGGCTACCACGACAACCGGGAGGACGCCATGTGGGTGGAGGACAGCCTGGACGCCATTGCAAGGGCCATGGTTCTGGGCGTCACCGAATACTTCGGCGTCCCCTTTGTGGAGCCGGGGCCTGTGCGTCAAGGCACTGTGACCGTTCAATCGGGAAGCCTGAACATCCGAAGTCTGCCAACCGCAGATTCTCCGATTTTGACCACCGCGCCGGACGGCGCTGTTCTGACTATTTTCGGGGAAAGCGGGAACTGGTACTCCGTCCAGTATAACGGCACTGTGGGATTTGCCAACGCAGCATATTTGGCCGTGTAGGCGGCTTGATCAAGGTTCTTGCTTCTTTTCCATGGCCTCCCGTTTGCGGAGATCCTGGCCCAGCAGTGTATAGACCAGGGCAAACAGTGGAATCGCCAGGATCATGCCGAAAATGCCGCCAAAATTTCCGCCCACCACAATGGCGGCAAAAATCCAGATGGCCGGCAGGCCCACAGCGCTGCCCACCACATGGGGGTAAATCAAGCGGTTATCGATCTGCTGCAAAATCAGAAACAGGACCAGGAACAAGACAGCATCTTTTGGTGAAACCATAAACAGCAAAAACACACCTAAAGCGCCGCCAACCAGTGCTCCCACCACCGGCACCAGCGCCGTAACCGCTACCACCACACCAATGAGCAGAGAATACTGAATTCTGAAGATTGCCAGGGCAATCGTTACCATCGCGCCCAAAATCACCGCGTCCATGCATTGACCGGAAATGAAACTGCTATATATTTCATTCATGCTGTGGACCACCCGGTACAAGCGAGCCTCGGTCGCGGGCTTCAAATAGGCCTTGGCAACCCGCTTCGCATCACGGAGGAGTTTCTCCTTCTGCATCAGGATGTAACATGCAAAGAACAGGCCCACCAGCACGTCAAACAAGGCGGACAGCACGTCGCCCACAATATTGCCTCCGGATTTCAGTACATTGATGATCGCGTCATTTTCAAACAGCCTTGTCAGCAATCCGGAAATATCCAGCTCTGAGGCACCGCTGAACCAGTCTGCCGGCAGTCCAAGCGTCCCTACGCAAAAGCTCGTCAGGCTCTGCACCATACCCGGAAGCTTCTCCATCAGAAGCGCAAGGCTGTCCCGCAGCTCCGGCACTACGCCCGCCACAACCGCTGTCAAGGCGCCCACCAAAATCAGCAGGGACAGCAAAATGCCCACTGCCCGGCGCAGCTTTCGGTTCCGGAACGGGCCAAACTGCAAATATTTCTCCAACTGCCGGATCATCAGGTTCAGGACAAAGGCAATCACGCAGCCATAGAGCAGAGGCATAATCAATCCTGTCAGAGCCTGAATTCCGGTTTTCACAGCCTCGACATTCTGGATGGTAAAAAACAACAGTACAATCCCCAGCAGTCCCCAGAGAAAATGTCTGCTCTCTTTGCCCATAGGATTGCCTCCTTTCCGCATTTACTCTTGATTTTATCCGGTTATTATGAACATGATATGAATAATTAAGGAACCTTTGAATAATTCCACTCGCCCTAGATCAAGACAATATCTGCACATTCTTCTGCCGAGCTGCGGAAAATCTTCGCCCGGTGATGCCCGCGCACACAAATTGGCGCTGACAAAAATGGCGTGCGGCCGCTTCTCGCTCTTCATAAAACCACAGTACGACGTTCTCCTGTATTCAAAACTGAAACCCTATCATTCTGAAAATATGTTCTGCCTTACACCATAGGAAGGACCTGCGGCTCTCCATATATCGCTCCCAATCAATAACTGCCGGACCGGCGGATAATACGGAAATTAACAGAAAGGCGCCTCCTGCCGAAGCGCCTTTCATTGCCCTTTTGGGGCTGCTGTATTCGATGTCCGTAAGGGTTTCCTGTTCCATAACCGGCGCCGCCGTTGCTTTGATGGCAGCGCATACGAAATCAGAGCTTCGCTAATCCTGCCTTATGCATACCGCCCGGAAGGGACTGCTTTCTTGTCCATTGCTTCTACTTCCCTGCCCAGACATAGATTCTTTGCTCTCCTGCCCTTGGCGCTTTCAGACTCCTGTCTCCGTAGATCTCCACGGTTTGAAACCCGGCCTCTTTCAGCCAACCCGTCAGCTGCTCCGCCGTGTAGGCATATTCCCGGTGTTCTTCCCAGCTTCGCCGCCACAGCAGTCCATCCCGTTGAAACAGGTCCATACCGTAGTAGCAGATATTTTCTTTTTCGTCAAACTCCGCCCGCCATACGCAGTAGGTGTCCTCGTTTTCATCCAGGAATATCTGCCCATCCAGCCCGCGCAGCTTCTCCGGCGTATTGACGTCAAAGAGGAACACGCCGCCGGGAGCCAGACTTTGGAAGACACGGCGGATGGCTTCGCGGCAATCTGCCGGACTTGTGACATAGTTAAGGCTGTCCAGGCAGCAGACCACCCAGTCCACTGTGTAGGGCAGCCGAAGGCGCTCCATAGGCTGGCGGATGAAGAAGGGGCGGTTATCCTCCAGATCCGCTGCCTTTTCCGCTGCCATGGCCAGCATATCCTCGGATAGATCCGCCGCCAGCACCTGATACCCCCGCTTGGCCAGCAGCACAGACATAGAGCCGGTGCCGCAAGCCAGATCCAGCACGGAATGGGGTCGGACGCCGTGGCCGGATAGCAGCGTCTCCATATACCGGAGCATTTCTTCATAGGGAACGTCAAGTGTCAGAGAATCATATGAGCTGGCCAGCGCCTCATAAGCGCTCACACCGAGGCCTCCTTCGGCGCTGTCTCCTGCTGCTTCTCCGTCTCCTGCAAGCGGGCAAAGATCATGCGATAAGTATCGCTTCCGTAGTTCAGGCTACGGTTGACCCGGCTGATGGTGGCGCTGCTGGCGCCGGTCTTCTCCAAAATACCATTGTAGATCAGTCCCTGGTCCAGCAGTTTGGCCACTTCGTAGCGCTGCTCCATGGCCTTCAGCTCGGACACTGTGCAAAGATCCACAAAGAAACGGTAGCATTCATCTGCGTCCTTCAGTTCCAGAATGGCCTTATACAGCTCATGCTCTGGATTGGAACGCTTATTGCGGTTATTCAAAGTGGATACCTCCTAATTTACCTGATACATTAAATTTTATCAAATTAATAGATGGAAGTAAAGCACTTTCCGCAGAATTCTCAATTCTTTTTGGATTTGAAGGCAATTCTCTTGAAAATCCCGTACATCCTGCCACTTGTATCCCGCTTCCCATTCGAGTATAATACCCATAGAAATTATTGCATACACTGCAAGGAGGCTACTATGGTTAAAGCAATCATCGGCGCCAATTGGGGCGACGAGGGCAAGGGTAAAATCACAGATATGATGGCAGAGCATTCCGATATTGTGGTGCGTTTCCAGGGCGGCGCCAACGCGGGGCACACCATCATCAACGATTACGGCAGATTCGCTCTGCATCTGCTTCCCTCCGGCGTCTGCTATCCCCATATCACCAACATCATCGGCAACGGCGTGGCATTCCATGTTCCGTCCTTCTTAAACGAGCTGAAGTCTCTGGAGGAAGCCGGCGTTCCCACTCCCAAAATTCTGGTCTCTGACCGGGTCCAGCTGCTGATGCCCTACCATGTGCTTCAGGACACCTATGAAGAGGAGCGGCTGGCAGGGCGGGCCTTTGGCTCCACCCGCTCCGGTATCGCTCCCTTTTACTCCGACAAGTATGCCAAGACCGGCATCCAGCTCAACGAGCTGTTTGACGAGGCCGTCCTGCGGGAACGGCTGGAGAAGGTCTGCACCCTGAAAAACGTGCTGTTTGAACACCTGTATCACAAGCCCGTTCTGAATCCGGATGCGCTGTATGACCAGCTGATGCTCTGGCGGGAGCAGATCGCTCCCTACATGGCCAATACCCAAAAGGTAGTCTCCGATGCTCTGAAGGAGGGCAAGACCGTCCTGCTGGAGGGCCAGCTTGGCTCCATGCGAGATCCGGACTTCGGAATCTATCCCTTCACTACCTCGTCCCACACTCTGGCAGGCTTCGGCTGCGTCGGCGTGGGCGTTGCTCCCACCCAGATAAAGCAAATCACCGCCGTGACTAAAGCATACTCCAGTGCCGTAGGCGCAGGCGCGTTTGTGGTCCGTCTGGACGGCCCCGAGGGCGATGAGCTGCGTCGCCGGGGCGGTGACAAGGGCGAATTCGGCGCTACCACCGGCCGTCCCCGGGATGTGGGCTGGTTTGACGCCGTGGCCTCCCGCTACGGCTGCCAGGTGCAGGGGGCCACGGATGTGGCTCTGACCTGCCTGGACGTGCTGAGCTATCTGGACGAGATTCCGGTCTGCACCGCCTATGAAATCGACGGCGAAATCACCCGTGACTTCCCCGTCACACCCCGGCTGAACCGCGCCAAGCCTGTCTATACCACCATGCCCGGCTGGAAAACAAACATCCGCGGTATCACAGAATGGGACCGTCTTCCCAAGGAAGCGCAGGATTATGTAAACTTTATTGAGCAGCAAATCGGCGTCCCCATTAAAATTGTCTCCACCGGCCCCAGCCGCCACGAGAATATCGTGCGAGGCGAATAAACTGCAGCAAGCGAACATCCCGTGATTGGAAAACGCGTTCCATTCACGGGATGTTTGCCTGTCATCCCCTAGCGGCGTCAAGATCCGGTAAAATCTGATATCGATACCACTTCCCGGCCTCCTTCGTCGG
>CAYTXW010000096.1:0-2719 GCA_964441575.1 uncultured Oscillospiraceae bacterium
GCCAAGCTGGAGAAGTATCTGGGCGGCGTTAAGGAAATGCGCAAGCTCCCCGGCGCCCTGTTCATCGTGGACCCCCGCAAGGAGCGCAACGCCATTGCCGAGGCCCGCAAGCTGCATATCCCCATCGTGGCCATCGTCGATACCAACTGCGACCCGGACGAGGTGGATTATGTGATCCCCGGCAACGATGACGCCATCCGCGCCATCCGCCTGATCGCCGCCACCATTGCCAACGCCGTGACCGAGGGCAAGCAGGGCGAGGAAACCACCGAGGAAACCGCTGGGGAAGCCGCCGGGGAAGCCGCTCCCGCGGAAGAGGCCGCCGAATAAGCCGGCCGCCATACGACTGAAGATCAATATAGGAGGAACGCTATTATGGCTTTTACCGCTGCAGATGTTAAGAAACTGCGTGAAATGACCAACGTCGGCATGATGGACTGCAAGAAGGCCCTGGCCGAGACGGACGGCGATATGGATAAGGCCGTGGAGTATCTGCGTGAAAAGGGCCTGGCCAAGGCCGCCAAGAAGGCGGGCCGCATCGCCGCCGAGGGTATGGCTTACGCCACCGTCACCAACGGCGTGGGCGTCATCGTCGAGGTCAACTCCGAGACCGATTTCGCCGCCAAGACCGATGTGTTCGTAAGCTTTGTCAAGGATGTGGCCGCCGCCGTGGCCGGCTCCGACGCGCAGGATGTGGAGGCGCTGAAGGGCGTCCAATATCCCGGCTCCGAGCTGACCGTGGGCGAGATCATTCCCGAGAAGGTCATGGTCATCGGCGAGAACGTTCAGATCCGCCGTTTTGCCCGTTTCACCTCCAATACCAGCGTCGCCTATGTCCATGGCGGCGGCCGGATCGGCGTTCTGGTGAACCTGGAGGTCGGCGGCGGCATTGACGCCACCGAGATCGGCAAGGACATCGCCATGCAGATCGCCGCCCTGAACCCCCGTTTCTGGGACAAGAGCCTGGTGACGGCGGAGGTGCTGGAGGAGGAGAAGAAGATTCTGGTTGCCCAGATGGACAACGATCCCAAGATGGCCTCCAAGCCCCAGCAGGTCAAGGAGAAGATCGCCGCCGGCAAACTGAACAAGTTCTACGAGGAAAACTGCCTCCTGCAGCAGGCCTTCGTCAAGGACGGCTCCGTCAGCGTGGAGCAGTATATGGCCTCCGCAGCCAAGGCGCTGGGCGGCACAGTCCGGTTTGTGGACGCCATCCGCTTTGAAAAGGGCGAGGGCATCGAGAAGAAGGCGGACGATTTCGCCGCCGAAGTCGCCGCTGCCGCCGGCCTGAACTGAGAATCGCAAATCAGGCGCTGTTCCTTCCCGGAACAGCGCCCTTTTTTACAGTGCGGCCCTGAATTTGTATGGAAATATGCGCACCCCTCCGGCTCCCGATGTGAGCGCGGTGCGTGTCGGAAAGGAGTTCTCTATGTCTAAAACGCTTCTATTGCTGGAGGGCGGGGCCTATCGCGGGATTTTTACCGCCGGTGTTCTGGATGTGTTTCTGGAACAGGGCCTCTCCTTTGACGCCGTGGCGGGGATCTCCGCCGGGGCGCTGTGCGGGGAGAATTTTATCAGCCGGGACCTGGGCCGGACCAGGCGAATTCTGCTGGAATACGGCAACGACCCCCGGTATTTCAGTACCCGCAATCTGGTCCGCACCGGCCGGGCTGTCGGCAGGGATTTCCTGTTCTATACGCTGATGGAGCTGATTCCGTTCGATCTGAAAACCTTCCGCGCCAGCCCCACCGTCTTTGCCGTGGGCGCGACCAACTGCCGTACCGGGCAGATCACCTATTTCGAAAAGGGCCGGACGGCCCAATTGAACGACTGCCTGCTGGCCTCGTGCAGCCTGCCCCTGACCAATAAAAAGGTCTGGATCGATGGCGAGCCGTATTTGGACGGCGGCGTGGCGGAGCATGCGCCTCTGACCTATATGCAGGAGCATCCGGAATACGACCGGGCGGTCCTGGTCCTGACCCGGCCGCTCCGGGCCCGCAAGCTGCCCGTTTCCAAGGCCATGCGCCGGGCCTACCACGCGGTCTATCACAACGACAAGGTCCTCTATCCCCAGCTGCTCCAGGAGCCGGAACGGTTCAACGCCCAGCGGGCGCAGATCGACCGCCTTCAGCGGGAGGGGAAGCTCTTTGTCATCGGACCCGACGACGGCTATCGCGTCAAGCGCGTGGAACGGGACCCCGCCGTCCTGGCAGAGGGCTATGCGCAGGGCCTCCGGGCGGCCGGGGACGCGCTGGAGCCGCTGCGTCTGTATCTGGAAGAACCTGGCACAAAATGAGAGCAAATGATAGCAGATGATAGCAAATGAAAGTCCATGAGAGCGCGGTTCCGTGATATAATATATAATAGAGAAACAGATACCGCAGCCGGGAGCGCACCGTTCCCGGCTGCCGCTGTTATAGAAAGGAGGAACCGAGCATGGAGGAAAAACGGGGCTTTGTCTTCCTGCCGTCATATTATGAGGCCATTCGGGAGCTGCCGCCGAAGGAACGGCTGGAGATTTATGATGCGCTGTGCGGGTACGCCCTGGACGGCGTCTGGCCGGAGGAGCTGAGTACGGTGGCCCGGATTGTTCTGCGGCTGATCCGCCCGACCGTGGACCAGGGCAGCCGGAGATACCGGGCTTCGGTGGAAAACGGAAAGAAAGGCGGCAATCCCAACTTCAAACGGGGCTGCCGCAATCCATATTACCCGCAGGATTACC
>CAYTXW010000096.1:2819-5059 GCA_964441575.1 uncultured Oscillospiraceae bacterium
GCAGGATTACCCGCAGGATAACCTGGAAGATAACCCGGAAGATAACCAGGATAAGGATATGGATATGGATAAAGATAAAGATACGGATACGGATAGGGAGAAAGAAAGGGAAAGAGAAAAGGAAACGTGTCCGGAGGCCCCGGCGGAACCGACGGAACCCGGTCTGGGGCCGCACGGCAATGTCTTTCTTTCTTCCGATGAGATGGAAGGGTTAAAAAAGAATTTTCCGGCCACCTGGCAATGGCATATCAACCGGTTGTCCGAAAATCTCCGGGCAGGGAGGGAGCTGCCGGGGATCAACCACTACCAAGCCTTGCTGGACCGGGCGGAAGAGGAGATGCTGCATGGCAGAATTCCCTGGCGCTGCGTGGACCCCCCGGACACGGAGACCGCAGACGCCCAGCCACCGCCGCGGACGGAGAATCGAGAGCGGACGCCTTCTCTGCGCGGACGGAAGGAAACGCTGCCTGCGCCCGGCAGGGGGAAGGAAGCCCCATAGGGCGGGCCGGGCGTGACGGCCAATTTCTCGATTGTATCTTGGAGGCTTTTGTGCTAAAATAAATCCGATATTCCATCTGCGGGAGGCGAATGTATGAAAAATCTGAGAGAGCATGCGTATTTCCACCTGGGAGCCATGATTCTGAGCGTTGTGACCATCAGCGCGGTGCTGCTGGCCATCGTCCTCAATCTGCCCTCGGTGATCCAGGGCGTGAAAACGGTGGCGGGCGTGTTTTCACCGGTGATCAACGGCCTGGTGTTCGCCTATCTCTTAAATCCCCTGATGAATTTTGTGGACCGGCGGCTGTATCCGTTCCTTCGCAGGCGGAAAATGGCGGAGGCCAAGGCCGGAAAGCTCAGCCGCTGCCTCAGCCTGGTGTTTGCCCTGGTATTTGCCCTGATTTTGATTTATGAGTTCTTTGCCATGCTGCTGCCCCAGCTGGTGGAGAGCCTGTCCGGCATCATCAGCAACCTGTCCACCTATTATTCCGCCGCGGAGAGCTGGGTGCTGGGCTTTCTGGAGGACAATCCGGCGCTGCGCGAACAGGCGGATGCGCTGATGGGGAAGTTCTATGAGTTCCTGACCGGATGGATCAACGAGGATCTGCTGAACAACATCAATCAGGTCTTTACCAGCCTGACAACCTCCGTGGTTTCCGTGGTCCGGTCCGTGATCAACCTGGTCATCGGCTTTGTGGCGGCCATCTACATTCTCTGGTCCCGGGACCTGTTCAAGGCACAGATCAAAAAGCTGATCGTAGCCATCTGGAAGGAGCAAACCGCCGACCGCATCTTTGACCTGGGCCGCCGGATTCATAAGGTCTTTTTCGGCTTTATCATCGGCAAGCTGGTGGACAGCCTCATTATCGGCGTCCTGTGCTATGTGGGCATGCTGATTCTGCGGCTGCCGTTCCCGGCGCTGGTGGCCACGGTGGTCGGCGTTACCAACATTATTCCGTTCTTCGGCCCCTTTATCGGCGCGGCCCCCTGCGCCATTCTGATCCTGCTGGTCAATCCGCTCAAGTGCCTGTATTTTATCCTCTTTATCTTCGCCCTCCAGCAGGTGGACGGCAATATCATCGGCCCCCGCATCCTGGGCGATACCATCGGGATTTCCGGCTTCTGGGTCCTGGTCTCCATCACCGTGGCAGGCGGCCTGTTCGGCTTTACGGGTATGGTGCTGGGAGTGCCGGTGTTCGCGGTGCTGTATATGCTGGTCAGCGATCTGGTGTCCAGCCGCCTGCAGCGCAAAAAGTTCACCACGCAGACCGACGCCTATCGGAACATCCAGTCCGTGGAGGACCTGAAGCCGCCCGCGCCTGAGCCGGAAACAGAGGAGACGCCATGAATCGGATATTTGAATTTCTTGCCGCCCTTTCGGAATCCGGGACGGCGGCGGCAGCGTCGGAAGCGGTTCTGCGGTATGTGTTCCCGCTTCTGGCCCTGCTGATTCTGGGCCGGTGCGCCTGTTCCCTGCTGCTTGGCCGGAAAGAGCCGGAGGTGTGGGCCTGGCTGGAGGCTCCGAACGGGGAGCGTCTGCCTGTCACCCACTGGGAGACCCTGCTGGGCCGGGCCAAAAACTGCGATGTGGTGCTGAACTACCCCACCATCTCCCGGACCCACGCGGTCCTGACCCGCTATGACGACGGCAGCTGGACCATCTCCGACGTCGGCTCCAAGGGCGGCATCCAGGTCAACGGGGAGGACACGTCCATGGCCGTCGTGGCGTACGAAGACCGGAT
>CAYTXW010000097.1:0-4857 GCA_964441575.1 uncultured Oscillospiraceae bacterium
AGACGGCAAGGAGGTGCCATATGCAGAAAAAAATTCCCATGCGCCAGTGTGTGGGCTGCCGGGAAATGAAGTGCAAAAAGGAGCTGATCCGGGTGGTAAAATCACCGGAGGGCGTTCTCTCCCTGGATTTTCGGGGCAAAGCGCCCGGGCGCGGCGCCTACCTGTGTCCGGACCCGGACTGCCTGAAACGGGCGGTCAAGTCCAAGGCCCTGGAGCGCGGCTTTGGGGTTCCAATCCCGCAGGAGATCTATGACGATCTGCTGGCAAGAATGGAGGAATGCAGCCATGGAGCATAAGCAGCGCGCCCTGAACGATCTGGGCCTTGCCAAGAAGGGCGGCCGCATTGCCGTCGGTGAGGAGCTGGTGGGCGCGGCCTGCCGGGCCGGGCATGCCCGTCTGCTGCTGCTGGCGCGGGACGCGACGGACCACACCTTCCGACGGGCCAGGTCCTTTACACAAAGCGGCAAGCCGCCGCTGATTCGGGTCCCCTTTACCGAGGAGGAGCTGGGCGCGGCGCTGGGCTGCCGCGTCTGCGCCATGGCGGCGTTCACCGATGTGGCAATGGCCTATGCGTTTGTCCAGGCACTGGAGGAGCCGGAGCATTACGCCCAGCTGCTCCAAGATCTGGCGGCTCGCACTGAGCGGGTCCGCAAGCGGCGGCAGGAGGAAAAGGCGCACCGGCGGAATGTACGCCGGGGCAGAACCCATAAAGCACAGAATAAAAACAGCATCCATCCACAGGAACATCACAATGGAGGTGGCTATATTGAGTAGTTTTATTAAATACCGCATTGGCGAAATGGCCAAGGATTTTGGGTTTCCCACCAAAACCATTACGAGCCTGGTCGCTGAATTTTTCGAAAAGCCCAAAAGCACGCAGCAGGTCCTGACAGAGGAGCAGCTGAACGTCCTCTTTGATGTGCTGACCCAGCGAAACCAGATTGATTCCATAGAGCGGGTGTTTGCGGTGCCGGCCAAGGCGGAAACGTCTGCCGCGGCCGCGGAAAAGCCGAAAACAGAGAAACCGGCAGCCCAGGACCGGAAGCCCAAAGGGACGGCCCCGGCGCAGAACGCGAAGGCCCCGGCACAGGGCGCGAAGGCTCCGGCGCAGGGTGCCAAGGCCCCGGCGCAGAGCCAGAACCAGAACCAGACTCCGGCGTCCAAACCGGCAAAGCCGGAGAAGGCGAAGGAGCCGGAACGCCGCCGGGAGCGCCGCGTCATCGATACCAGCGCCGTCACGGTCAACGCCGAGCGGTTTGATGATCGAGTAGACGCGCTGGTCTCGGAACGGGTGCAGAATTTCTCCGGCGGCAAGCAGAAAATCGGCAATAAGAATAAGCAGCAGAATCGCAGCAAGTTTTCCGGAAACAAGCGCCGCAATGAGGAGCAGGAGAAGATGCGCCGTCTGCAGCTGGAGGTGGCCAAGAAGGCTCCCCTGACGGTCAAGATCCCCGACGAAATCACCGTGGGCGAGCTGGCCTCCCGCATGAAAAAGACCGCCGCAGAGGTTATCAAACAGCTGATCAAGCTGGGCGTCATGGCCTCTGTCAATCAGAGCATCGACTATGACACCGCAGCCCTGATCGCCATGGAGCTGGGCTGCAAGGTGGAGAAGGAAGTCATCGTCACCATCGAGGAGCGCCTGATCGACGACCGGGAGGACCGGCCCGACGAGCTGCAGCCCCGCAGCCCCGTGGTGGTGGTTATGGGTCATGTGGATCACGGCAAGACCAGCCTGTTGGACGCCATCCGCAATACCAACGTGGCCTCCGGCGAGGCCGGCGGCATTACCCAGCACATCGGCGCTTACACCGTGCAGATTAACGGCAATCCCATCACCTTCCTGGACACGCCGGGTCACGCCGCCTTTACGTCCATGCGCGCTCGCGGCGCCATGTGTACCGATATTGCCATTCTGGTGGTGGCCGCCGATGACGGCATTATGCCCCAGACCATCGAGGCCATCAACCACGCCAAGGCCGCCAATATTCCCATCATCGTTGCCATCAACAAGATGGATAAGCACGGCGCCAATCCGGACCGCGTCAAGCAGCAGCTGACGGAGTACGGCCTGCTGCCCGAGGAATGGGGCGGCCAAACCGTTGTTTGCCCCATCTCAGCCAAGACGGGGCAGGGCCTGGATGAGCTGCTGGAAATGATCATCCTGACTGCCGAGGTCCAGGAGCTGAAGGCCAATCCCAACCGCCTGGCCAAGGGCGTGGTCATCGAAGCCCGCCTGGACAAGAGCCGCGGCCCCGTGGCCACGCTGCTGGTCCAGAACGGCACACTGAAGCAGGGCGACGTCATCATCGCCGGAACCGCCGTGGGCCGTGTCCGCGTCATGACTGATGACAAGGGCCGGACTGTGAAAACCGCCGGCCCCTCGAAGCCGGTGGAGATCACCGGATTGGCCGAGGTCCCCGGCGCGGGCGATATCTTCAACGCCGTGGAGGATGAGCGCATGGCCCGCCAGCTGGTGGATCAGCGCAAAGAGGAGATCAAAGCCGCCGCCAACAAGACGAAGAGCAAGGTGACGCTGGAGGATCTGTTCGCCCAGATTCAGGAGGGCGAGATGAAGGAGCTGAACATCATCGTCAAGGCGGATGTGCAGGGCTCCGCCGAGGCGATCAAGGCATCGTTGGAGAAAATCTCCAATGAGGAGGTCCGGGTCAAGGTCATCCATGCCGGCGTCGGCGCCATTTCCGAAAATGACGTGCTGCTGGCCTCCACTTCCAATGCCATCATCGTCGGCTTCAACGTCCGGCCCGATCCTGTGGCCGCCGCCTCCGCTGCCCGTGCCAAGGTGGATATGCGGATGTACCGCGTCATCTATGACGCCATCAATGAGATCCAGGACGCCATGAAGGGAATGCTGGCGCCCCAGTTCAAGGAGGTCATCATCGGCCACGCCGAGGTTCGCCAGATCTTCAAGGCGTCCGCCGTCGGTACCATCGCCGGATGCTTTGTCAAGGACGGCAAGATCACCAGGGATGCCCAGGTTCGGATTCTCCGGGATAATATTGTCATCCATGAGGGACAGCTGGCCAGCCTGCAGCGGTTCAAGGACTCGGTCAAGGAGGTCACGGCCAACTACGAGTGCGGCATGTCCGTGGATAAGTATAACGATATCAAGGAAGGCGACATCTTTGAATGCTTCGTCATGGAGCAGATTAAAATCTAGGGAAAGAGGAAAAATGCGAATCAAGCGTTGAGCGGCCCAGTCGGGCGGGCTGTGGGCAGCCCGCCGCCGGCGGCTGCGCACCTTACTGATTCACGCTTCACGATTACCGATTGCGTTTTATTTTAAGGAGTACACTATGGCATCAAATCGAATTGGCCGAATCAATGAAGAACTGCAAAGGGAGCTAAGCGCGCTGATCCGTACTCTCAAGGACCCTCGGGTGCAGCAGTCCATGGTCTCCGTCACCAGGGTGGAGACCACCGGCGATCTGAGGTACGCCAAGGTCTATATCAGCGTCCTGGACAAGGACAAGAGCAAGGAGACGCTTAAGGGATTGAAATCTGCGGGCGGATACCTTCGCCGGGAGATCGGAAGCCGCTTACAGCTGCGCTATACGCCGGAGCTGGTGTTTGAACAGGACGACTCCATTGCCTACGGCGCGCATATGTTCGATCTGCTGCGCAGTCTGGATATTCCGAAGGACGAGGATGAAAACAATGAAAACCGTTAAGGAAGCGGCCCAGTGGCTTTTGGACCGGAATGATTTTCTCATCGTGACCCACCGCCGCCCCGACGGCGACACCACAGGCTGCGCCATTGCGCTGTGCCTGGGCCTGCGGAGCCTGGGGAAAACCGCCTCCATCTGGGCCAATCCCCAGTTCACGCCCCGCTACGCGCCCCGCCTGGCCGGGCTGACCCGGGAGGCAGCGGATCTGAACGCCACCCTTGTGGCCGTGGACCTGGCCAGCGAGGGCCTGCTGCCCTTCGGCGGGGAGGCCTTTGCGGGGAAGATCCAGCTGTGCCTGGACCACCATCCCAGCAACACCGGCTATGCTGCTGAAACCCTGCTTCAGGCGGAATGTGCCGGATGCGGGGAACTGATCTGGGACCTGCTGGAGCAGCTGCACGTCACCGTGACCAAGGATATGGCGGAGGCCATCTATATTGCCATTTCCACGGATTCCGGCTGCTTCCGCTATGCCAACACCACGGCCCGCACCTTCCGCACCGCCGCCAAGGCGGTGGAGCATGGGGCGGATATTGCGCCCCTGAACCGTGCGCTGTTTGAGGTTAAAACCAGGGGCCGATTGGCGCTGGAGGCCCGTATGATTTCCCATATGGAATACTACCAGGGGGGTAAGGTTGCCGTCTGCTGTCTGCCGCAGACCTGGGTCCGGGAGCTGGACGTTACCGAGGATGATCTGGACTCCATCTCCGGCTTCCCCCGGTCCATCGAGGGCGTGGCCGTGGGCGTGGTGATTCGGGATTCGGAACCGGAAAAAGCCAAGCTGTCGGTCCGCACCGCGGCGGGCTATAACGCTTCGCAATACTGTCAGGCTCTGGGCGGCGGCGGCCATATCGCTGCCGCAGGCGCGGCTGTCCCCGGCACACTGGAGGACGGCAAGAACGCAATTCTGGCAGTCCTTCGAAATGAACATGTGATTGGAAGCTAAGCAGAGGCGGCGGGCAAGCCCTCGTGCCCCCTCTTAGGGGGCTGGACGCCCGCAGGGCGGCCTTGAGGCAGCCGTTGGCAGCTTGCTGCCTTACGGATGCCCATGCACAGCAGGGGGTTGTTGGTTGACAGAGCGGTACGATGATACGGTAAAATTGCAAACTTGCTACAACCCCCAGCTTCGCTTCGCTCAGCAGGGCGGATTGTCAATCAAGTGCAACAT
>CAYTXW010000098.1:0-4714 GCA_964441575.1 uncultured Oscillospiraceae bacterium
ATTCCCAGCCAACGCTCCAACGCGGGCGGAGCGGTTTTGCCGCCCCGTCCGTGGGTCGTCGCGATTTGAAATGAATGCGTCTATTTGCCGTTGTATGCGCTGGCGGCCTTTTCCACACCCTGGGTCAGCACCAGGAGCGCCGCTGCCGCCGCATGGTCCAAGGCGGGGGCGAGTTCCTTTTCCTCCTGGGCCGAAAACTTGCTCAAAACCCAGTCGGCCAGATCGTAATCCGGATGGGGTTTCGCCCCCACGCCGACCCGGATCCGGGGGAACTGGTCGGTACCCAGACTCTGGATGATGGACTTCATACCATTGTGGCCCCCTGCCGAGCCGTCCCGGCGGACCCGGACCCGGCCAACGGGCAGGGAGATATCATCAAAGATCACCAAAATTCTCTCCGGCGGCACCTTGTAATAGGTGGCCAGCGCCGACACCGCCGCGCCGGACAGGTTCATAAAGGTCTGGGGCTGCACCAGCAGCACCCGTAGACCTTCATAATCCACAAACCGGGTCAGAGCCTTACATTTGAGCCGGTCAATCTTGCTATGGAGCTGCTCGGCCAGGGTATCCGTGACCCGGAAACCCACATTATGGCGTGTGCGGTCATACTCCTTGCCTGGGTTGCCCAGGCCCACGATCATCCAGTCGCAGGCGGATTTTCGAAACAGCATGGCTTAGAACATGGGCGAGAGAGAAATCTCGTCGTAAATATGCTGAATAGCCTCCGCAAACATGGGCGCCACATCCAGATACTTGATCTTGGTACCCTTGGCGGCCTCGGGGGCGGGAATGGTGTTCAGCAGCACCAGCTCGTCAATCACGCTGTTCTCAATGCGCTCGATGGCGGGGCCGGACAGCACACCATGGGTAGCGCAGGCGTAGACCTCGGTGGCGCCTTGGTCGTGAATGGCTTTGGCGGCGTTGCACAGGGAACCGGCCGTGTCCACCATATCGTCAAACAGGATGCAGCGCTTGCCTGCCACATCGCCGATGACGTTCATGACCTCGCACATGTTGGCCTTTTCCCGGCGTTTATCCACGATGGCCAGCCCCATGTTCATCTTGTCGGCAAAGTTCCTGCTGCGGGCCACAGAGCCGACGTCGGGGGAGACAACCACCATATCCTCATGCTCCACAAACTTGTGGAGATAGTAGTTGATAAAAACAGAAGTCCCGTGCATATTGTCCACAGGGATGTCAAAGAAGCCCTGAATCTGGGCGGCATGAAGGTCCATCGTCAGAACCCGGTCCGCGCCGGCCGCTTCGAGCATATTCGCCACCAGCTTGGCGGAAATGGGGTCGCGGCCCTTTGCCTTGCGGTCTTGGCGGGCGTAGCCGAAGTAGGGCATAACCGCCGTAATGCGGCCGGCAGAGGCGCGCTTGCATGCGTCGATCATAACCAGCAGCTCCATCAGGTTGTTGTTGACCGGTTTGCAGGTGGACTGAATCAGAAACACATCGTAGCCGCGGACAGTCTCATTGATGGAGACAGATACCTCGCCGTCGGCAAAGGTGGTGACGGTGCAGTTGCCCAGAGGGCGGTTCAGGACCTTGCACACGCCTTCAGCAAAAGGGCGGTTTGCATTCGCGCAGAGTACCTTGACATCTTTTCCGTGAGAAATCATGGCGTTCTTTTTTCCTTTCTTTTCGACCTTATTCTTTTTCTTTCCTGGGACGCTCCCGAAAGGGGCGCCTTTTGCGCCTCTAGTATATCAAAGAAATTCGAGTTTGTATAGCGTCTTTCCCCATAAAAAGCATCATTTTTCCAGGGCGAAAAATAAGGATTTTTGCGCGAAAGCGGGTGGCTATGCCCCCATCTGCTTCGGCAGGCGGATGGTCAGAACGATTTCATGGTCGTTTTCCTCCCGGCCATAGTCGCAGGCAATTCCGGCAGAGCGGATCAGCTCCAGGTTCCGGTTCAGGCTGTTCAGGAACACCCGCACATCACGGAAGACAAATTTGGGCTGCTTCGCCGGCCTTTCCCGGACGGCCAGAAGGCTGTCTATGTACTGCTCGGTCTGGGCCACAGTCAGATTGCGGGCCGCAATCACACCAACAGCCTCCAGCCGCCCCTCTACCGGCAGCTTCAGCAGCGCCCGGGCATGGCGCTCCGACAGATGATAGGTCCGCAGGGCCTCCAGGACCTGGGGCGGGTGCTTTAAAAGCCGCAGCTTGTTCGCTACGGCGCTTTGACTTTTTCCCACCTGGGCGGCGGCCTGCTCCTGGCTCAGGCCATAGAGCCGCATGAGCCGTGCCAGCCCCTCGGCCTCCTCAATATAATCCAGGTCCCGCCGCTGCAAATTTTCCACCAGGGCCAGCATTCCGGACTGCACCTCGTCCACGGAGACGAAGATGCAGGGTACCTCCCTTAGGCCCGCCAGCCTTGCGGCCCGGAGCCGGCGCTCTCCGGCCACCAGCTCCAGACCGTCGGGCAGCTTTCGCACCGTCAAGGGCTGCAGAACTCCGTATTGACGGATGGAATCCGCCAGCTCCTGCAGGCCCGTCGGGTCAAAAATCCGCCGCGGCTGCGACGGGTTGGGGCGAATGCGCTCCAACCGCACAAACTGCACCTTACCGGACTCCAGCACAGTCCGGCCATTTTTCTTCTGCATGGTCTCTCCTCCTATGCATCGGATGACTGTATTATAAAACAAGCCGCCCGAGAAAACACGCGAAATGGGGGAGAAAGCCACAAGAATTTGTGGTAATATTTTGTCGGATCGCAAGATATTGATGATGGGAGCCGCAAACAGCAGCCGGACATTCTTGCCGGTCCCCATAGGGGACGCATCCATTCTCAATTATCCGCTCAATCCATACGCCTCCGCCAGCTTTCGGAAGGCGGGCATCGCGTTCTGAATCGTCTCATAGGCCACGCAGTAGCTGACGCGCAGATAGTTCGGGACGCCAAAGTCGTGGCCCGGTACCAGCATCAGCTCGTATTCCTTGGCTTTCCGGCAGAATTCCATGGAGTCAGCCGTGGGGCATTTCATAAACAGGTAGAACGCGCCGTCGGGATGGACGCAGGTAAAGCCCATTCCCTCCAGACCGGACACCAGCAGATCCCGGTTGCGTTTGTAGTAGCTGACGTCGGCCACCACGTCCACGCAGCGGGCAATGACATGCTGATACAGGTTGGAGGCGCAGATGTGGCCCAAAGCCCGAGCCGCTCCGGCGCAGGCGTCCACCACATCAGTGTAGTCGGCGCATCGCTTGCAGACAGCCAGATAGCCCATGCGTTCGCCGGGAATGGACAGGGTCTTGCTGTAGGAGTAGCAGACCAGGGTATCGTCATAGTAGTTCATCAGATAGGGGACAAAGGCATTGTCATAGGCCAGCTCCCGATATGGCTCGTCCGACAGCAGATAGATGGGATGGCCGTATTCCCGCTCCTTCTCCCGCATCAGCCCGGTCATGGCCCGAACCGTCTCCTCTGTATAGATGACGCCGGATGGATTGTTGGGGGAGTTGACAATGACGATCTTGGTCTTTTCGGTGATGGCGGCGGCGAAGCGGTCTATGTCGATCTGAAAGGTGTTCTCCCGGGTCTCCACAATGACGGGCTTGGCGCCGTAGGCCTCGGCGTAGATCAGATATTCCATATAATGGGGCTTGAAGATGATGATCTCATCCCCGGGAACCGTCAGTCCCTTCATGGACATGGCGATGGCCCCGGACGCACCGGCGGTGATATAGATCCCGCTGAGATCCACATGGTCGCCGAAGGACCGGTTGATATGGTCCGCGATGACCTTCCGAACCTCCGGCGCGCCCGCAGCGCCGGTATAGGCGTGGATGGCCACGGGGTCGGCGTTCTGAATCAGGTCCAGCATGGCCGCATGGACCTCCTTGGGCGCGGGTACATTGGGGCTGCCGATGGAGAAATCGAAGACGTTTTCCGCTCCGATCTCCTGCTTCCGCCGCCCCGCGTAGGCCGACAGGTCCCGAATCACATTGGGCTTCCGGCCAAAATCAATGATCTCCTGAGAAAACATGGTAACACCTCCGCTAGGAATTGATGGTTTGAACAAGGAACTCCATGGCCTCCACATAGCCCCGGAAACCGTGGCCCGTGATGGTTTTGACGCAGGCCCGGCGGATATAGGACACCTGACGGAAGTCCTCGCGCTTGGATACCTCGGAAATATGAACCTCCACTGTGGGAACGGACACAGCCTTGACCGCGTCCAGCAGGGCCACGCTGGTATGGGTATAGGCGGCGGGATTGATGACAATGCCGTCCGCGCTGCCATAGGCCGCTTGAATTTTGTCCACCAGATCCCCCTCATGGTTGGATTGGTAGATTTCGATCTCCACCCCCAGCCGCCGGGCATTTTCCTGCAGCAGGGCTGTCAGATCGGCATAGGTCCCAGACCCATAGATCTCCGGCTCGCGCAGACCCAGTAAATTGAGGTTGGGACCGTTGAGAATCAGCAGTTTCATAGAAACACTCCTTGATGAATTGACAATTGAGAATTGACAATTGACAATGAAGGTGTCCGGCTTCGCCGGACGGATTAAAATTTACGAATTCTCCCTCGTGCCCCCTCTTAGGGGGCTGGCACGGCGAAGCCGTGACTGGGGGTTGTTGCAAGTTTGCAATTTTACCGAATACTCGTACCGCTCTGTTGTCGATACAACCCCCAGCCTCACTTCGTTCGGCAGCCCCCTAAGAGGGGGCACGAGGGATTTCCTTGTTTGTTAGTTCAACCGT
>CAYTXW010000099.1:0-4685 GCA_964441575.1 uncultured Oscillospiraceae bacterium
AGATGAACCGGATTGTGCTGGAAGGCTCCATTCCCTCCCCCGCCAATCCGCCCTCCGGCTGCAAGTTCCACACCCGGTGTGCCAACTGCATGCAGTGCTGCAAGGAGGAAGTGCCTCAGCAGCGTGAGGTGGAACCCGGCCACTATGTGGTCTGCCACCTGTACGACAAATAAGCCATGGCCAAGAAGCCGCGTCTGCCGGAGGATGACGATGGCCGCACCATTGCCGACATGAGCGGCATCAGCGGCCCTTCCCTCTACACCTTCCGCCGCCCGAAAAAGACCGACGAGTCCGGCGAATCCAAGGGCCCTCCGGGTCCCCAGAATGAGCTGACCCGGAAGGAAAAGCTGATGTTCATGCTGGGTGCGCTCAAGGCGTCCCTCCTGATTGTCAGCGCCTATCTCGTAGGAATGGGATTGGTAATCCTGCTGCTGCTCTTTCTCTGGCGATAAAATTCAAAATCACAGCGCCCGCCCGGCTACACCGGACGGGCGCTGGTTTTACGCTCTATGTCAATCGTTGGAGTGGAGAAAAAACGGTCAGAAATCCTTGACCGCGATTGCGGCTTCTGATATATCCCAGGAGACGGCATCGGGAGGCGGACCATTGCGGGACAGGGTGAAGCCCTGTGTGCAGACAGAGGCAACGGTTTTCATTTTGCGGTCCATCCGGACGCCACGCCGCGGCAACGGCATCGTGAAATTTGCAAAGGAGTAAGCGGAGGGCTGCGTCTGATTGCCTACCGCAATGCCCGCTGCTCCGACAGCAGATTTAAAATCAGCCCTGTCAGCACCAAAACGCCGCCAATCAAGGTCCTGAGTGAGAACGCGCCGTCCAAAACGGCGTCCAGTACGATGCTGGTAAATAGCTGCCCCGTAAAGGTGAACAGCGTCACATAGAAGGAGGACAGCTTTCCCAGGCATAGCGCCGCCAGCGCCACAGAGCCGACGCCGCAAAGACCGCCGAAGTAGTACCAGACCGTGGTCGGCATACCGCCGGCGGGGAGGCTGCACCCAAGGACGATCCAGACCAGCGCCGCAGCCAGGAAGCCGGTAATGAAATTCCACAGAGTGCTGTACAGGGAGTCACCGTAGCGGCGGGCCAGGGCGGCGTTAACGGTCCGGGAGGACAGATTGCTGACGCCGGACAGCATGGCCAGAAATACCGCCAGAATGGAGGTCCCCTGCAAAGGAAGCAGCATGACGGCAATTCCGGCGCCGATTACCGGCAGGCTCCAGCCGCCGCCCTTGACAAAGGGCCGCTTTTGAGAGCCGAACCATCCGAACCGGTCAATGAAAACCGACAGAACGGTTTCGGCAAACAGGCTCAGCGCCACCATGGCTGTGACGCTGATCTTGCCAAAGGCCAGATTGACCAGGACCACCGTCACCACACCGATTGCCCCGCCCAAGTAGCTCCAAAGGGGAACCCCGGTTTGCAGCCGGTGAAAGCCGCGCCGCCCCAGTGTCCAAAGCAGCATCAAAACCAGACCGACCGCGTGAATGATGACCGTCCCCAGATAAATGCCGGTGACTGCAGTCAGCTTGCCATTTAGAACCAGCATGACCGACACAAATACACCGCCGAGCAGCGCCAAGAGAGAATACATACCGTTCACCTCCGTGAGATGCTGCTATTATAACAGATTTTCCGGCATTTGGAAAGCGGAATGATTTCGTCGTCATTTCAAACGCCCGGCTGTGTTTGTGAAAAGCAACAATCGCTGCGGCGCTTTTGGAAATAGAGACCAGTTGAAAATTCCATGACAGCTTGGCGCTGTCAATGCTGTATTCTAATTTGCATTTCCGGACAAAGTATGATAGAATGAAATGGAACTATCACGCCTGAGGCATATCTATTGAATTCAAAGAGGGAGTCCTATGCGTTACATAAAACTATTCGGAAACAAACGGTCCGGTTCCCGGCTGGTGCAAAACCGCCAGCATGCGCAGACCGCCGCCGTCCAGGTGGCCGCGCCTAAGAAAAAGCGGCGAAACCCCTTCAAGGCCGTGGCCGTGGTGCTTTTCTGCCTGTTGCTGATTGAAATTCTCTACTTCACCGCAATTTTCTCCAATAACGCCTTTATCTCCAAATGGCGGACCATTTACATTGAAACTGCCATGGATACGCTGAACCACAAGTGGCTGGCAACGGCTTTCATTCCGGATGACATCATTCAGGAGGTCGTCGACCAGCGCCGGACCGCTCTGGAAGCACAGATCGGAATCAGCTCTGCCTGGACCAAGGTAGAAGCGGAGGAGGAAGAAGACACCTCCCCCATTATTGTGGACGCCAATGTCTCCCTCACGCCGGTGGAAACCGAGGAGGACCGGCAGGCCAAGGCCCGGGCTGATTTCTTCGAGCTTTTCTACGAGGTGGACGAGGCCTCCATGGACGCCTATTTGGATGACCACCCCGAGGCGCTGGACAACGGCTGGGACGGAATCGTCATCAATGAGGCCGGTCTGGATGACAACGGCACAGAGATCAAGACCATCTATGACGAGCAGATTTTGGCCATTGACGTTCCCAATCAGATCCTCCTGATTCGTGTGAAAGGCTCAGGCTATATCGGTGTGCTGGCCGTAGCCAAAGACCCGTCTCGGCTGACCGTGCAGGCGTCCTCTCAGCTGGGCATCACAGGCGAGACCGCCGGGACCATTGCGGAAGCCCATAACGGCGTGCTTGCCATAACCGGCAGCGGCTTTATCGATCCGGACGGCAACGGCAACGGCGGCATTCTGGCAGGCTATGCCATGTGTGACGGCGTGAGCTACGGCACCGCCCACATGGGCTGGGGCTACAAGCGCCTGGAGCTGCATGACGATGACCTGATGTACATCAAGGACGCGAGCGATCCTGTGGGCGAAGGAACCACCGACGCAGTGGAATTTCAGCCTGCTCTGATTATCGACGGCAATATTATGGTGGATTCCAACTGCGGCTGGACCGGCATTCAGCCCCGGGCCTGTATCGGGCAGTCGGACAAGTATGAAATTCTGATGCTGGTCATTGAGGGCCGTCTGCCGCCGCGCTCCAGCGGCACGCATGTCATTGAATGCGCCGAAATTTTGCTGCGGCACAATTGCATGCAGGCCATGAATCTGGATGGCGGCACCAGCGCCATTATGTGGTATGACGGAGAGTATGTGAACGAGTGTTCCAACCAGGCGCTTCCCGCCGGACGCCCCCTCCCCACCGCCTTTGTCTATGCCAGAAGTGAATAACCCGCTATAAAATAACATTGCAGAACCGGCATGACTGGAAAGTCACGCCGGTTCTGCAATTCGGCAATATGGAATTAGCCGCGTGCTCTCATACGAGCGAAGCAGTCACTGCAATACACAGGACGGTCGGACTTGGGCTCAAAGGGAACTTTCGCCTCGCCGCCGCAGGCTGCGCAAGTTGCGGTGAAATACTCTCTGGGGCCACGCGCCGCATTCTTGCGAGCATCGCGGCAGGCTTTGCAGCGCTGGGGTTCATTCTGGAATCCGCGTTCTGCATAGAACTCCTGCTCACCGGCAGTGAAAACGAATTCCGCGCCGCATTCCTTGCAAACTAAAGTCTTGTCTTCGTACATTGATCTTACCTCTCTTTAGCATTTGTCACCCTGAAACATTTACACCAATCGCGCAGATCAGGGATCCATATTTGCGAACAGCTGAAAAGCTGTAGCCGCTTTTGCATCCGCGCCAGGTCAGGCAGCGGCGTCTGCTTGATCGAAACAATTTTAGAGTCAGACAGGCCTTTAAGGATAGAACGCACAATGGAGTCCTGTACGCTAAGAGGGGTGTGAGACAAAACGGAATCGCTCAACAAACGGTCTTTCAACTATAGAATATTATACCACATCACATGCATTTGTCAATAGTTATAAATCCTTTTTCCAATTTAAAAACTTTTTTGTTGATTTTCGACTGGATTCTTTCTCAAAAATGAAGCTGCTCCTCCGTCTGCGGAACCGCCAGATGCAGATGCTCGTAAGCCAGTCTGGTGACGCAGCGGCCCCGGGGCGTCCGGGTCAAAAAACCAATTTGCAGCAGATACGGCTCATAGACATCCTCCAGGGTGACAGCTTCCTCGCCGATTGTGGCGGCCAGAGTCTCCAGCCCGACGGGGCCGCCGTTATAGCTGCGGATAATGGCCGTCAGCATCCGGCGGTCCGTGCTGTCCAGACCCAGATAGTCCACCTCCAGGCAGCTGAGAGCATGGTCTGCCGCCTCCCGGGTGATCACACCGTCATGGTAAATCTGGGCAAAGTCCCGCACACGGCGCAGCATCCGGTTTGCAATCCGGGGCGTTCCACGGGACCGGGCGGCAATCTCCATGGCGCCGTCCGGGGCGATCTCTATACCCAGCAGGGACGCGGAACGGGTCACAATCCGCGCCAATTCCTCTTTGGTATACAGTTCCAGCCGCAGGGAGACGCCGAAACGGTCCCGCAAGGGACTGGACAACTGTCCGGCCCGGGTCGTGGCCCCGATCAGGGTAAACTTCGGCAGATCCAGACGGATGGAATTGGCGGAGGGTCCCTTCCCCACAATGATATCGATGGCAAAGTCCTCCATGGCAGGATATAAAATTTCCTCCACCATGCGGTTCAAACGGTGAATTTCATCGATAAACAGCACATCTCCCGCGTTCAGGTTGGTCAGCAGCGCCGCCAGATCCCCTGCCTTCTCGAT
>CAYTXW010000100.1:0-4499 GCA_964441575.1 uncultured Oscillospiraceae bacterium
GATCAGGGCCACCTGGCGCATATAGGTGGACTTGCCCGCCATGTTGGGCCCGGTAATAATGGCCACCTGGCAGCCCTCCATGCCGAGGCGGGTATCGTTGGGTACAAATAACCGGCCCTTCAGGACCTGCTCCACCACCGGATGGCGGCCCGCTTCAATCTGCAGCTGGCCGGACAGGTCCACCTCCGGACGGCAGTAGTTGTTCTTCACCGCGTTGTCCGCGAAGCAGCTCAGCACGTCCGCTGCGGCAATGGCGGCAGCCGTGGTCTGAATCCGCTGGGCTTCCGCCGCCAGACGGGTTCGGAGGTCGGAAAAAATCTCATACTCCAGGCTGACGCTCCGGTCCTTGGCGTTGAGAATGGTGTCCTCCAGCTCCTTCAATTCCTGGGTGATGTACCGTTCGCCGTTGGTTAAGGTCTGCTTGCGGATGTAATCGGCGGGAACCAGACCAATCTGGCCCTTTGCCACCTCAATATAGTACCCAAAGACCCGGTTGAAGCCCACGCGGAGGTTCTTGATGCCGGTGCGCTCCTTTTCCCGAACCTCGATCTCGGCCAGGGTCCCCTTGCCGCCGGACATGATGTCGTGAAGCTTGTCCAGCTCCCGGCTGCATCCGGGGCGGATCATGCCGCCCTCCCGGACGGTGAAAGGAGGATCGTCCACAATGGCGCGGTCGATCTCAGCTTTCAGATCGGTCAAATCGTCCAGCTGCTCATAGAGAATCTGCCACAGGGAGCTTTGCCGTTGCTTCAGCAGCGCCTTGATCTCCGGCAGACGCGCCGCGCCGTTGGACAGCTGCCGGAAATCCCGGCAGTTACAGGTGCCGGTGACGATGCGGGCTGTGACCCGCTCCAGGTCGCTGACATCCCGCAGCAGCAGAATCAGCTCCTCCCGGGCCACCGTATCGTCCACCAGCTCCGCCACGGCCTCCAGCCGCTTGTTGATCTGCTGCGGGTTCAAAAGAGGCTTTTCCAGCCAGCTTCGAAGCAGGCGGCTGCCCATGGCGGTCTTGGTCTTGTCCAAAACCCACAGGAGGCTGCCCCGCTTTTCTCCGGCCCGCATGGTCTGGGTCAGCTCCAGATTCCGCCGGGCCGTCAGATCCAGATCCATAAACTTGCCGGAGAGATAATAATCCAGCTCCCGCACATGGGGGAGGTCGGATTTCTGATTCTCCCGCAAGGCCCGGAGCAGTGCGCCCGCCGCCCGGACCACCGCCGGGGCGGAGGCCAGCCCCAGGTCCTCCAGAGACTTGTGGAACTGGCTCGTCACCAGAGTCTGGGCGGCGTCCAGGTCAAAGGCCGCCTGATCGCCGGTTTCCACACAGCATTGAAGCCGCTGCTCCAGGGCCTCCCGAAGCGCCGGTTCCGCCGTGGCCGTACCGCCCAGCAGCAGCTCGGCCGGCTGAAAGCGGCCCAGCTCGTCCACCAGCTTGTCCGGGTCCGTGGCCAGCGTGGCGCTGAACATGCCCGTGGAGATATCGCAGAAGCACAGGCCGAACTGTCCGCCCTCACCGAACGCGCAGGCGAAATAGTTGTTGCGGCTCTCATCCAGCATGGAGCTTTCCGTCACCGTGCCGGGAGAGACCACCCGGATGATCTCCCGCTTCACCAGGCCCTTGGCCAGGGCCGGGTCCTCCATCTGCTCGCAGATGGCCACTTTATAGCCCTTGGCCACCAGCCGGGCGATATAGCTTTCAGAGGAATGGTACGGGACGCCGCACATGGGCGTCTGGTCCTCCTTGGCCTTGCCCCGGTCCCGGGTAGTCAGAGTCAAATCCAGTTCCTTAGATGCCAGCTTCGCGTCCTCGGCAAACATCTCATAGAAGTCCCCCAGGCGGAAAAGCAGCAGGCAATCGGGATTGCGCTCCTTCATTTCCAAATATTGCTTCATCATCGGCGTCAGCTCAGCCATGGGAACCTCCTTGGAAGAATAGATAAAAGAGAATAGAGAATAGTTATGGTGTCCGCTGACGCGGACAAATTGAATTATTTGCACGCACCCCTCGTGCCCCCTCTTAGGGGGCTGCTGAGCAAAGCGAAGCTGGGGGTTGTAGCAGGTTTGCAATTCTACCGTATTATCGTACCGCTCTGTTGTCGATACAACCCCCTGCTGTGCATGGGCATCCGTAAGGCAGCAAGCTGCCAACGGCTGCCTCAAGTCAGCTTCGCTGACAGTCCCCTAAGAGGGGGCACGAGGGCTTATGCAAAGATTATAATCCGTCCGGTGAAGCCGGACACATTCATTATCAATTATCCATTATCAATTATCAATTTCCCCACCAGGCTCCATGTTGTGCTTCCCGTAATCTCCGCCTGCACAAACTGCCCGATCAGGCTTTCGTCCCCCTGGAGCCGCACCAGTCTGCCGCCCTCGGTACGAGCGGTCAGGCAGCCTTCCTCGGTTCCATCCACCAGGACCCGGCAGGTCTTGCCCACATAGGCCCGGTGCTTTTCCTCGGAAATGCGGTTCTGCACCGCAACAAGCCGGTCAAACCGGCGGTTTTTCTCCTCCCTGGTGGCCGGGTCCGGCATTTCCGCCGCCGGGGTACCCTTGCGGGGGGAATAGATAAATGTAAACAGGGCGTCATAGCGCACCCGCTCAATGAGCCTGACGGTGTCCTCAAATTCCGCGTCGGTCTCGCCGGGAAAGCCCACAATGACGTCGCTGGTCAAAACCAGGTCCGGCATGACCTTCCGGCCATAGTCCGCCAGCTCCAGATACTGCGCGGCGGTGTAGCGCCGGTTCATCTCCTTCAAAACCCGGTCGTTGCCGGACTGGAAGGGGAGATGGAACTGCTTGGCGATTTTGGGATAGGCGGCCATAGTGTCAAAGAGCTTTTTCGTGGCGTCCTTGGGATGGCTGGTCATGAACCGCAGCCAGAAATCCCCCGGCAGCGCCGCGATTTGGGCCATCAGGTCCGCAAAGTCGATGCCCAGGCCCAGGTCCTTGCCGTAAGAGTTGACGTTCTGGCCAAGCAGCGTGATGTCCTTATAGCCCTGGGCCAGCAGGCTCCCAACCTCCTCCAGAATTTCCTCAGGCCGTCGGCTCCGCTCCCGGCCCCGGACATAGGGGACAATGCAGTAGGAGCAGAAATTGTTGCAGCCGTACATAACGGATACCCAGGCCTTCAGGCCGCTCCGGCGCACCACCGGCAAACCCTCGGCGATATTGCCCGCCGAATCCTCCGTGGCAAAAACCCGCTGATTGGCAATCAGAACGCTGTACAGCAGCTCCGGAAAGCGCCACAAATGGTGGGGATTGAACACGCCGTCCACATGGCGGTAGCTCTCCCGGATGCGATTTGCCACATGGGGCTGGCCCATCATGCAGCCGCAGAGGAAAATTTTCTGCCCCGGGTGGCGGCGCTTGGTGTGGACCAGCGCGCCCACGTTGCCGTAAACCCGCTGCTCCGCATGTTCGCGAATAGCGCAGGTGTTCAGCACGATGCAGTCCGCGCCCTCCTCGGTATCCGTTATCCCATAGCCGCAGCTGGCCAGCATGCCCCGGATGCGCTCGGAATCCGCCTCATTCTGCTGGCACCCGTAGGTGCCCACATAGGCCACGGGGGTCATTCCCCGGTTTTGCCAATATTCCTTGATTTGCTGGCAGATCTCCTGCTGCCGCCGCAGGTCCTCCTGGGCAATGACGGTGGTTTTCCGTTCCAAAGCGCAACCCTCCATGGCGCGTTAAAATTCAATATCCTATTATATCATTTTCGCCGTTTTTTGCAACAAAAAACGGGAGGGAAACTTTCAACGCACCTTTTGAGGGGCGATTGCATAAATAATCCGTAATCCGTTTTTCAAGCGGCGTCATTCTGCGTCCTATACGCCATATTGCCCGATATCGCTGGATCGTTTCCCGTTTTCCATGAAAAGAGTATACGGACCGCCGCATGAATAAAAAATCTCAAAAAGATTTTTAATAAAACAGTGGAAATCATGTGAAATCCATGCTATACTGCTATTTGGTGGGGATTTGCTTTCCCGCCGCGCAATCATGCATTATTGCAGGTCCGGGGCAGGGCGCCCCTATGCCATGCAATTGATTTTAAAGGAGGATTATACTTATGGAAATCCAAGGTCTGGAAAAGTACGGCATCACCGGTACCACGCAGGTGGTGTACAATCCCTCTTATGAGGATTTGTTTGAGGCAGAGATGGACCCCGCGCTGGAGGGCTATGAGAAAGGCCAGCTGACAGAGCTGGGCGCCGTCAATGTCATGACCGGCATCTACACGGGCCGTTCCCCCAAAGACAAATACATCGTTATGGACGAGAACTCCAAGGACACCGTGTGGTGGACCTCCGACGCGTTCAAGAACGACAACAAGCCCATGAGCCAGGAAACCTGGCAGGCCGTCAAGGAACTGGCGGTCAAGGAGCTGTCCAACAAGAAGCTGTATGTGGTGGACGCTTTCTGCGGCGCCAACGCCGACACCCGTATGAACGTCCGCATCATCATGGAGGTAGCCTGGCAGGCCCACTTCGTCAAGAACA
>CAYTXW010000101.1:0-4382 GCA_964441575.1 uncultured Oscillospiraceae bacterium
AAAATATGAGTTCGTATGTGCGCGTTTTGGTGGAGACTACTGGACTCGAACCAGTGACCTCATGCGTGTGAAGCATGCGCTCTAACCAGCTGAGCTAAGCCTCCGCAACTTGCTCCATTATTATAGCAGCGAGCTTCCCAAAAAGCAAGTGTTTTTTTCGGGAAATGAGAGATTTATTCACTTGGTATATTCTTCCGCATCCTGGGAACACTTAACCATGCAAGGGAGGCGGAGAGATGGGAAAGGTTGTGCTGTCTCAGGAGCTGGAGCGGACGCTGGCACAGGCGCGGCTGGAGGCGCTGAAGCTGGGCCACAGTCAGGTGGGCAGCGAGCATCTGCTGCTGGCGCTTCTGATCCGGCAAAGCGCCGCCGCCCGGCTGCTGCGGAGTCAGGGCTGGGAGGCGGAGTCGTTTCGGAAGGTGCTGCGGCGGGCCTGCGGCAGCGGGACGCCCTATCTGCCCCTGGCCCGGGGGTTTTCGCCCGGGGCCGGGACCATTCTGGCCGGGGCGGCGCGGGAGGCCATGCGGCTGGAAAGCAGCCGGGTCCAGCCGGAGCATCTGCTGCTGGCGCTGCTGCGGGCCTGGGATTCCACGGCGGCCCGCCTCCTGCGGGAAAACGGCACCAGTCTTGACTGCGTGTTTACAGATCTTTATTTGAGCCTGGACGGAGAGGCGCCGCTGTGCCGTCCGGCGGAAAGGAGCAACAATATGCGGCTGCTGGAACAGTTCTGCGAGGATATGGTCAGCCGGGCCGACCGGATGGACCCGGTCATCGGCCGGGAGGAAGAAATCGAAACGGTAATAGAGGTCCTGAGCCGGAAAAATAAGAACAATCCTGCCCTGATCGGGGAGCCGGGTGTGGGAAAAACCGCCGTCGTGGAGGGCCTGGCCCAGCGCATGGCGGCGGGCCGCGTGCCGGAACAACTGCAGGCCAAGCGGCTGCTGGCCCTGAATATGGCCAGCCTTCTGGCCGGAACCAAGTACCGGGGAGAGTTTGAGGAGCGGGTGCGGGACGTCATTCAGGAGGTCCGGCGGTGCGGCAATGTCATTCTGTTTGTGGATGAGATGCACACGCTGGTCGGCGCGGGGTCCGCCGAGGGCGCGATTGACGCGGCCAACCTCCTGAAGCCGGCGCTGGGCCGGGGGGAGGTGCAGGTCATCGGCGCCACCACGATGGAGGAATACCGGAAATATATCGAAAAGGACGCGGCGCTGGAGCGCCGATTCCGGCCCGTCACGATTCGGGAGCCGTCCAAGGCCGACACGCTGGCGATGCTGGAGGGGCTGCGGCCCGGTCTGGAGCGGCACCACCATATCCGGATCACGGAGGAGGCCATGGAGGCCGCGGTGGAGCTGAGCTGCCGGTATCTGACCGATCACTTTCTGCCGGACAAGGCTGTGGATCTGCTGGATGAGGCGGCGGCACGGGCGCGGAGCCGCTGCAAGGGGGACCGGAATACCGAGGATACCCGCCAGAAGCTCAGCCGGGAGCTGTCCTTGGCTGTGGAGGAGAACCGCTTTGAGCAGGCGGCTACTCTCCGGGACAAGCTCCAGCAGGTGGTGCGCCAGCAGCGGGGGCTGTTCAGCCGTCAGGCGGTGGAGCGGGAGGATATCGCCGCCGCCGTGGCACGGCGAACGGGCATCCCGGTGGGCAAAATGACCCGATCCGACCGGGAGCGGCTGCTCCATCTCAAGGAGGATCTGAACCGGCAGGTGCTGGGCCAGCAGGAGGCGGTGGAGGCGGTGGCGGCCGCCGTGTGCCGGGGGCGGCTGGGTCTGGCCGACGGGGCGCGGCCTGTGGCGTCGCTGCTGTTCCTGGGCCCCACCGGCGTGGGCAAGACGGCCCTGTGCAAGGCGCTGGCCGACTGCGTTTACGGCAGCCGGGACGCCCTGGTCCGGCTGGATATGTCGGAGTATATGGAGCAGCACACGGTATCCCGGCTGCTGGGCGCGCCTCCCGGCTATGTGGGCCACGGGGAGGGCGGCGAGCTGACGGAGAAGGTCCGGCGGCGGCCCTATTGCGTGGTGCTGCTGGATGAGCTGGAGAAAGCCCACCGGGATGTGACGGGAATTCTGCTCCAGGTGCTGGAGGACGGCGTTCTGACGGATTCCATGGGCCGCCATGTGGATTTCAGCAACACGATCGTGGTCATGACCTCCAACCTGGGCAGCGGCCGGACCGGACTGGACGGTCTGGGCTTCCTGGCCCGGGGGCAGGCGGACCCGGCGCAAAAGGCCCTGCGGGAATTCTACAGCCCGGAGTTTCTGGGCCGCATCGATTGCATTGCCGGTTTCAGACCCCTGCCTGCCGAGACCCTCCGTGCCATTGCGGAAAAGGAGCTGGCGGAGACGGTCCGCCGCGCGGCCAAAGCGGGCGCGTATGTGAAAACCGATTCTGCCACGCTGGACTGTCTGGCCGCCCAATGCGCCAAGGGCGCGGCAGGGGCCAGGGGCCTGCGGCAAAAAATCCGAAGGGACATTGAAACCCCCATTGCCGAACGCCTCCTGTGCGCGGCGGGAACCATCCGGCTGAGGACTGCCGTGGAAGGGGAGCGTGTGGTGGTTCGAAGCGAGTAGAAGGGCGTCCGCCGCAGACGGAAAGACCGCGTTCACGGACCGGGGATGGGCCGGTCCCGCGGGGCGGACTGCGGCGGCCCGACCGACCGGGCGGCGCGATTCCCGGCCTATGTTTCGAACATTCGTTCTAAAATTAAAAATTCGTGCAATTTGACGGAAAATCTGACGGTTTGAAGGCAGAAAAATTCGGGCTGGGGGATTGAAATTTATGGACAAATCTTGTATAGTATATGCAAGTGGAGCAAAATGGAGCGAAAATGATGAAAAGGGAGCGGGGTGTGCGCAATGGTCGGAAAATACAGGCATGTGGTTGACCCGAAGGGCCGGCTGTTTGTGCCCTCTAAGCTTCGTGACGAGCTGGGCGATGTGTTCTATGTCACGCTGGGCCTGGATTCCTGCCTCAGCGTCTATACCGAGGCGGGCTGGCAGGCCATTGTGGAGAAGTACAACGCCCTGCCGCTGGCCAAGGCCCGGAAGATGCGCTTTCTCTTTGCCAATGCCGCCAAATGCGAGCCGGACAAGCAGGGACGGTTCCTGATCCCCACGGAGCTGCGGGACTATGCCGGGCTGAAACAGGATGTGACCTTCATCGGGCAGGCCGGACACGCGGAGATCTGGGACAGCGAGACCTATGACGCGCTGGAGGCTGAAAGCCTGACGTCCGAGAATCTGGCCGCCGCCATGGAGGAACTGGACTTCTGATGGAATTTGTACATCGCCCCGTGCTTCTGCGGGAGTGCATCGACGCTCTGCAAATCCGCTCCGATGGAATATACCTGGACGGGACGCTGGGCGGCGCGGGCCACGCCCGGGAGATTGCCGGGCGCCTGACCACGGGACGCCTGATCGGCGTGGACCGGGACGCGGCGGCGCTGGAGGCCGCTCAATCGCGGCTGGCGCCCTATTTGGACCGGGTTACGCTGGTACATGACAATTTCTCCAATCTTGTCTCGATTTTAGACGGTCTCGGCCTTGCCGGAATCGACGGGATGCTGTTTGACCTGGGCGTATCCTCGCCCCAGCTGGATGACAGCAGCCGCGGCTTTTCCTATATGGCCGATGCGCCGCTGGATATGCGCATGAACCGGGAGGACCGGCTGACGGCCTATGAGGTGGTCAACACCTGGCCCCAGGAGGAACTGCGCCGCATCTTATTTGACTATGGCGAGGAGCGTTATGCTCCTCGCATTGCCGCCGCGATTGTGCGCCGCCGGACGGAAGCGCCCATTGAAACCACGTTGGAGCTGGCGCATGTGATCCGGTCCGCCATGCCGCCCCAGGCCCTGCGGGAAAAGCAGCACCCGGCCAAGCGCAGCTTTCAGGCCATCCGCATTGCGGTCAATGACGAACTGGGCAGTGTGGAGCGGATGCTGGCCGGCGCGGTGGACCGCCTGAACCCCGGCGGACGGCTGGCTGTGATCACCTTCCATTCGCTGGAGGACCGCATTGTGAAAAACGCCATGCAGCAGGCGGCCAGGGGCTGTACCTGCCCGCCGGAATTTCCGGTGTGCGTCTGCGGCAACAGGCCCAAGGTCCGAATTCTGACCCGAAAGCCCATCGTCTCCGGAGAAGCGGAGCTGGCGGAAAACCCCCGCGCCCGCAGCGCCAAGCTGAGGGTGGCGGAAAAACTGTAGCGTTTTATTGGAAATGCGAATCAAGCGTTGAACCGCTGTGTAGGGCGGGCTGCCCTCAGCCCGCCGGATGCAGACGCCTCCGTTTACACACCGTAGTAGGCTGTAAAATCTAAAACATTAGGCTTGCACCGCACCAAGGCTTCCCCTTGAGGGGAAGCTGTCAGCCGCAAGG
>CAYTXW010000102.1:0-2679 GCA_964441575.1 uncultured Oscillospiraceae bacterium
TCGTCAGCAGAATATAGCCCCAGTATGGGCGTATGTATTGTTTAATCCTTCCCATATTTCCCTCCCGCACGTTTGGATTATTTTATTATATTCCGTTCCGGCGGTCTTGTAAAGCCCCCCTGTTTTTGCTATAATTACCATAAAGGAATACAAAAAAACGAAGACAGGAAGGGATTACATATGAACAATGCATACCGCGCTCGTACCCCGGAAGCTCTGCAAGAGGAGTATCAACAGGTAAAAGCCCATTTTGATGCCCTGATGGCCCAGAAGCTGAAGCTGAATATGGCACGGGGCAAGCCCGGCAAGGAGCAGCTGGACATGGTCAGCGGAATTCTGACTGTGCTGCAAAAACCGGAGGACTGCATATCCGACGGAATCGATGTGCGTAATTACGGGGAACTGACAGGCATTCCCGCAGCCAAGCGGCTGTTTGCGGAGCTTCTGGGCTGCAAGCCGGAGGAATGCTTTATCGGCGGCAACGCCAGCCTGACGCTGATGTACGATACCATTTCCAAGGCCTATACCCACGGCCTGCTCCACAGCGTGACCCCCTGGTCCAAGCTGGACAAGGTGAAATTTCTCTGCCCCTGCCCCGGCTATGACCGCCACTTCAAGATCACCGAGTCCTTCGGCGCGGAAATGATCAACATTCCCATGACGCCTACCGGCCCGGACATGGACCTGGTAGAGGAGTTGGTCAAGGATCCGGCGGTCAAGGGAATGTGGTGTGTGCCGAAGTATTCCAACCCCGACGGCATTGTCTATTCCGCCGAAACGGTCCGCCGTATCGCCCATCTGAAGCCTGCCGCGCCGGACTTCCTGCTGATGTGGGATAATGCCTACTGTGTCCATGAGTTCGAGGGAGACTTTCTGCCCTTTGATGATATTCTGACCCTGTGCCGCGAGGCCGGGAATCCGGATATGGTCTTTGAGTATGCCTCCACTTCCAAGATCACCCTGCCTGGAGCGGGCGTATCCGTCATGGCCGCCAGTGTGGACAATCAGAAGTATATGGAAAAGCTGCTGACCGTCCAGACCATCTCCTATGATAAGGTCAACCAGCTGCGCCATGTGAAGTATTTGCAGGACAAGGAGCATACCCTGGCCCTGATGAAGCGCCACGCGGAGATTCTGCGGCCCAAGTTCCAGTGCGTCCTGCGCTGGCTGGATCAGGAGATCGCGCCGCTGGAGATCGCCTCCTGGCAGCGGCCCAAGGGCGGCTATTTTGTCAGTGTCAACACAGCGCCCGGCCTTGCCAAACGAACCCTGGCGCTGTGCAAGGAGGCGGGTGTGGTCATGACCGGCGCCGGCGCCACCTTCCCCTACGGCAAGGACCCGCAGGACAGCAACATCCGTATTGCCCCCAGTCTGCCGCCTGTGGCCGAGCTGGAAACGGCCATGGATGTGTTCTGCACCTGCCTGAAGCTGGCTGCGCTGGAGCAGAAAATGGCGTGATATGAAGCAACGCAAAAATGCAATTCGAACCTGTGCCAGCATCCTGATTGGCAATGTGATCCTGGGCTTCGCCATCGCCGCCTTTGTGGTCCCTCATGGCATTATCATGGGCGGCGCCACGGGCATCGGCATCCTGCTGAACCGCTTTTTGAAGACGGAGGTGGCGGGAATTGTGCTGGTCTTAAACCTCCTGGCCCTGGTGCTGGGCTACTTTGTGCTGGGGAAAAAGTTCGTTCTCACAACCGTTGCCAGCTCTCTGCTCTATCCCGTCATGCTTGGCTTGATGCAGCGAATCCCGGGGATTGACACGCTGACCGGCAATACGATGCTGGCCGCGCTGTTCGGCGGCGGACTGATCGGAATTGCGCTGGGTATGGTGATCCGTGTCGGCGCGTCCACCGGCGGCATGGACGTGGTGAACCTGGTCCTGCACACGTGGTTCCATCTGCCGGTTTCCGTGTTCGTCTATCTGACGGATTGCCTGATTTTGGCCGGACAGGCCATCTTCTCCAACCCGGAGCAGATTCTCTACGGCATTCTGATGCTTGTTGTGGAGACCTTCGCCCTGGACCAGGTCATTCTGCTGGGCCAGTCCCAGATTCAGATTCTGGCGATTTCAAAGCGATATGAAGAAATCCGGCAGAAGCTCCTGGAGGAGCTGAACGTGGGAGTGACAATGCTCCTGATTGAAACGGGTCGTGTGGAGATTGCGCAAAAGGGTGTGCTGTGCGTGATTCCGCCGCGAAAGCTATATGATGCCAAGGGGCTGATTCTGTCCGTCGACCCGGAGGCGTTTATCACCGTCACTAAAATCAAAGAGGTCCGCGGCCAGGGTTTCACCCTGGAACGGATCAATCTTCCACCGAAGGACGCGGAATAGAACGTGCAAAATGGGGCTGTCTCAAAATGATCCGCCGGGATCATAAGAGACAGCCCCTCTTTTCTTCTCACATGTGGATAAAATTCAGATATCCTTAAAACCCACTTCAAAAAATGGGCAGGAAAAGCCCCAGGAACCGTTGCGATTCCTGGGGCTTCCCGTGCAATATCCCTTTTGACTGCACAACATGGTTGCGGGAGCCGGATTTGAACCGACGACCTCCGGGTTATGAGCCCGACGAGCTACCGGACTGCTCTATCCCGCGATATGTCGAACTTCGAATGCTCCATTATGATACCACAGAACCGGCCGCATGTCAAGACTTTGGGGATTTATTTTTT
>CAYTXW010000102.1:2779-4315 GCA_964441575.1 uncultured Oscillospiraceae bacterium
CCATTATGATACCACAGAACCGGCCGCATGTCAAGACTTTGGGGATTTATTTTTTTGCGGTTTGGGAAATCGGTGCTCTGATTTTGGCAGCTATGCGTGGCCCTCCCGGAGGGACGGCGGTTGCCCTACGCTTCCATTCCGGCGATCAGTTCCTCCACCAGGCCGGCACAGCGCTGGGCGGCTTGGCGCTCGAAGGCAGGATAGTCCGTTTCGGCGGAGTCATCGGCCTTGTCGGAGATGGCCCGAAGGATCAGCACGGGCAGCCCGTTCCGGTAGGCGGCGTGGGCGATGGCTGCGCCCTCCATTTCGGTGCAGATTCCGCCGCAGTGGGCGATGATGTCTTTTTTTTGCGCGGCCCGACTGACAAACTGGTCGCCGGAGACAATGCGCCCCAGCTTGCACCTATAGCCCCGGGCTTTGCAGATGGCTTCCGCCCGGGCTGTCAGCTTCGGGTCGGTGGGGAAGGCGTGGACGTCCATGCCGGGGACCTGTCCCCGGGTGTAGCCAAAGGCTCCCGCATCCACATCATGGTACATCAGGTCCGTGGAAATCGCCAGGTCGCCAATATCCAGCGCCGCGTCCAGAGAACCGGCCACGCCTGTGTTGATGACATGCGTCACATAATACAGGTCTGCCAGCACCTGGACACACAGGGCTGCGTTGACCTTACCGACGCCGCTGCGGACCACCACAACCTCCGTGCCGTTCAGGATGCCGCAGTAAAACAGCATGCCTGCCCGGGTATCCACGGAGGTAAGGTCCATTTTGGATTTCAAAGTCTCCACTTCCAGCTCCATGGCGCCGATGATTCCGACTTTTGCCATATCAGAGATACCTCCTTACTGAGGATAGACCAGACGGTCTTCCCGGATGCCGTAAAGAACCTGCTCCAGATACCGCCGCGCCAGATAGTTGGCCATGGGCAGATTCATGTCCAGATAGTTGCCGCAATCCCTGGCGGCAGCGCCGGGGACAGTCCCGCGGAAGTCTCGGATATATTCATACATTTCCGTCACCAGCGGCACAATGTCCCGGGATTCATAGTCCCCGGCCAGCAGCAGATAAAAGCCCGTCCGGCAGCCCATGGGGCCAAAGTAGACGGTCTTGTCCTTCCAGTCCGGGTGGTTCCGCAGAAACGTGGCACCCAAATGCTCGATGGTGTGGACCTCCGCCGTGTTCATGACCGGCTCCTCGTTGGGACTGGTCATGCGAAGGTCGAAGGTGGTGATGACCTCGGCTCCCACATGGTCCTTTCGGGACACATACACGCCGGGCTGCAATTTGAGATGGTCAATGGTAAAGCTTGCAATTTTTTCCATGGCTGGCCTCCTGCCGCATTTTTAATGTCACGATTCCATGCGCATTTACGTCAAATGTACTGCCTGCACGGGAAAACGGATTGCCACGGCCTTTCTGCGGAAAGGCCTCGCAATGACATACTGTGGGTTGCCCTTCCGTGTCATTGCGAACCAGTGACCGACGTCACTGGTGTGGCAATCCGTACTCCAAAATGCCGCGATTCCGTATGCATTTGCG
>CAYTXW010000103.1:0-4198 GCA_964441575.1 uncultured Oscillospiraceae bacterium
GCCGATGGCATGAAAATCGCCGGTAAAATGCAGATTGATATCCTCCATGGGAACAACCTGGGCATAGCCGCCGCCAGCCGCGCCGCCCTTAACGCCGAACACGGGACCCAGGGATGGCTCGCGGAGGGCAACCAGAACATTCTTGCCCAGCTTCTTCATGCCGTCAGCCAGACCCACAGTTGTGGTGGTCTTGCCTTCACCGGCAGGGGTGGGGTTGATGGCCGTGACCAGGACCAACTTACCGTCTTCCCTTTTCACCTCGTTGAGAAGATTGTAGTCCACCTTGGCCTTGTACTTGCCATACTGCTCCAAGTACTTCTCGTCCACACCTGCGGCCTTGGCGATCTCGGTAATGGGAAGCATTTCAGTTTCCTGTGCGATTTCGATGTCGGATTTGTAAGTTGCCATAATTGTTTGCACTCCTTGTATTGAATTTATGCCTAGCCGTTGGGATGGCGCGGCATATACAGGATTTCCGGTGCAAGCCGTTGGGATAGCGTACACCGAAGAACTACGAACATTTGAAATTATTTCGTAGTTTTTTATCGATTAAACTTTATCACTTCCTGACCCATTCGTCAACTGGCTATCAGACAAATATCTCACAAAAAAACGGGTGATCTTTTGTATATATTTTTCTATTGTATCTTTGATTTCACAATCGAAATCAAGATATCTCCCGCCACTACCCGGTCTTCGGCGGCAAAGCCCTCGGCAAAATTGTCGGAATAAAGCAATTGACTGCTGGGCGGAAATTCATCGTCCCCGGCCCAGACCAGCAGGCGCATGGTATAGCCGGGCAGCAGTTCCAGCTCAAAGCCCGCATCGCCGTGGGGAAGCTTTTTGGCTCCCATCTGCTCCATGGCGGCGGCGAATTGCTCCACCCGGGTACCGAAAGCGAAAGCAGCCCGGGTCAGGCAGCGGCCCGTGAAGGGCTGGATATACAGCTCGCCCCATGGCATCTCCCGGAAGGTCTTAAATTCGCCCCGTGCAGGAATCGTCCTTCCCTCCAGCAAATAGCGGAGCAAAAAGGTCTGTGCCGGAAGATTTTTCAGAGCAAACGCGTTATCCTGAGCGGCGGAAATGAAATAATCCGGCCATGTGATCCGATAGTCCGTCCCCACCAAACGCAGGGTAAATGCCTGCCCGTCAAATTCCGCGCCGGTGCGGATCTGGGTCTCAGCCGGGTCCAAGTCCCGAAACCGTGCGGCGTAATGGGCAAACGGTACTTCTTCCTTGCGGTTTTCCACTTGCATGGTGTTTTCTCCTAAATAAATGATTGATCTGTAGGGTCCCTGGAAGGCCGCCGCAATAGGGCAGGCATGCCCACACGCTGTTGTAGGCTGTTCATTCTAAATCTTCACATTTGCACTGCACCCTCGTGCCCCACCGTAGGAGCGGCCCCGCGTGGCCGCCCGTTGATACAGGCTCGGAAGCGGCGGGCGACCGTAGGTCGCCCCTACGGGGTTGTTGGACAACAGAGCGGTACGATGGTACAGAAAATTGCAAGCCTGTCACAACCCCACCACCCTGAAAACGCGAAACAAGGGTTAAAATTCTCCGTAGGGAACGGGCACCCTCCAGAGGGGCTTCTCTCATTCATGAGCTGGTACAGCACACAAGTGCCTATCAGCGGCGGGCTGAGGGCAGCCCGCCCTACGGACGCGGTTGTAGTAGGGGCAGTTTTTCAGACCCGTTCCTGCACACTGTTCGGGAAGCGGGCGGCGTCGGTATGGGGCAGGAAACAGGCGGCCACAAAGTTGTCCATGTAGCCGGGGTGGGTAGACAGCTCCACATAGGTCATATTCCGGGCAATCTCAGCCACCTTTTCATCGGCACGGTCGGACAGGACCATGGCATAGGCGCCTGCGAGGGAGGAATTGCCCACATATTCGTACTTTTCAAGCTCCACCGCTGGGAACATGCCAATGTTGATGGCGTTTTTCATATTAATTCCGCTGCCGATACCGCCAGCCACATAGACATGCTCCAGAACGGAAGCATCCATGTCCAGAGAAGCCAGCAGGGTATCAATGGCGGAATAGATCGCGCCCTTGGCCCGAACAAAGCTCTCAATATCCACCTCTGTCAGGGAGATTTCGCGGTCCGTGGCAGACTCGGCGGGGGTGGCCAGGATATAGCGGCCCGTGCCGTGCTGATCCCGAGCCACACGGCTGCCCTCCCGGATGAGCAGGCCCTTGGCGTTGATGATGCCGCACCGAAACAGTTCAGAGATCAGGTCGATGATTCCGGAGCCGCAGAGGCCAACCGGCTTCTGTCCCGGATCGCCGACGATTTTGTAGGTGGGTTCCATGGTCTGCACATCGATAGTCACGGCCTCAATGGCCCCATCGGTGGCGCGCATCCCGCAGCTGATGTCTCCGCCCTCAAAGGCGGGACCGGCGGAACAGGCGCAAGACATCATAAAGTCCTGATTGCCGAAGACAATCTCACCATTGGTACCCAGGTCCACAAAGAGGCTGAACTCCTCCTTATTCCACAACAGTGTTGCAAACGCGCCTGCGGTAATATCGCCGCCCACATAGGAGCCGATATTGGGCGCAACGCGCAGCGCGGCGCTGGGGTTTACCCGCAGGCCGATGTCGGACGCCTTCAAGCCGTCCACATGAAAGAAGGAAGGGATATACGGCTCCATGCGCACGGGACTGGCATCCACGCCCAGCAGTAGATGGTTCATGGTGGTGTTAGAGGCCACACAGACCCGCATAATGCGGCCGGCCTTGACCTTGGCGCTGGCGCACAGACCTGCCAGAATGGGCTGCAGAGTCTCCTTGATTACGGCATCCTGAAGACGCTTGACACCGCCGTCCTTCCCCTGCTCCACGATACGGTTTATTACGTCCGCACCGTAGCGAATCTGGCCGTTGCCGGAGGACGCTTTCGCCAGGAGCTTACCGGTAAACAGATCCACCAACACGGCGGCCACCGTAGTAGTGCCGATATCCACGGCCATGCCGCAGACCGGCGATGTATCGGAGGTCGGTGTCACATCATAGAGCCGAAGGGTGCTTCCCCGCTTCTCTCCCACAATCCGGACGGAAAAATGGCTCTCCCGCAGGGTTGCCGCCAGCTTTCGCAGGACAAAGTAGGGAATCTCTACCCGCTCCACTCCCAGCTGGGCCTCAATGGCCCAGGTCAGCCGCTCGTTGTCGGGCATGGTGTCATCCAGAGTCGGCTCGTCCATGGTGACGGTGGCCGTCATGAAATCGTTGCGGAATTCCACCCCAGCGGCACGAATATCCGCCTGGAGCTTTTCAAACACCGCGATTTCCTCGCCGGAGGAGAGGTCGGCGGTCTTCATGCGGCTCTGGTAGGCCGAGGCAATATCCGGCACCAGAACCGTCACATCGGAGAGAATCTTGCTGCCGCAGCTGAGCCGCCAGCCATCGGCATATTCCTCTTCCGAGATATGCCCGGTCCGGGGACTGTCCATCTGGCCCTCTACCAGCTTCACACGGCACTTGCCGCAGGAGCCGTTGCCGGAGCAGGGCGCGTCAATAGCCACATTGGCGTTCCGCGCTACCTCCAGCAAACTGGTGTCAGGCGCTGCCGAGACAATGACCGGATCCTGTTTTTCAAAGGTAAAGGTTACTTGGTACATGGTCGTGTTCCCTTTCTATGGTTATGGTATACGGATGAACGCCGTTGCCCCCAAAAAGCGTTCATCCCGGCCGTCCCCGCTCCCCCCGGGAGGACGCGTGAGAATCTTGTAGAAAGTAATCGTGAAGAGTGAAGAAGTGCGGTATCCGCTTCACGGTCGATTCTTGAATGTATCCCTCGTGCCCCCTTTTTGAGGGGACACGAGGGCGAGTGAAAAATTCAATCCGTCTGTGAAGCGGACCTATTCATTGTCAATTGTCCGCTTTCCATTACATCAGTGGCTCCATGGACAGAACCGGATGGTTCTTTTCCGTCAGGAAGTTCATCAGGTCGTCCACTTCGGTGCAGATGGTCTCGTCGGCCACCAGGTCGGTAAAGTTCTCAATGCCGTACAGCTCCTTGGCCGTTGCGTTGAGCTTCTCGGCCACATCGTCCTTCAGTTCCTTGGGCATCCACACAATGCGCTCAATGCCGCCCTCTGCGTGGATGAACTTCTTGGAGGAAATGAAATGACGGCCATGGCCCATGTAGCCGGGGGTCTGAACGCCGCCGCCGGTGCAGGAGGCCAGCTCGCCGA
>CAYTXW010000104.1:0-4004 GCA_964441575.1 uncultured Oscillospiraceae bacterium
GGGGCACGAGGGCTTGCCGCTTTAGGGGCTTTGCCTTATTCTATCATATTTTTCTTGCTCACGCCAGATGGCGCAGAGCTTTTGGGAAATGATTCTTCAAAACGCCGCCGCTGCCCTTGACCCAGCCCAGGCTCAGACCGTCCACGGTCAAAAGAGTCCAGCCCTTAGCCCGGCCGGGGATGGCCTCTCCCCGGAGATAGGCGGCGATCTCCGGACTGTCCACGGAGAAATCCGCCGCAGCCCCTGCCCTTTTCAGCCACAGTGCCCAGGCGTGGGCAGGCTCCAAGCGGTCCTTCAGCAGCCGCCCCAGCTCCAGCCCCGCCCGCAGGACCTTCAGGCCCTCCAGCGGCGGCATTTCCTCCGGCACCAGGAACAGGCTCTGTCCAAAGGGCAGCAGACGCCCTTCCGGCAGCGACGCGCCGGTCTCTTTGCAGAAGTCTTCCAGGACGGCCGCAGGGGCAGCGGCCGGTCCGCTGCTCCTTTGCGCAAACGGGCAGCCGGCCGCCGGGTCCGCGCCTGCGTCTTTTTCCAGCACCGCCGCGAAGTGTCCTTCGCCCCGCAGCTTGTGGGGCCACAGGCGGAAGGTCTTCTCGATCCCAGGCGCGGGGCGCTCGATCCAATCCGGACGCCCCGGCGCGAACCAGGGGGCCTCCGCCTTGGCCGCGGAGAAATCCGGCGCGGTCTCCAGGAACCGGCTGACGGTCCCCTCGTCCTCCTGCGGCGCGAAGGTGCAGGTGGAATAAACCAGCCGTCCGCCGGGAGCCAGCATTTTTGCGGCGGAATTCAGAATTTCCAGCTGCCGCTTAGCGCACATCTCCACGGTTTCCGGACTCCAATCGGTGACGGCGGCTTCCTCCTTGCGGAACATTCCCTCCCCGGAACAGGGCGCGTCCACCAGAATCCGGTCAAACCATCCGGCAAACCGGGCCTCCAGCCGCTGGGGGCGCTCGTTCAAAACCAGCGCATTGGCCACGCCCAGCCGTTCGATGTTGCGGGCCAGAATTTTTGCCCGCTTCGGATGGATCTCGTTGCAGACCAGCAGGCCCCGTCCCGCCAGCGCCGCCGCCAGCTGAGCGGTTTTCCCGCCGGGCGCGGCGCACAGGTCCAGCACCCGCATCCCGGGCCGCGCCTCCAGCAGCCCCGCCGGGGCCATGGCGCTTGGTTCCTGGAGGTAGTATAGCCCCGCCTCATGATAGGCGGACAGGCCGGGCCGCGTTTCTATATTATAATAGTATCCGTCCTCCGCCCAGGGTACCGGCGTCAGGCCGAAGCGGCGCAGATCCGGCGGGGAATCGGTTTTCAGCGGATTAAGCCGCAGGCCTACGTTCCGAGGGCGGTCATAGGACGCCAGAAACGCAGGAAACTCCGGCCCCAGCAGAGCGTCCATTTTCTCTAAAAACAGCGGTGGCAGCATAAGACCTCCTGATATCTGTGGGATGCCGCAAAGCCTTTTGCGGCATCCCACAGAAAATGACGTTCAGCAAACCGGCACAATCCAGCCGTGGGTATCGGGGATGCGGCCCCACTGCAGATCGGTCAGGTAGGTGTAGAGCTTCAAGCTCAGTTCGCCGATTTCGTTGTTGTGAATGGTCCGGACATTGCCGCGGTAGTTCAGCACACCCACAGGAGAGATCACGGCGGCGGTGCCGGTGCCGAAGGCCTCTTCCACATCGCCGCGTTCGCAGGCGGCCATCAGATCGTCGATGGTCATCCGCTCCTCCCGAACGGTGTAGCCCCATTCCTTCAAAATCTCAATCATGGAGGCCCGGGTCACGCCGGGCAGTACGGTGCCTTCACAGGGAGCGGTCCAGATCTCGCCGTTGATTTTGAACATAATGTTCATACCGCCGACTTCCTCCACATATTTTCGCTCCTGGCCGTCCAGCCACAGGACCTGGCTGTAGCCCATAGCCTCGGCCTTCTCCTGGCCGATCATGGCGCCGGCGTAGTTGCCGCCGCATTTGGCGAAGCCGGTGCCTCCCTTGACGGCGCGGACGTATTCATCCTCCACCAGAATCTTGACCGGGTTAATACCCTCGGCATAGTAAGCGCCGGAGGGGGAACAGATGATGCAAAACAGGAATTCCTTGCAGGCATGCAGGGCCAGCTGGCATTCCGTGGTGAACATAAAGGGACGGATGTACAGGGAAGCGCCCGGCTCATTGGGAACCCAGTCGGCGTCTGTCTCCACCAGCGCCTTGACAGCCTCAATAAACATGTCCTCCGGGAACACGGGCATACACAGGCGGCGGTTGGAGTTGGCCATGCGCTTGGCGTTCATGTCTGGCCGGAACAGCTGAATCCTGTTCTCCGCCGTGCGGTAGGCCTTGAGGCCCTCAAAGGTCTCCTGGGCATAGTGCAGCGCCACTGCGCCCGGGTCCATGGGAATCGGAGCATAGGGAACAATGCGGGCGTCATGCCATCCCCGGCCCTCGGTGTAGTTCATCATAAACATGTGGTCGCTCATATATTTCCCAAAGCCCAGGGCCTTCTGGTCCGGCTTCACCTTGGGCGAAGCGGTGCGGGTGATTTTGATATCCATAGTACATGTCCTCCCAAAAGTCTTTTCGTTTATTATAATACTAAAAAAGGGAGCGGGTTGCAACCATTAATTTAATGCGGAAAAGCGGCAAGCCGTTTGTGAAAAGACCGGCGGCGGGATGGCTTCGATGCTGGCTCCCTGAATTACCGGATCCCGAAGCAGCGCCGCAAGCCGGATGCGCTTCACCCTGCTGCCCGATTCTTCCTTTTTTGCCGCCTTGTACACTTCTGCGCACTGCTGTCAAAGGGGCGGCCTGTAGGGGCCGCCCCTTTGATTCGGTTATTCTTCTTTCGCGGTGATGGCGATGTGCAGTTCATCCAGCTGCTTCTGCTCCACGGCGGAGGGGGCGCCCATCATGACGTCCTGGGCCTTCTGATTCATGGGGAAGGTAATGACCTCGCGAATGGATTCCTCGCCGGTCAGCAGCATGACGATCCGGTCAATGCCGGGAGCCGCGCCCGCGTGGGGCGGCGCACCGTAGGTAAAGGCGTTGTACATGGCGGGGAACTTGGATTTGACGTTCTCCTCGCCCAGGCCCACCATCTGGAAGGCCTTGACCATGATTTCGGGGCTGTGATTCCGGACCGCGCCGGAGGCCGTCTCGTAGCCGTTGACCACCAGATCATATTGGTCGGCGTTGACGGCCAGCAGCTTTTCCACATCGCCTTCGGCGTCCAGCAGCGCCTGCATCCCGCCCTGGGGCATGGAGAAGGGATTATGGCAAAACTCCAGTTCGCCGGATTCCTCGCCGATCTCGTACATGGGGAAGTCCACAATCCAGCACATGGCGTACTGTTCTTCATCAAAGTGGCCGGGGACGCGCTTGCCCAGCATATTGCGGATGACCCCGGCGGTCTTCTGGGCGGCGGCCTTCTTGCCGGCGGCCATGCAGACGAAGCTGCCGGGTTTCAGATTCAGCCGGGAGACAAAGGCGTCTTTGCAGCCGGTCAGGAATTTGGCGATGCCGCCGGTCAGCTCGCCGTTCTCATCCACCTTGACCCAACAGGCTTTGCTGCCGGTCTGGACCTCCACGTCCTTCAGCAGCTTGTCGATCCACTTACGGGCCTGTGTGAAATCGTCCACAGCCACGGCCTTGACCACCGCGCCCTCAAAGGGGCCGAAGCCGCAGCCCTGCACGGTCTCGGTGATATCCCGGACCTCCAGATCCACCCGCAGATCGGGCTTGTCGGAGCCGTAGCGCTCCATGGCCTCGTTAAAGGGGATGCGGCGGAGCGGACCCCGGCTGACGCGCTTGAATTTGCCGAATTTCTCAAAGATGGGGATCAGAACCTCCTCCAGTGTGGTCAGCACGTCTTCCTGGGAGGCGAAGGCCATTTCCATATCCAGCTGGTAGAACTCGCCGGGCGTGCGGTCGCCGCGGGCGTCCTCATCGCGGAAGCAGGGGGCAATTTGGAAATAGCGGTCAAAGCCGGAGGTCATCAGCAGCTGCTTGAACTGCTGG
>CAYTXW010000105.1:0-3912 GCA_964441575.1 uncultured Oscillospiraceae bacterium
TGAGCAGTGCATGAGGGTGTGCTGCCGCCAGGAGCCGCCGGTGGTCGAGGTGGGTGAGCGCCATCAATCCGCCTGCTGGCTGCTGGCGGAGGAGGGCCTGTCGGAGCACGACCTGGCTCCGGTCAAATATGCGGAGGAGGTGGAGGATGATGGATGATAAGCTGATCGAGGTGCAGAACCTCCGAAAATACTTCCCCATCAAGCGTTCCGGCGGCATGAGCTACGTCCACGCGGTGGAGGACGTTTCCCTGTACATCCGCCGGGGAGAAACCCTGGGCCTGGTCGGCGAATCCGGGTGCGGAAAGTCCACTCTGGGGCGGTCGATCCTCCGGCTCCATGAGCCTACGTCGGGAAAGATTGTATATGACGGCAAGGTGTTCTATGACAGCCAGAGCAAGACGGCGGAAAACGTCAAGCCATACCGGCGGAAAATGCAGATCATCTTCCAGGACCCGTCGTCCTCCCTTGATCCGCGGACGACCGCCGAGAATATCATCGGCGAGGCTCTGGACATCCACAAGCTGGCCGGGAGCCGGAGAGAGCGCCACCAAAAGGTGGTGGAGCTGCTGAACCGGGTGGGGCTCAACGAGGAACAGGGCGACCGCTATCCCCACGAGTTTTCCGGCGGACAGCAGCAGCGCATCGGTATTGCCCGGGCGCTGGCGGTGGGGCCGGAGTTCATCGTCTGCGACGAGCCAATCTCAGCCCTTGACGTATCGATTCAATCCCAGATCGTCAATATGCTGGAGGACATGCAGCAGGAGCTGGGCCTGACCTATCTGTTTATCGCCCATGATATCTCTGTGGTGCGGCATATTTCCAACCGTATCGGCGTGATGTATCTGGGCAGCATGGTGGAGCTGGCCTCCAGCCGGGAGCTAAACAAGTATCCCCTGCACCCCTACACCCGGACTCTTTTGTCCGCGGTGCCGGTGCCCGACCCGGACGTCAGCCGGGCTAGGCAGCGCATCATGCTGGAGGGCGACGTGCCCAGCCCCATCGACCCCGCCCCGGGCTGCCGGTTCGCCGGGCGGTGTCCCTATGCCAATGAAAAGTGCTGCTGTGTGATGCCGGAGCTGCGCGAGGTCGCGCCCGAGCATTATGTGGCTTGCCATATGTTCAATCAAAGATAACCATCAAAGCGCCCGGTTTGCTGACGGTGTGAGAGACATTGCAAGGGCAGGATAACCACCCCTCCGCCGGGATGCATGACAGTTGCCGCTGAGTGATGCGAGCGTCCCGGCTTTCGGTAGTTCGATCTGCTCAAATCGAACGCTGCGACAAGAGAATGCTGACGGCCTGATACCCCAGGGAGGGAGAGGCCAGCCAGCTGCGCCTCTGATTGCAGCTGTGGCAAGAGATTGACAAACTCCCCGGCCGGCTGCCGGAGGTTCCAACCAAATTTTATTGTAGTAGGAGGAAAATGTAATGCGAGAAGTTGTATTTGTGGACGGCGCCCGCTCCGCGTTCTGCAATATGGGCGGCGGTCTGCGGGATTTGGCGTCTACGGAGATCGCGGGCTTTGTGATGAAGGGGCTGATTCAGAGAACCGGCCTCCTGGAAAAGACCAAGGTAGACGGCGTGGTCTGCGGCAACGCCCTGCGGGACAGCAAGGCGTCCAACCTGGCCCGGTATGCGACTCTGCTGGCGGGCCTGCCCGTTGAGACAGAGGCCCACTATGTGGAAATGCAGTGCGGCTCCGCCATTACCAGCGTCAACCACGCCGCGGCCATGATCGCTTCGGGCTATGCGGACGTGCTGCTGGTAGGCGGCATGGAGTCTTACAGCACCCTGTGCGCGGAGTTTTCCATGAATGACGAGCCTTATAAGCTGATTCCGCCCATTCCCTTGGCGTCCCACCTGGCGCCCACCAAGGAAGAGGACATCACCATGATCGAGATCAGCGACAAAATGGCCGCCAAGTGGAACATCAGCCGCGAGGAATGTGACGAGTTCGCCTGCCGCAGCCAGCAGCGCCTGGCCGCCGCTTACGGGAAGGGAATTACCGGCGACGAGATCATCCCCTTTGTCTATCCCGCGACGAAAAAGACCCCGGAGATCGTCATTGATAAGGACGAGTTCCCCCGCCCCGGCACCACGGTGGAGGGCCTTTCCAAGCTGCGCTCCGTCATGCCCGGCGGCGTGACGACTGCGGGCAATTCCTCCGGCCGGAACGACGGCGCGGCTTTCCTGCTGATGATGTCGGCGGACATAGCGAAGAAGCTGGGCTACACGCCCTACGCCCGCTGGGTCATGGGGGCGGATATCGGCGTACATCCCTATGAAATGGGCATCGGTCCCGCCTTCTCCAACCTGAAGGCTATGAAACTGGCCGGTCTGACTGTGGCGGATTTTGACGTGTTCGAGTGCAACGAGGCGTTTGCGGCGCAGAACCTGGGCGTCATCCGTGAAATGGAGGCCCAGAGCGGCATGAAGATCGACCAGGAGAAGTGGAACCCCAACGGCGGTGCCATTTCCATCGGCCACCCCAACGGAGCCTCCGGCAGCCGAATCGCCATGTTTGCCATGAAGCAGCTTGAGAAGACCGGCGGCCGGTACGGCCTGTTTTCTTCCTGCTGCGGCGGCGGCCACGGCACCACCACCATCATTGAGAATCTGAGACGCTGAGAAAGGAAGAGTGAAGATCATGCGTGAAGTAGTCATCGTAGACGGCGTCCGTTCCGCATTTACCAATTTTGGCGGCGGGCTGAAGACCCTGGCCAGTGTAGACATTGCCTCCAAAGTGGTGGATGGCCTGCTGGAGCGGACCGGGATTCTGGAGCGTGGCACAGTGGACAGCCTGATGGCCGGCTGCGCTTTGGGCGACATGAAGAGCAAGAATACGGCCCGCTATATTGTTTTGCAGTCCAAGCTGCCCATTGAGTGCTCCGGCACCTTTGTGGAAATGCAGTGCGGCTCGGCCATCACCAGCCTGAACCACGCTGCGTGGAAGATCATGGCCGGCATGGCGGATGTGGCCATTGTGGGCGGCATGGAGTCCTACAGCACCATGACCGCCAAATTTCCCATGTCCCGGCCCCAGTATAAGCTGATTCCGCCCTATCCCGTGGCGCTGAGCCTGACGCCGAATGCGGAGCGAAACATCGATATGGTTTCCATCAGCGATAAGATGGCGGTCAAGTGGAATATCACCCGCGAGGAATGCGACGAGTTCGCCTGTCGCAGCCAGCAGCGTCTGGCCGCCGCCTACGGGAAGGGAATCACCGGCGATGAGATTATCCCCATTACCATCCCGGCTACCAGAAAGACCCCGGAAATCGTTGTCGACAAGGATGAGTTCCCCCGCCCCGGCACCACGATGGAGGGCCTGTCCAAGCTGAGGGCGGTCAACCGGGACGGCGTGACCACTGCGGGCAATTCCTCCGGACGGAATGACGGTGCGGCCTTCCTGCTTGTCATGACTGCGGAGAAGGCGAAAGAGTACGGCTATACTCCCCTGGCAAAGTGGATCGGCGGCGCGCACCACGGCGTCCAGGAGGACTACATGGGCATTGGTCCCGCCTACTCCAACCTGAAGGCGCTGAAGCAGCTCGGTCTGACCATCAGCGACATTGACGTGATGGAGTGCAATGAGGCGTTCGCGGCGCAGAACCTGGGCGTCATCCGTGAAATGGAGGCCCAGAGCGGCGTGAAGATCGACCAAGAAAAATGGAACCCCAACGGCGGCGCCATTTCCATTGGCCATCCCAACGGGGCCTCCGGCGCGCGGATTTCCATGTTCGCCATGCGGCAGCTGGAAAAGACCGGTGGAAAGTACGGCGTGATTTCTTCCTGCTGCGGCGGCGGCTTGGGCACCACCGCGATTATTGAGAATCTCAGACGGTAAAAAACACAGTCTCTGGGCAAAACATGCCCGGAGACTGCCATAATAGACGAAAGGAAGAGGGATCT
>CAYTXW010000106.1:0-3908 GCA_964441575.1 uncultured Oscillospiraceae bacterium
AGTGAGGCTGGGGGTTGTTGGACAACAGAATGGTACGAGGATACGGTAAAATTGCAAACTTGCAACAACCCCCAGTCTGCCCTCCGGGCAGCCAGCCCCCTAAGAGGGGGCACAAGAGCCGTTGCGGAATCCCTCGTGCCCCCTTTGAGGGCTTGCATCCATTCAATCTGTCCGCGGCAGCGCCTCCGCCACCTTCATCATCAGAGCACATTCCATGCGCTTTCGGAACACGCGGCAGCCGTATTCGTAGACGCCGTGGATGTCGCCGGAGGCGTGGAGGGCGTTGGCGGCACAGCCGCCGGAGCAGTAGAGCCGCGCCCAGCAGTCCTTGCAGTCGGGCCGGGCATAGACGTTGCACAGCTTAAACTCGTCCCGCAGGGCGGTGTTGGTGACGCCATTCCAGACGTCTCCCAGCTTGTAGGCCTCGTCGCCCACGAACTGGTGGCAGGGATACAGGTCGCCCCAGGGGGTGACGGCCATATACTCCGTGCCGGAGCCGCAGCCTGAGATGCGCTTGTATATGCAGGGACCGTGCCGGAGATCCAGCATATAGTGGTAGAAGGTGATGGGCTTGCCCGCCTTCTCCCGGCGCAGCATGTCCTTGGCCAGAATCTCATACTGCTCGCACAGCACGGGGAAGTCGGCCTCCGTCAGGGCGCATGGATCGTCCGGCGCGCAAACCACCGGCTCCATGGAAAGCTCGGTGAAGCCCAGATCGTCGGCCATATGGAACAGATCGTTGGTAAAATCCGGGTTAAAATGGGTGAAGGTGCCGCGCATGTAGTAGTTTTTGCCGCCCCGGGCCTTCACAAACTGCTGGAACTTGGGGACAATGCGGTCATAGCTGCCAACACCGCGGATGTCCTTGCGGAAGCGGTCGTTGACCTCTTTGCGGCCGTCAAGACTCAGAACCACGTTGTAGCACTCCCGGTTGGCCCACTCGATGACCTCGTCGGTGATACCCACGCCGTTGGTGGTCAGAGTAAAGCGAAAGTTCTTTCCCTTTTCCTTCTCAATGCTTCGGGCGTAGGCCACCAGATCTTTGCAGACCTGAAAGTTCATCAGCGGCTCACCGCCGAAAAAGTCCACTTCCAGATTCCGCCGGGTGCCGGAGCGCTCAATCAGGAAATCCAACGCCCGCTTGCCAGTCTCAAAGGACATCAGGCCCACCTTGCCGTGAAACTTACCCTGCGCCGCGAAGCAGTAGTCGCAGTTCAAATTGCAGGTGTGAGCCACATGGAGACACAGAGCTTTGACCACGGTGCTGCGGTTCTTGAAGTCAAAGGCCTTGTCCGCGTAGGTGTCCTCGGTGAACAGCTGCCCCTGTGCAATCAGAGAATCAATGTCCGCAAGACAGGCCTGAATGTCGGCCCGGGCATAGCGCCCCTGCAGCGCCGATTCGGCTTCGGCGCGGGTCTTTCCCTGATCCAGCAGGGCGATGGCGTCATAGGCCAGCTGGTCCACTGCATGGACGCTGCCGCTGTAGATGTCCAAAACAATATTGTAACCGTTCAGCTGATATTGATGAATCATAATCTTCCCACCCTGTGGAGACGCATGAAAAAGGCGTGTCATTGCTTGCCCGGCAATCAACACGCATCTTTGCGCCGTGTAATCTTGCTTCTCAATGGTAATGCCTTGATTGAGAAATCTGTGCGCGGTCCCGTTTCGTGCGGAACTTGACGGGCTTCGCCCGATGAAGACCGTTGAAAGGTTTGAATCGAGTTCCGGTATCCAAAAGGCCATCGGGGCGGCAGGCCGCCGCCCCGTGATGGTATGCCATCCTTATTTCTCGTCGCTGTTCTCGCAGGCCTGATTGGCAATGCCGCAGCTGGTCTTGCAAGCGCTCTGGCAGGAAGTCTGGCATTCGCCGCATCCGCCGTTCTGGGCGCTCTTGGCCATGTCACGAGTGTTCAGAGTCTGAATATGAGCCATGGGAAGTTCCTCCTTCGGTGGGAATTGATACCTCTATCATACACGCTGAACGTCGGGTTTGTCAAGCTGATGTTCACGGATCAGGGCCTGCGGCAAACGTGAAAATTTGCGAAAAGGGGTTGCGATTTCAGTACGATTATAATAGCATAAACAGGAGCAGGACACAAAACATCCGCAAAAAATGCGCCGCCATAGGCACAGCGTCAGCGGTTTCCAGCCCTCTCAAACTTTTTTTGCAGAAGTTTGCGCAAAACCGCAGTTGCAATTCCGCTCAGAAACCGCTATCATGGAACTGGAAAAAGATAAAATAAGCGAGGCAATTCTATGCGGCAGATCGGATTTGACAATCAGAAGTATTTGCGCCTGCAAACCGAGCGCATCCGCCAGCGGGTGGAGCAGTTCGGCGGCAAGCTTTATCTGGAATTTGGCGGCAAGCTGTTTGACGACTACCATGCGTCCCGGGTTCTGCCCGGTTTCCGGCCCGACAGCAAGATGCGGATGCTGCTGGAGCTGAAGGACCAGGCGGAGCTGGTCATTGCCATTTCCGCCAACGATATTGAAAAGAACAAACGCCGGGGCGACCTGGGCATCACCTATGACCTGGATGTTCTGCGGCTCATCGACGCATTCCGGGAGTTTGGCCTTTTTGTGGGCAGCGTGGTCCTGACCCGGTTCCACGGCCAGCATGCGGCAGAAATCTTTCAGCACAGGCTGGAATCCATGGGAATCCGGGTGTACCGCCACTATCCCATTGACGAATATCCCTCCAACATCCCCTTGATCGTCTCGGATCAGGGCTTCGGCAAGAACGAATATATCGAAACTACCCGGCCCGTTGTGGTCATCACCGCGCCGGGTCCCGGCTCCGGCAAGATGGCCACCTGCCTGAGCCAGCTCTACCACGAGCACCGGCGGGGCATTCAGGCGGGCTACGCCAAGTATGAAACCTTCCCCATTTGGAATCTGCCCCTGAAGCACCCGGTCAATCTGGCCTATGAGGCCGCCACGGTGGACCTGGACGATGTGAACATGATCGATCCCTTCCATCTGGAGGCTTACGGCGAAACCACCGTGAACTACAACCGGGACATCGAGATTTTCCCGGTGCTGGAGGCCATATTCCGAAAAATCTACGGCGTCTGTCCCTACAAAAGCCCTACGGACATGGGCGTCAACATGGCTGGCTACGCCATTGTGGATGACGAGGTCTGCCGGGAGGCGTCCCGGCAGGAAATTATCCGCCGCTATTATGAGACCGCCTGTGAAGTCAAGCGCGGCAATGTTGCTTCTTCTCAGCTGCGTAAAATGGAGACCTTGATGCAGTCCCTGAGTCTGGAACCGGCGATGCGCCGCACAGTTCCGGCCGCCCAGGCCGTCGCCCAGCGTACCGGCGCGCCGGCCATGGCCATTGAGCTGGCCGATGGCAAAATCATCACAGGCAAGACCTCCGCGCTTATGGGCGCGTCCTGCGCCGCCATGCTCAATGCTCTGAAATATCTCGCGGGTATCGCCGACCAGGTGGATTTGATCTCCCCCACCGTTTTGGAGCCGATTCAGCATTTGAAGGTGGAGCATCTGGGCAACCGCAATCCCCGGCTCCACACAGACGAAATGCTTATCGCCCTGTCCATGTGCGCCGTCACCAACCCCACGGCGGACCTGGCCATGGAGGAACTTAGCAACCTGAAGGATGCCGAGGTCCACTCCACCGTGATTCTTTCTCAGGTGGACGAGAACGTATTCAAAAAGCTGGGCGCCCATGTGACCTACGAGCCGGTCTACGAGCGCCAGCGGCTGTATCACAAATAAAATGCCGGGAGTGTCCGCGATTTTCACGCCGCGCAACCTTCAAAAAACTAAGGCACAACCGCATAATGCAAATTGTGCCAAAGCTTGCTATAATACGCCCATAGATAAACAAATGAGTCTGTCCGACCTGAGCGATGAGCTTGCACAGGTGCGGACCAAGAAAA
>CAYTXW010000107.1:0-3453 GCA_964441575.1 uncultured Oscillospiraceae bacterium
CCGTGCATGGCGGATTCTTTGAATTTTGCCATAGAATAAAACCTCATCTTGTAGGTACAAGTTGCACCGCACCCCTCGTGCCCCCTTCGAGGGGGCTGTCAGCGAAGCTGACTGGGGGTTGTTGGATAACAGAGCGGTACGATGATACGATAAAATCTGTCGTCGATACACCCCTGCTGTGCATGGGCATCTGTAAGGCAGCAAGCTGCCAACGGCTGCCTCAAGTCTGCCCTTCGGGCAGCCAGCCCCCTCAAAGGGGGCACGAGGCCTATCCGATTAAACTCCAGTCGGTGACTTCGCCGGTGAAAATCTGGCGGATCTGCTCGGAGGTCAGGCCGTCAACCGTATTCTCCAGATGGACAATGACCGCAATCCCGTCCAAGGCAATGGTAACAGGGATCAATCCCCCGGCCAGCTCCTCGTCCTTCAAGGCGCGGGAGCTCATGCCGATTTCGCAGGAGCCATCCAAGGTGGCGGTGATGCCGGTGCCGGAGCCGGTCTGCTGGATGTCGATGGTTACGCCGGTGTTCCGCTCCCGATAGGCTTCCGCCAGCTTCTCCATGACCGGGCCGACGGAGGTGGAGCCGTTCAGGCTCAGGTTGCCGCTGAGATCAGAGGAGGCATAGACTTCCCCGCTGGCCTCAGCGGAGGAGATATAGCCGTTGTCCTCCAGAATGGCCTGGCCGTCGGTGCTCAGGATAAAGCGCACAAAATCCCGGCCCAGGTCCGTCAGGTTTTCCTCCCGATAGCAGATGACAAAGGGACGGGACACGGCATAGGAACCGGCCACGATATTGTCCACCGTAGCCTCCACGCCGTCCACCGGAATGGCCTTGACGGCGGAGGGGTCATAGGAGCCGAGGGAGATATAGCCGATGGCGGCCTTGTTGCCGGCCACGGTGTTCTGCACCAGGGAGGTGGAGTTGGCGATTTCGGCGTTTTCGGTGGTCATATCCCCCGCCTCAGTCTCCACGCCCATCAGCTCCACAAATGCGGTCCGGGTGCCGGAGCCTTCCTCCCGGGAGACCACGGTGATGGGGCTGCTGGATGCTTCAGGGCTTCCATTGGCGCAGCCGGTGGCCATAGCCGCCAGCAGCAGGACGCACAGTACAAGTGCAATTGCTTTTTTCATGTTCTTGACACTCCTTTTATGTGTTTTGACAGCTTGATTGTACCAATCCCATGTTAAGTCCAAAAGTCCGCCCATGTTAATTGCGTGTAAAGAGAGAAAAACTATCCAAAAAAGCTCTTATGCCCCAAAAGAGACATAAGAGCCGAATTGCGCCAGCCCCCTCGTGCCCCCTCTTAGGGGGCTGGACGCCCGCAGGGTGGCCTGGGGGTTGTTGGACGACAGAGCGGTACGATCATACGGTAAAATCTGTTATCGGAACAACCCCCTGCTGTGCATGGGCATCCGTAAGGCAGCAAGCTGCCAACGGCTGCCTCAGGCCTCCTTCGTCGGCCACGCCCCCTAAAAGGGGGCACGAGGGCGTGCGTAAAATTTCAAATTCGTCCCCGAAGGGGACACCTTCATTGTCAATTATCAATTATCCATTATCAATTTTCCCCAGCACCTCTCGCAGCCCGCCGGCGTCCCATCGCACCCTTCCCACCACGGCACGTCCAGCCAGCGGTGGGGGCAGCCCCGCATCCCGCCGGGGGCGTAGGAGGCTCTGGCCCGGGGGACCTGGGCGGCCGGCGTCAGGGGTTGGGAAACCAAAGACGTTCCGCCGCCTCCAGCGCGTCCTTTTGAAACCGGTAGATCTGGGCACGTGAGTAGGGCCGGCGGAAGGCACGGCTCATCTCCTCTGCTACCTCTGGGACGGACATCCCGTCCAGATACCGCAGCCGCAGAACCATGCGCCAACGCTCCCGGGGCAGGAGGTCGATCTGCTCGGAAATCTGCCGCTCTAATGCCATCACCCGCCGCAGCTGCTCTCCCAGCCGGACGCGCTCGTCGCTGAGGATGTTCCAAAGCTCGTTGTGAGACGGCGTACCGGACTTGCCGCCGTAGTGGGTGGTGATATTGGTGCATTTGGCCTCCAACAACTGGATTCGCCTGGTCAGGCGGATAATCTGGTTCTTCATCTCCGCCACGGCGATCAACGCCTCTTTGGCGCGCTTCGGCTGTAGCTCCATTTCCGCTCACCTCCTCAAAAACGCCTCCCAGGCCGTACGGTCCGGCTGGTCAAAGACAATTCTGTCCCGCTCCTGCAGCTGCCGCAGCCGCTGGCGGCTGATGCCCAGCATGGCCTGTACGCTCTCTGCGCTGCCGCCCCGCTGGCGCAGGCGGTGCAGATATGCCCGCTGCAAATCCCTTGGCATGGCCTCAAACTGCCTGATATCCATCGGCGCACCCAGCCGGTACACATGGCACGGACCGTTGCGCCGCAGCAGCTCCTCCGGCGATGCGGCGTCACTGGGCAGCGTCACCGCCGTTCGCCGCCCCAGCCACGTCCATGGGTTGCTCCCGGGCCATTTCCTTAGCAAGTAATCATATTCCGATTCCGTCATACTGTTCTCCTTTGCTTCCATGTTGATTTCTCGCACAGGTTCCTTGTCAGTTCGAACATTTGTTCTATATTTATTATAATCGATTGCAGCGGCTCCCGTCAATCGCAAAAAAATCCATGCCCCATAAGTGGGACAGAGGCAAAATTCCCGCGGAAACGTTTGCATTGCTGCTTTTTCGGGGATACTGATGCTATGGCGGACAAACGGGAGGCTGTCAAAAGTCGAAAATTTCTGACAAAAAAGTGGAAAGGCCTATTGTCAGGACGCAAAAAAAGAGATATAATGATGGAGTTATTACGAAAACGACACTTTATGCCGTTTTTTGTTGTCGTTAGTATTGGAATGAGGACGTGCAATATGGCAAACTCTCAAAATATAAATCATACGGAAGACGCAAAGGCCCCGGTGGCCGCGCTGATCGCAAAAGCGCAGAAGGAAGGAACCATTCAGGCGCTGGAGCTGAACGCAGAGCTGGAAAAGCTGGATCTGTCCGTGGAAAAAATCGAACAGATCTACGATACTTTTGAAGCCATGGGAATCCAGGTGGTGGGCGCAGAGCTGGATCTGGATGCGGAGCCGGTGGAGGATCTGCCCGATCTCGGCCCGGACAGCGGCGAAGAACCGCTGGTAGACCCGGTGGAGCTGGCCGCGGAATACAATCTGGATGACCCGGTGCGGATGTACCTGAAGGAGATCGGCCAGGTGCCGCTTCTGTCCGCCGAAGAGGAGATCGAGCTGGCCAAGCGTGTGGCGGAGGGCGACAAGCAGGCCAAGGACAAGCTGACGGAGGCCAATCTGCGCCTGGTAGTCTCCATTGCGAAGAAATACTCCGGCCGCGGTCTGCACATTCTGGATTTGATTCAGGAGGGCAATACCGGCCTGATCCGGGCGGTGGACAAGTTCGACTATACAAAGGGAAACAAATTCTCTACATATGCT
>CAYTXW010000108.1:0-3192 GCA_964441575.1 uncultured Oscillospiraceae bacterium
GACGCCGTATTCCGCAGTCTGGTGCATATCCCAGGTACGGATCTGCACCTCAAAGGGGATGCCCTCCCTGCCGACTACCGTGGTGTGCAGGGACTGGTAGCCGTTGGGCTTGGGCGTGCCGATATAATCCTTAAAACGCCCCAGCACCGGCTTAAACATGTCATGGATGCTGCCCAGCACATTATAGCACGCGGGGATATCGTCCACGATGACCCGGAAGGCGTACAGGTCAAAGATCTCCCGGATCGTCTTGTTCTGGGAATACATCTTCCGATAGATGGAATAGATGTGCTTCACCCGGCCATATACCTTGCAGTGCATCCCCTCATCGGCCAGGCGGCCTTCAATCTGCTTCTGCATCTTTGTCAGGAATTCGGAATGCTCGGCGTTCATCCTGCCCAGCTCCTGCTCCACATCGTGGTATCCCACCGGGTCCAGATAGCGCAGGGACAGATCCTCCAATTCCCACTTGATCCGCTGCATGCCCAGGCGGTGGGCGATAGGCGCGTAGATTTCCATGGTCTCCAGCGATTTTTCCTTCTGCTTTGTCTCCGATTGATATTGCAGGGTACGCATGTTATGCAGCCGGTCACACAGCTTGATCAGGATGACCCGGACGTCCTGGGCCATGGCCATGAACATCTTGCGCAGATTCTCCATCTGCTCGTCCTCTTTGGAGGTATACTGCATCCGGGTCAGCTTGGTGACGCCCTCCACCAGCTCGGCGACGGCGGTTCCGAATTGCCGGGCGATTTCATCATGGGTGGAATCCGTATCCTCAATGCAGTCGTGCAGCAGGGCGGCGATGATGGAGTCCGTGTCCAGCTCCAACTCATTGATGATCTCTGCCACGGCAATGGGATGGACAATATAAGGCTCGCCGCTTTTGCGCAGCTGAGAGCCATGGTGCTCGTTGGCATACTCGAAAGCCGCACGGATTCTGGCCACATCCGCATGGGGATTGGTAGCCAAAATCTCTTGTTCCAGTTTCTGGTATTGTTCGTGGGCGATATCCATAAGTACCTCCGCGTTTCAGTTCTCCAAAAATTCCCGCAGCCGTTTGATTAAACAGGCCTGCTCCAAATCCACCTTGCCCTCAGGCCGGCAAAGGCGGACGGTGACTTGCTGTCCTGACAGCTCCATATTGATCAGCCCGCGCTCATCCATCACATGGAAGCACACCAGAGACCGGCCATAGGAGCTGTGGCAGGCCGCGGCCTTATCCGCCTGACGAATCAGCTGATCCAGCGTCCAGCAATTGGGCCCGGCAGTACAATTTTGCTCCAGGTAACGCCACAGCCGGGCGAAGTCGCTGCGCTGCGGCAGCAGCACCGCGGCCTCCCAGTGGGTAAGCAGCTCGCCGGACAGCAGGCGCTGAACCAGGTCGCGCTCCAACTGGGCGCGGGTGGGCGCCGGCCGAAGATCGCACAACTGGAGCTGTACCGTGCGGCTGCCCCGGAATTCGTTGATTTGCGGGCTGAATACGATGTCCAGCCGGTCTCCCGCCGACACGCCATAGGAGGCGGTGTTTGCGGAAAAGAAAATTGTGTCCAGCGTTACTCCGTCCCGCCGCACCCGCATTTTCAGGTGCTTGCCTCCCGCCACATCGCCGCAGGATACAACCGATACGGCCCGAAGCAGGAAAACAGGCCTGGGGTTGCCGGGGCCGAAGGGTTCCAGACAGGAGAGGGCATTCACCTGCTCAGTGGTCAGGATGGAGCAGTGGTCAATCTCCGCGTCCACATCCAGCGCCGCCACCATGGGCCGTCCTCCAGCATGACTGGATACCAGGTTTCTTATTTTGGCCCGGAAGGCCGGAATGTTTTCTTCCAAAATAGTGAAGCCGGCAGCCAACTCATGGCCGCCGTAGCCTTCCAGCAGGGGCGCGCATTGCTCCAGCGCGGCAAACAGGTTAAACCCGCCGAAGGAACGGCAGGAGCCTTTCCCTTTGCCATGGTCAAGGCAGATCATAAACGCGGGGCAGGAGTACTTCTCCGACAAACGGGAAGCCACAATGCCCACCACGCCCTGGTGCCAGCCTTCGCCAGCCAGCACAATGGCGGGAGCGGTCAGCTCGGGCTCCCGGGCCAGCAATTGGTCACATTCATCGAAGATAGCCAACTCAATGGCCTGGCGCTCCCGGTTTAGCTTACACAATTCCATGGCCAGTTCTTCACCCTGAACCGCGTCACGGGTCAGCAGCATTTCCAGCGCCACCATCGCCCGCTCCATTCGCCCGGCGGCGTTGATCCTGGGCGCCAGGCCATAGCTGATGGTGACCGTAGTGGGCGCCTTGCGGTCTGTGCAGCCGGCCTCCCGGAGCAGCGCCTGCAAACCCGGCCGCCTGGTCTGGCCCAGCAGATTGAGCCCCAACTGAACCAGGGCGCGGTTTTCATCTGTGATCTGCATAACGTCGGCTACCGTGCCGATAGCAACCAGTTCCCCATACCGGCGGAGGATACCGCTTCTCTGTGCCGTCGGGGTCAGAGCAAGCGCCACCTTCAGGGCTACGCCAACGCCGGCAAGCTCCTTGAAGGGGTAGGGGCAGTCGGGGCGGCGGGGGTCCACCACCGCCAAGGCGGCTGGCAGCGAGTCCTTGCACTGGTGATGGTCGGTGATAACTACATCGATTCCCAGGCTTTGGGCGAACTCCACTTCCTCATTGGCGGTGATGCCGCAATCCACTGTAATGATCAGAGATACGTTTTGCTCTTTTAATCGTCTGATGGCGCCTGGGTTCAGGCCGTAGCCTTCTTCCGTCCGATCCGGGATATAACTGACCACATTGCCCCCCCGCTCCCGGAGAAATTCGGTAAGCAGACAGGTGGACGTGATGCCGTCTACATCGTAGTCGCCGTAGACGGCCAGAGTCTCGCCCTTCTCCAGGCCCCGGCATATTCGCGCTGTGGCCTTGTCCATATCTTGCAGCAAATACGGGTCATGAAGAAGTTCGGGCCCATGGGACAGAAAGCTGGCCGCCTTCTCCGGCGAATCCAGCCCCCGGGCACAGAGGACAGCGGCAGGCAGCGGAGGCAGCCCCGCCATCTCCATCTGGCGGCGGGAGGTCAAAGATCCCGCCGGGCGCAGATTCCACTGTTCATATTTCATAGTTCATGCCTCAAAATAAAAATTATTCTTTATTATAGCAAATCCGGGCTATACTTTCAACCTGTGTGAAAAATTCATTTTCAC
>CAYTXW010000109.1:0-3137 GCA_964441575.1 uncultured Oscillospiraceae bacterium
GCCACGAAAGGGGCCTGTATCTCCGCCAGCATTCGGACGGCTGTGGCAAATGCCTCCGGCTCGTAATAGGCCACCGTGCCCTCCACAGCGCCCTTCTGGGACAGATGGTGAATTCTGCCGCAGCAGACGCCCTGGCTCGAACCGACGTGCTCTGTGTCAGGCAGCCGGTCATGCTCCTGCACCACCTGCCGCCATTTCTTCAGATAGTCATTCCAGTCCTTCCCATACGGAACGGAGACAAAGTGAATCCTATCTGCCTGAACCCCTTTGGCAGTCAGCTCCCGGCAATAAACTTCCCCCTGCATTTTTCCTCCGGCATCCGCATCCAGGCACAGCAGGACCTGCTGAAGCTGCGGTCTGCGCTCCAGCTCCCTCAATATAGGGGCAGCTGAGTTATTGCCGCCCATGGCAATACGGATGCTGTCATCCCATTCAGCGCCCGCCAGCTTTTGAATGGTCGCATGGCTCAGCGCGTCGATGGCGCTCTCAAAAACGCAGAGCTTGTCCGCGTCAGGCCCGCCTGGGACGCAGAAAGGAAATCCCTTGTCACTGCCGTAAACCTCGACCTTGAAGCTGCTGTTTGGTGGAACACACGCCCGCAGGGAAAGAGATCTCACTTTGCCGCTCTCATCCAATCCGGCAAAGGCCGCATTATAAAAAACAGTTCCATCCGGGCAGCGTTTTTCTGTCTGGAAAATCCGTCCCTGCTGTGCCAGTTCCAAAAGCAGCTCGTAATCAATCCCACGGATCACAGTCAAATAACCAAACACCTTTCGCATATCCTTTGACCGGGGCGGAAGCTGAAAAACCTTTGGCGCGGCGGCTGCCGACAGCTCCCCCGGGTCCGGTGTATAAAAATGAACTTGTCCTTCAACAACAGCATCAGGAGCTGTAAGATCAACGCCGTTCAGGATCAGCACTGCCTCGGGAAAGGTTTTGTTTTCATAGTACATGACAAACTCAATTGCCCGCCCGGAATATCCCCGGCTGTTCCAGTACCAGCGTCCATCCGCCCGGAACACCATGCTGTCATGGCCACGGATGCTCCAGCGGTTTCCTTTGCCGGTCAAGTCATAGCCCTGGCTCCGGGCATATTCCAGGGCGCTGGCCTGTTTTGCCCTGGCAAGCTGTTCTCTGTTGAAGTGCAGCTTTCCGCTGCTGGTCACGTTAGCCCAGCGGCGGCTTTGGTCCGCGCCCATGTCACCGCCCCCGATCCGCCACGGGCGCGGCCTTCACCTTGCCGCGCGAGGGCTGCGTTTGCTTTTTCCCATTGATGTAGATATCGCAGCCGGAACGCAGGAGAAACCGTTCCACCTCCGGCGCATACCGGCTTTTGGGGTCAGAGGTCTGCATCAGCACCTTTTTTCCCCGCCGTACCTCGTACAAAAATTGCTCTGCCATTGTCTTTCTCCTTTCCCGTCCCGGAGCCGGCGCAAATGCCGCTCCGGGACGAAGCTTTGCTCTTATTCCGGACTTACATAGTCCAGAGGATTCACATACTCGCCGTCTTCCATTACGCCAAAATGGAGGTGCGGACCGGTAGAATTGCCGGTGCTGCCCACAGCGGCAATCACATCGCCTTGGCTGACCTCCTGCCCGGCGGTCACATAGAGCGCGGAGCAGTGCATATAGACCGTCTGAAGGCCATTTCCATGGTCCAGCTTGATCCAGTTGCCCGCGCTTGCGCTGTAGGCGGCCAGAACTACCGTGCCGTCCGCCGCCGCATAGATGGGTGTTCCAGACGCCGCCCCAATGTCAACTCCCTTGTGGTTTGTGGAGCCAATCCCCCCAGGGGATTCCCGGGAACCAAAGTAGGAGGTGATCCTGGTGGCGTCCGACGGCCAGATCAGATTTGCCGTGGAAGAAGTGATCAGCTGCCCGTAATACTCCAACGCCTTTGAAATGCGGATATCCAGGCCGCAGGAGGTGCCTGGCCGTTCCCAGCAGGCCATAAAGGAGTAGGTCGCCTTGACTACATCTGTCTCCATTTTGAATTCCTCAAAAGTGGCGTCATATGCGCCACCGGTCAGCCCGTAGCCGGGACTGTTGGCGTAATAACCGCGGCGGGCGTTACCGGTGCTCCAGGAGCAGTTGCCCAAATCAAACAGCCAATGAAGCTGTGCTTCCGCTGTGGCCCAATCCCAGCCATTGGAGGAACACCAGTTTTTGAATCTGTGATACAAACAGGAGCTGCACGTCGGCGTGGAATTTGAGGCGTGGGTGAATTGGAACATACCGCAGGCCCGCTCATACCGATAGTTGAATTTGCCGTCATGCACCACATCGGAGGTCACATCAAACTTGCTTTCCTGATAGATATTCCCCAGAATGCCCGCTGTGGCCTCCAGGGTAAAACCCTGCTCCAACAGATAGGCCGCTACCGTGGCGGCAGTACCGTCCAACGTCCCCACTGAGCCTGTATAGCTGTAGCTGCCCAGCAGCTCCGTCCAGAGACCGTCATACTCGGAGGACATTAGCTCGGCAAGCTGTATCTGCTGGTCGTCGGTCATGCTTCGCCGGCTGATCATGTCCTCCGCTGTGCTGGCTGTGACTGTGATCTTTAAATTGGTCTTTGTCACCTGCGTATAGACTGTTGTCGTCTCTCCGGTAGGTTCGCCGGTTTCCTCATCGATGACTTCCACCTGGGTCGCCACCGTTGTGGTGGAAGTGGACTTGGCGGACGAAATAGACGTCATTTCCCAGAAGATATTAGATAGGAGCTTCTTGTGCTCCTCGTCCACTGTGGCCACATCAGTGGGATGCTCCGGGTCTGTGGTGGTAAGTATTGCGTAGACCGCCAAAACATCCTTCCAGTCCGGCTTGGAGCCGTAGATGGAGACGTTGTCAAACGGCTTATTTTCTTCCTGCGTGGACTGGAGCCGCGCGATATACTCCTGGTTGATTGAGGCCATCACCGTCTGCAAGGTCATGCCGTCGGAATCCTCCGTCAGGAACAGGCCGAAGCCGGAACCGACCAGAATACCGATTGCCGCCGCTGCCGCTGCAATGAGGATCAAGCCGCTGCCGGCGGCCGCAACCACTCCGGCAATGATTTTGCCGGCCGCCGCCGCTGCCTTGACAATTGCCTTTACGCCCCGTATGGCTCCCCGCGCTCCCTTGCGGAGCAGCTGAACAGC
>CAYTXW010000110.1:0-3112 GCA_964441575.1 uncultured Oscillospiraceae bacterium
AATCTGTCCGCGTCAGCGGACACCTTCATTTTCAATTGTCCATTTACTTTTGATTCTCTTCCTCTTCCAGCGCCCGGTAGGCCACCTTTCCCACCAGGGTCTTAGGCAGCTCAGTGCGGAATTCGATCTCATAAGGCAGGGCGTATCTGGCGATATGGTCACGGCAGTATGCCATCAGCTCCGCCTTAACCTCGTCCGTCGGCTCGATACCAGGCTTTAACACCACAAAAGCCTTGACCTTCTGAATCTTATACGGGTCCTTGACGCCGATGACGCAGGATAGCAGCACCTTTTCATGGCCGTCAATGATGTTTTCCAGCTGGCTGGGATAGACGTTGTAGCCGGAGGTGACGATCATCCGCTTGATGCGCTGGGAGAAGTAAACAAAACCGTCCTCATCCATTTTGCCCAAATCGCCGGTGTGTAACCACAGGCGGTTGTCACTGTGACGGCGGAGAGTGTTGGCGGTTTCCTCCTCGTTGTCCACATACCGGATCATGACGGAGGGACCGCTCACGCAGATTTCGCCCTCCACATTGGCGTCCACCTCGTCGGTGGTGCCGGGCTTGCAGATTTTATAGTAGGTGTCCGGGAAGGGTACGCCGATAGAGCCGACCCGGTGATAGTCCTTGGGCGTCAGGCAGGAGGCGGTGACGCACTCCGTCAGGCCGTAGCCCTGGCGGATCTGCACAGAGGCATTGTGTTCTTTCAAGAATTCATCCACCTTCTTTTTCAGTTCGATGGACAGGGAGTCGCCGCCGCAGAACACGCCTTTCAGACAGCTCAGGTCGGCTCCATCCAGATTCTCCGCCCGCAGCAGAGCCTCAAAAAGGGTTGGCACACCGGGGATGATGTTGGGCTTTTTCTTGATGAGCAAATTGGCATAGGTTTTGACATTGAACCGCGGGACCAGGATACAGGTTGCGCCGCCGATCAGGGCCGTGTGGATGCCGATGCCCAGGCCAAAGCCGTGGAACACAGGCATGACCGAGAGCATCTTCATGCCGTCAATGGGCGCGAAGCCGCTGGCGGCGATGGTCTGAAGACCCAGCGCGTTAAAATTCAGATTGCTCAGCAAAATACCCTTGGTGGTGCCGGTGGTCCCGCCGGAATAGAGAATCGCCGCGCCATCGGAGGCCTTGCCGTCGTCCGGCGGCAGGGGCAGCTTGCGGCGGCGGCCCGCCAGCAGAAAGTCGTTCCAGCGGAGGAAGTTGCCCTTGGCGGGCAGCTTGGGCAGCTTGCGGCCCTCGGTCAGGCTGTAGCCCACGGCCATGGCCGGGGGCAGCTCATCCTTGATGCGGGCCACCAGAATAGGGGTGGGCTGCTTCAGACTCTCCTGGATGGAGGCCACCTTGGGATAGAACTGATCCAGAGTCAGAATGGCTTTGGACTGGGAGAAGTCCAGATAGAACTGAATCTCCTTGGCTGCAGACAAGGGGTGAATCATGTTGCTGACGGCGCCGATGCGGTTCAGAGCATAGAAGCTGTCCACTGCCTGCGGGCAGTTGGGCATGCAGATGGTGACACGGTCCCCCTTGCGGATGCCCATGGCCAAATAGCTTTTCGCCGTCAGATCAATTCGCTTGATAAATTCTGCATAGGTGGTTTTCTTGCCCATAAATTCATAGGCCACATTGTTGGGGAATTTGGATGCGGTGGCCTGAATCATCTGGTAAATGGTTTTCTGGGGATAAGTCAGATGGGCGGGGGTGTCGCCGTAAAATTTGCGCCAGGGCGCGGAGGCGGAAATGGACATGAGATGGTCTTCCTTTCTATTTCATTTCTTTGATTCTGTCAATGGTTCTGGTTCAGCAGTCTTGCCACAGCTGTGCGCCCCACCTTCATGGCCCCTTTGGGGCAGAATTCCTGGCAGCAGAAGCAGGCGATACATTGCCTGCGCCGGATGCGGGGCTTTCCCCTGACCATTTCAATGGCCTTGGCAGGGCAGATGTTGGCGCACTTTTGGCAGCCCACGCATTCCGCCGGATTCAACTGCGGCCGCGGGGCCAAAAGCTTCTGAATGGTCCGGCCCAGCGTCTCGCCCGCTTTGCCGGGGAGCAGACTGCGGAACAGGGTGCTGCTGGTGGGCGGCAGCAGGAAGGAGGCAGGCCGGTATGCCTCCGGATCTCCTTGGATGTTCAGATTTTCCGGCACCAGGCCCCGCTCTATGGCCGCCGCCTGGGTCAGAACCCGGTCCGGGCTGAGGCCCAGCAGGTCGGCACAGACCGCGTCCAGGGCGAAGGGACTCTTTGACGCCAGGAGCAATCCCAGCGGGTGGGGCGTTCCCGCCGTGGGGCCGTTGCCCTCCATGGCCACCACCGCGTCCGCCAGATGGAGGCAGGGATTCCAGTATAGTTGCAGATCCACCAGCATCCGGGCAAAATCCATGGCGTCGGGAAAGCGGAAATGAAATTCCGGCTTCATGGTGCCGGGAATAACGCCGAAGAAATTCTTCACTGCCGCCGACATACCCATCATGCCGTGTGTTTTCAGCTTGCAGAAGTTCACCAGGGCATCGCAGCCGTCCAGCCAACCGGTGTATGGAAAGTTGTGCAGTACCGCCCCCTGAGGGAAGCTCCCGGTCTTCTGGGAGAAGTCCCGGTTCAGCTCGGCCCCGGCCCGTTCCGCCTGGTCCAGGCCGCAGACCCGGTAAACCCGCTCCAGAAAGGACGCGTTATAGAGGCCGCCGGGGCTGTCGCCAATTACCACGGATGCGCCCCGGGCCTTCAAGAGGTCCGTCAGCGCCGCCAGCAGGGCCGGGTGGGTGGTGGCGGCAGCATCCGGGGCCATGGCGGAGACCAGGTTGGCCTTGATGCCGATCCGCATCCCGGGCTTAACCCAGTCCAGACCGCCCAGCGGCGAAAGTGCAGCCTCCAGCGCCGAACGGCAATGTGCCGGATCATAGTCCGGGCAGGCCGCAAGAACCACATCCGCCATAAAACCGCCTCCCGCCCCAAATTTACTTTCAGAATTTGAAGTTTCAGTACATTATAGCACAGTGTTTTTCAATTGACAACGGCAGAAGTAATGCTGATTCAAAACAAAAATGGGAAACAAGCACTTTTTCCGGAGAAATTTTGCGGATTTTTGAATGAATTTTTATGCAAATTGC
>CAYTXW010000111.1:0-2926 GCA_964441575.1 uncultured Oscillospiraceae bacterium
CCCAGCTTCCGGCCCAGCAAGCCGCACCGCTTCATCAGACCACCTCGGAGTAGGAGCCGAGATAGGTGAACTCCTCGGTACCGGCCGACAGCTCGCAGATGATCTGAATGAATTCCTCAGAATAGATAGAGGTCTCCAGATCAAAATAGAACATGAACTCAAAATCCCGATCCGGGATGGGCCGGCTCTCCAGCTTGGTGATGTTGATGCCAAGCGCGTAGAACCGGGCCAGAATCTTATACAGCGCGCCGGGCTTGTGGGAAGTGGACAGCATAATGCTGGTCCGGTCCGCACCGGGGTAGATCTCCAGATTCTTGGAGATACAGATGAACCGGGTATAGTTGTTGCCCTTGTCCTGGACCGCGTATTTCAAGCAGCTCAGGCCGTAGAGGTCGATGCACTTGCGGGAGCACAGGGCCGCCACGTCGGTCCGGTCCGACTTGGCCACCATTTCCGCAGCCATGGCGGTGTTCTCCACGGCTGTCACCTTCACATCCTCGCCCAGGGATTTCAGAAATCCGGCGCATTGGCGGATGGCCTGCTCGTGGGAATAAATCTCCTTGATATTCTCCAGCTTTGTGCCGCGCTTGGCCAGCAGATTGTGGTCGATTTTCAGGCGCACAGAGCGGACGATGGAGAATTGGCGGCTGATCATCAGATCGTAGATCTGCTTGACAGAACCGGCGGTGGAGTTCTCAATGGGGACCACGCCATAGCGGCACAGGCCCTTCTCAATGGCGGAAAATACACCCTCAAAGTTATTGAAATACATGACAAAAGGCATTTTGAACAGCTTTTCGCAGGCAATCTGCGCAAACGCCCCCTCCACACCGCAGACGCCGACGCTGACATCCTGTGGGAACAGCTTGGGGGTCCCGTTGATGGCGTCGAAGATGCGCTGGCTCAGCTCATTGTAGCGCTGCATCTGGCGGTTCTGGTAGGAGCTGCTCAGCTCCATCAGGGAGGAATAGAGGACGCTGGTATAGTTGTGCAGCTCCGGCGGCACTTTGGCGCAGACCGCCGCCATTTTCTCCCGTTCCCGGCCCACATCCAGCACCGGCAGACCGTGTTCCTTTTTATATGCCGCGATTTTCTCGGCTATGTTCATTCGCTGCTGAAACAGCGCAACCAGCTGATCGTCGATTTCGTCAATCTGATGGCGGTAGTCGTTTAAATCCATAAAAATTCCTCCCTAAAATCAATTGCAAAGCCATGCGTCATAAATCGCAGCCGCCGCCGCTGCTTCCACCACGGGTACGGCGCGGGGTACAATACAGGGGTCGTGACGGCCATGGATTTCCAGCTTGGCGTTCTCTCTCCGGGACAGAGAAACGCTGTCCTGGGGCCGGGAAATGGACGGTGTGGGCTTGAAGGCCACCCGGAAAATCAGGGGCATCCCCGTGGTAATGCCGCCCAGAACGCCGCCGTGGTGGTTGGTCCTGGTCCGCACTCCATCCCCGTCCATCTCATAGGGATCGTTGTGTTCGCTGCCCCGCATAGCCGCCGCCGGAAAGCCGGTGCCGAATTCCAGGCCCCGGACCGCCGGAATGCCGAAGACAATCTGGGCAATGCGGTTCTCCATGCCGCCGAACATGGGATCGCCCCATCCGGCGGGCAGGCCTACGGCGGCACATTCGATGACGCCGCCCACAGAATCCCGCTCGGATTTGGCCCGGAGGATGGCGGCGGTCATTTCCTCGGCCGCGCCGTCCCGTAGAACCGGGAAGGGCTTGGCCAGCAGGGCGTTCAGCTGGGCCGCGTCCACGCCCACCGGGTCAAAGCGCCCATCCCGGACCGCTTCGATGGACTGGATATGGGACGCGACGGTGATTCCCATCTGCTCCAGCAGCTGCAGACAGATGCCGCCCGCGATGCACAAAGGGGCCGTCAGCCGCCCGGAGAAATGGCCTCCGCCGGCCACATCCTGCGCCCCGCCGAACTTGACCTGGGCCGGATAATCGGCGTGTCCCGGCCGGGGGCAATCCCGTAGGTTGGAATAGTCCTTGGAAATGGTATCGGTATTTTCAATAATGGCCGTCAGGGGCGCGCCGCAGGTAACATTGCCCACCAGGCCGGACACAAATTTCGGAATATCCGGCTCCTTCCGGGCCGTGGCTGTGGGGCTGCTGCCGGGGGCGCGCCGGGCCAGAAACGCCTGAAGCCGGTCCAGGTCAATGGCTGTCCCCGCCGGAATTCCCTCCATGGTGACACCGATGGCCGGGGAGTGGGACTGGCCGAAAATCGTAAAGCGAAACCGTTCGCCGTAGGTACTGCTCATGAAAGCCTCCTGAGAATTGACAATTGAGAATGGATAATTGACAATGAATGTGTCCGCTGACGCGGACGGATTGAAAAATTTGTATGCACCCTCGTGCCCCCTTTTAGGGGGCTGGCACGGCGAAGCCGTGACTGGGGGTTGTTGGACAACAGAGCGGTACGAGGATACGGTAAAATTGCAAATTTGCAACAACCCCCAGTCTGCCCTTCGGGCAGCCAGCCCCCTAAAAGGGGGCACGAGGGACTGTGCTAATTTTTAATCCGTCCGGCGAAGCCGGACACCTCACTTCTTCACTCTTACTTATATTCTCCCTCCCAGCCGCACAAAATCCTCCCAGAATTTCGGATAGGATTTCGCCACCGCGCCGGCGTCCAGGACCGTCACCGGGCCGGTGCAGAGGGTGGATGCCACCGCCGCAGCCATGGCGATTCGGTGGTCGTTGCAGCTGTCCACGGTCCCGCCGGTCAGGGGCCTGCCGCCATGGATTAAAATGCCGTCCGCCGTCTGCTCCGCTTCCGCGCCCAGATTGGTCAAAAGCCGCCACACAGTCTCAATCCGGTCCGATTCCTTCAGCCGGAGGCGGCCCGCGTTGTAAATGCGCGTGGTCCCCGGTGCGGCGGCGGCAACCACCGACAGCGCCGGCACCAG